>JBCBEP010000116.1:0-10451 GCA_038528605.1 Pseudomonadota bacterium
GGGACTACGGGCCGGACGATCCGCGGGCGCTCCACCTCATGATCGAGGCGATGAAGCTCGCCCTTCGCGATGCCGAGGCTCATCTGGCCGACCCCGCCGCCATGGCCATGCCCGCCGAGGCGCTGCTCGATCCCGGTTATCTCGCCGGCCGAGCCGCCCTGATCTCGCCCGAGAAGGCGCAGGATTTCGGTGCCGGAGCGCCGAAACAGGGCGGCACCGTCTACCTCGCTGCGGCCGATGCCGATGGCATGATGGTCTCCTTCATCCAGTCGAACTATGCGGGTTTCGGCTCCGGCGTCGTCGTGCCGGGTACCGGCATCCATCTCCAGAACCGCGGCGCTGGCTTCGTCCTCGATCCAGACCATCCAAACTGTGTCGGCCCAGGGAAACGGCCCTTCCACACCATCATCCCAGGCTTTCTCATGGGGCCACACGGCCCGCGGCTGTCCTTCGGCGTCATGGGCGGGCCGATCCAGGCCCAGGGCCACCTGCAGATGGTCCTGCGCACGAGCCTCTGGGGGCAGGACGTGCAAACCGCCGCCGATGCCCCTCGCTGGCGCGTCACCCAAGGGCTCGGCGTCACCTGCGAGCCAGGCCTCCGCGGCGCTGCCGAAGACGCCCTCACAGCCCTCGGCCACAAGCTCGACTTCGATCCGCCCGACGCCGCCTTCGGCTTCGGCGGCGCCCAACTCATCCAGCGTCTCGTCGAGGGCGGCTATGCTGGCGGGTCCGATCCGCGAAAGGACGGGCTTGCGATCGGCTTCTGAGGCGCCCTCTACGGGCTGTTCCAGCGCACCTGGCCAACGGCATTCGCCTTGTAGCCGGGTAATCGGCCAGCCTCCTTCGCGAAACTGAAGCCCCGGCAGAAGCTCAGGAAGCGCTGCATCCCCGGCTCGAAATAGGCCTGGCGGTCGATGAGCAGATCGAGCGGCTCTTCCAGGAGTGGCACGAAGATCAGGCCATGCCGCTTTGCCAGCGCTTCAAGGCCGAGTGCTGCATGCGCCCGCCCCTCCGCGATGGCAAGTGCCGCTTCGGCCTCGCTGCGCGCGACGAGCGCAGCCGGCAGCGCCTGCGCGTCAAGCTCCGCCTTTGCCGCCAGATGCCGAAGCAGGAACTCGGCACCCGATCCGGGCTGGCGCCGCACGAAGGGCCAGTCCGCCATCTCGCCCAGGTTGCGCGGCCGCCGCTTCTCGTCCCGCCGCAGCATCAGCCCCCGCCGGCGGCGGCAGAAGGAGATGAGCACAGCCCCGTCCCCCCGTCCCATCGCCGACACGGCATGCAGGTTCCAACTGTCCGTTTCCGGATCGAGGATATGGAGCGCCGTCGCTGCCCCTTCGCGTGCCGCGAAGCGCGCCAACCCGTCCTCGCTCCCGTCGAAGAAGCTCGGGATCGCGGCGCCCGACTGCTGGAGCGCCCATTCAAGCAGCGGATCATGACTGCCCAGCATAACCATGGGGCGCGCAAGCCGCGGGCCAGGCCCATCCAGCGACGCCGCGAGCCAGGTCTCAACCGCATGCCGCGGGAAGAGCAGCTTGCCCGTCACCCGCGAACACGGCACCTCGCCCGCGGCGGCGAGGTCGTAGACGCGCCGCTCCTTCACACGCAGAAGCGTTGCCATCTCTTTGGTTGTCAGAAACGCCGGTGCGCCGCTGCCATCCATCATCGTCTCAGGAGCCCGCATTCGGAAAGAAGAGCTGCTGATCGTCGAGGCGGTAGGCACCGATCATCTCCTGTCCCGCGGGCGAGAGCAGCCAGTCCGCGAAAGCCTGAGCCTCGGCGGCCTTCACATCGGGGCACTTGTCGGCGCTCACGGGGATCACGCCATACTGATTGAAGAGCGCCCCGTCGCCCTCCAGCACAATCTCAAGATCGCCCTTGTTCCGGAAGCTGATCCAGGTCGCCCGGTCGGTGAGCGTGTAGGCCCCCATGCCTGCCGCGATGTTGAGGGTCGCGCCCATGCCGGACCCCGTCTCGCGGTACCAGGTACCGGATGCGGCGGCGGGGTCGAGGCCGGCCTCCTGCCAGAGCGCGCGTTCCTTCTTGTGCGTGCCGCTATCGTCGCCGCGGGAGGCGAAGGGCGTTCGCGCATCCGCGATCAGGCCAAGCGCCGCGCGCATATCGGTCTGCCCCCGCAGACCGGCAGGATCGGCTGCCGGCCCCACGAGCACGAAGTCATTGTACATCAGGTTTTCGCGCCGCGTGCCGAACCCCGCCGCGACGAACGCCTCTTCAGCCGCCTTCGCGTGGACGAGCAAGACATCGCCATCGCAGTTCCGGGCATTGCGAATGGCCTGACCGGTGCCGACCGCAACCACATGGACACGGATACCCGTTGCCGCCTCGAACTCGGGAAGCAGAAAATCGTAGAGCCCGGAATTCGCGGTCGATGTGGTTGACTGCACGATGATCGATCCAGCCAGAGCTGGCGTCGCCGCCGCAATGGCGGCAAGGGCGCAGAGCGCCACAGTCAGGGCATCGGCGAAGCGGTTCATCACGCAGTTCCCTTCATTGCGTCGGGACGAGGAGGCGGCCCGCAAGATAGGCCCGCGCCATGGCCGAGGCGGGCTCCTCGAAGAACCGGGCGGCAGGGCTGTGTTCCGCGAGGCACCCTTCGTGCAGAAAGACCACATCGTCGGCGAGGCGGCGGGCTTGCCCGATATCATGGGTCACGAGGACGATCTTGACCCCGTCTTCCCGCGCCGATCGCACGATGTGTTCGATGAGCGCCGTGGAGCCCGGGTCGAGGTTCGCCGTCGGCTCGTCGAGCAGCATCACCGCAGGATCGGTCGCGAGCGCACGGGCAAGCGCCAGGCGCTGCTGTTCCCCTCCGGAGAGCGCCCGGGCTGGCTGGTCAGCGCGATCTCCGAGCCCGACATGGGCGAGGAGCGCATCGCGCCGTGCCGCCGAAGCACCGCCCCGCGCGCGGAGCACAAAATCGATATTCGCCGCCACCGTTCGACGCAGCAGGACGGGTCGCTGAAAGACCATCGCCTGTTCCCGTCGTGTCGCCGTGGAGAGCATGCGCCCGCCCCAGGTGACCCGCCCCCGGCGAGCATCGACAAGGCCGTGCAAGGCCCTCAGAAGCAGGCTCTTTCCCGCCCCGTTCGCCCCCATCAGCACGGTGATGCCGGGCTCGGCGAGGGTCAGCTCGACACCTCGCAGCACCTGCCGGCCGCCCGCCTCGAGATAGAGGCCCTCGACCCTGCAGGGTAGCGCGGGGGCGGCGTCGAGATGTCCGGCAAGATCACGCATAGGCATGCCGCTCGACGGTTTGGCGCGCCGAGAGCACGAGCGCGTTGACCGCAAGCGCCAGCACGAGGAGGACGATGCCGAGGGCGAGAGCCATCGCGAGATCACCCTTCGAGGTCTCGAGCGCGATGGCCGTGGTCATGACCCGCGTCAGATGGTCGATATTGCCGCCGACCACGATCACCGCGCCAACCTCTGCGATCGCCCGGCCAAAGCCTGCGAGGGCGACGGTGAGGAGAGCCAGCCGCCCGTCCCATACCAGCGCGCCCACGACCTGGCGGCGGCTGAGGCAGAGGGAGCGGAACTGTTCCGCGTACTCGCCATGCAGCGCCTCGAGCGCCTGGCGGGAGAGGGCGATGACGATCGGGGTGATCAGGATCGTCTGCGCCACGATCATCGCGGTCGGCGTGTAGAGAAGGCCGAGGACGCCGAGGGGCCCCGCGCGGCTGAGCATCAAATAGACGACCAGCCCGACAACAACGGGCGGTAAGCCCATGAGGGCATGAACGAAAACGAGGGCGGCGCCACGCCCGCGAAAGCGCGAGACGGCAAGGGCCGCGCCCAGCGGAATACCCATCAGGCAGGCCAGCAGCGTCGCCGTCACGCTCACATAGAGCGAGAGGCCGACGATCTCCATCAGGTCGGGATCGACCGAGGCCAGAAGGCTGAAGGCAAGGGCGAAGGCGTCGCCGAAATCCTGCATCCTGTGTCGTTTCCTCCGCCCCGAAGTGCGATATGGGAAGGAATGACATCACACAGCGTTTTCTGCAACGCCAGCTTCGCAAGCGGCGGAACGCGCGCTGCCACGCGCGGTCGCGCAACGGCCTAGGACTGTCCGATATCCATGGGCGCGACCGACACGGCCTTGGCGATGGCGTAGCAGCCAGTGCCGGGGGCAAGGGCGAGCCGTTCGGCCGAACGCTTGGTGATGCGCGCTAGCAGGCTGTCGCCGCCTGCGTCGAGCTGCACCATGGCGCCGGGGCCGGCGCCCGGCCTGAGCGCGGTAACGCGCACGGGCAGCATGTTGAGCGCCGAGAGACCCTCGGGCGGCGTGCGGGAGAGGATGATGTCCTGTGCCGCGATGCGGATGCGCAGGCGCCCTCCGGGGGCTGCGGCCACACGGGGCAGGAGCAGGCGGCCCGCGGCGACCTCGATCTCGCTGAGGCCGTCCGCATGGTGGGCGATGACGCGACCGGTGAGGATCGAGCCCGCGTCGCGGATCCCGAGGGCGGGGACGGCTTCGGGGTCTGCCAGGAGCTCGACCAGCGGACCGGCCTTCGCGACCCGGCCCGCCTCCATCACCACGAGGGTGGTGGCGAGGCGGGCCACCTCGGCGAGGCTGTGGCTGACATAGAGGATGGGGATCGCTGCCTCGTCCCGCAGCCGCTCGAGATAGGGCAGGATCTCGGCCTTGCGCGCCTCGTCGAGCGCTGCGAGCGGTTCGTCCATCACCAGCATACGAGGGCGGGAGAGGAGCGCGCGGCCGAGGGCGACGCGTTGACGTTCGCCGCCGGAGAGCGTGCCGGGTGCCCGCTCAAGCAGCGGCTCGATATCGAGTAGTGCTGCGATGCGGGGCAGGTCCGCCCTGCCTGTGCTGCCGCCGTCGCTTTTGCTGATGCCCCGGCCCGTGTGCCTCCGGGCGAACCAGCGGCCATAGAGCAGGTTCTTGCGTACCGAGAGGTGGGGAAAGAGGCGGGCGTCCTGGAACACGTAGCCGATGCGCCGGCGGTGGGGCGGAACATGACGGCGCGCGCCGGTGTCGAGCAGGACCGTCCCGTCGAGCGCGATGCGGCCCTCGGTCGGGCGGAGGAGACCGGCGACGGCGTTGGCGATTGTGGTCTTCCCGGAGCCCGAGCGCCCGAAGAGGGCGGTGACGCCGGTGGGCGCCCTGAAGGCCGCCTCCAGTGTGAAGCCCGGGAAGCGATGGGTGAGGGAGACCTCGAGGCTCATGGTGCGGGTCTGCGCCCAGCGGCAGGTGCGGGTCCGCGCCCAGCTGCAGGTGCGCGTACGCGCCCAGCGGCAGGGGCGGGCTGATGCCCAGCTACGCGGGCGGCCACGCGGCGGGATACGGCCTCTGAGAGGAGCAGTGCCGTCATCGCGATGGCGATGGAGACGAGCACCAGCACCCCCGCCGCGCCCTCGCCCCCCGGCACCTGGAGGAGAGCATAGATCGCGGACGGGATGGTCTGCGTCTCGCCGGGGATGTTGGAGACGAAGGTGATGGTCGCCCCGAACTCCCCGATGGCTTTCGCAAAGGCGAGGATGGCGCCTGCAAGGATGCCGGGGAGGACGAGGGGCAGGGTGACGGTGACGAAGACCCAGGGTTGCGAGGCCCCGAGGGTGGCGGCGGCTTCCTCGAGCTTAGGGTCTACCGCTTCGATCGAGAGGCGGATGGCGCGGACCATGAGGGGGAAGGCCATGATTGCGGCGGCGAGGGCCGCGCCGGTCCAGCGAAAGGCGAGGACAATGCCGAACTGGGCTTCGAGGATGCTGCCGAGAGGGCCGCGCGTGCCGAAGGCGAGGAGCAGCAGGTAGCCGGTGACCACCGGCGGCAGGATCAGCGGCAGATGCACGAGGCCGTTGAGAAGCTGGCGGCCCGGAAAGCGCCAGCGTGCGAGGGCGTAGGCGGCAAGGATGCCCGGCGGTAGGCTCAGGATCGTCGCCCAGAGCGCCACCTGGAGCGAGAGCAGGATCGCATCGCGCGCCTCTGGCGGAAGCAGGTCCATGGCTCAGGGCAGCGGGCGGAAGCCGCGGCGGGCGAAGGCCTCGCGCGCGGGCATGGTGCGCAGAAAAGCGAGGTATGCTGTCGCGGTGGGGTCCGCGCCGTGGAGCGCCGCGGCGGGGTAGGTGATGGGTGGATGATCTTCCGGCCGGAAGCGCGCCAGGACGGAGACGCGCGGCTCGGCTTGCGCATCGGTGGCGTAGACGATGCCGAGCGGGGCTTCGCCGCGGGCGACGAGGGCGAGGGCCGTGCGCACATTGTCCGTCTGCGCGACCTGTGGGGCGAGGCGTTGCCAGAGGCCGAGGCTCTCGAGGGCGGCCTTGCCGTAGAGGCCGGCGGGCACGGCCTCGACCAGCGCCATGGCGAGGTGCTGCCCGCCGAGGCGGTCGAACAGGAAGACCGCGGTCTCCCGCGTCAGCATCGGGGGGGCTTCCGTGCCGGCGGCTTGCCTGCGGGGTGCGATGAGGACGAGGCTGTTCGCTAGGATGTCACGCCGCGTGTCCTCGGCGAGCAGGTCGTCGGCTGCGAGGCTGTCCATCCAGGCGGCGTTGGCTGAGATGAAGACATCGGCCGGGGCGCCGAAGGCGATCTGGCGCGCGAGCGTGGCGCTGCCGGCGAAGGAGAGGCGCGCGGTATGGCCCGTCTCGTGCGACCAGCGGTCGGTCACGTCCTCGAGCGCTTCCTTGAGGCTGGCAGCCGCGAAGACGGTGATCTCGGCTGCATGAGCGGGGATGGCGCCGAGGGCTGCAGCGATCAGCAGGCTGCAGGCGCCGGCGATGCTTTCGCGGAGGCGGATGCGAGGGCGCAGGGGCTGTCTCCGCAATGGATTGATCGGGTGGCGTGGTTATAGCCCAGCGGGAATATCGCTTCGCAGGCGCGCCGGTTCAACCGCCTTCGGTCGGATCTTGCGGTTTGATGAGCGCCTCGAGCGCGGCGATAGGCTCGGCACCGGCGCTCACGCTGCTTTCCTCAAGGGCACGGTAGTGGGCAAGGACCTCGCGGCCTGTCTTGGTGAGCGCAGCGCCGCCGCCCTGGGTGCCACCGCGGGCGCGGTCGACCAGAGGCTCCGCGAACATGTCGTTGAGCGTGCTGACGAGGGTCCAGGCGCGCTTGTAGCTCATGCCCATGGCGCGGCCGGCTGCGGAGATGCTGCCGGTCTCGTCAATCAGCGCGAGAAGGTCGGCCTTGCCGGGGCCGAGCATGCCGCGGCCCGGCCAGACGAGGCGGAGGCGCAGCACAGGGCCGCCGGTGTTGGGCTCGGGATGCGGATCGGGCTCCGCCATGCGCCTCCCTCCGCCGCTGCTCGGGCCGTTGGGGACGCTATCGGCGAGGGGGGGGCGGCGCAACGGGCGCGAGACCCCGATACCGGTCGCCTCAGACGGTGCTGTTCCGGGGCGGTGGTGGCCTGCGTCGGAAAGAACCGGGGGCGGTAGTGGCCTGGGGCCGTGGTTGTAGAGGGCAACGCTGGCCCAGGCGAGGGCAGCCAGGGCGCGGGCAGCCGGGGCGATGGTGGCTGAGGATGGGAATGGCTGGGTCGACGTCGCGATAGGGCGCGGGGTCCTTGCTGCGCGCGGATGCCAAGCGGCACGCCGTGCCCGCTCGTATGGGCGGGGTGGCGGCAGGTGGTGCAGGGAATGTTTCGGCTTCTGCTCAGGGTATTGTCGAAGAAGAGCAGGCGTTTGAGCTCGACGTGTCGGGGCGGGAACGTGCCGTCGCCGTGGAAGTACGCGCCGGTCAGGGGCACGAGGCCGGCGACGGGGTCGGGTTCCGCCGCCGTGGAGTTCATGGCGCGAAGGGCTGCGACGGTGAGCGCTGTTAGGGTTGCGCCCCAGCGCGAGGCTCGGGCCGTGGGGGGTGCTTGGTCATGCCTGGTGCTCCGAGGGCTCTGTCACCGGGTCCAGGTCGGGAGGAACGCCATCGGGTCTTCGATGGGCGTGGGCATGATCGGCGGGTCGAGTTGGGCGAGACGGGCCTGGAGCGACCCGTCCCGGAAGGCCGCGAGGGTCTCGGTCGCGCCGCCGATACGGGTGCCGTCGACGAAGACCTGCGGTACGGTGCGCACGCCCGTGCGGGCGAAGACGGCGCGCAGGACCTTGCCGCCTCGGTCCCCTTCACGAAAGGCGGCCGTGTCGATGTCGAGCGCATGGAAGGGGATACCGGCCTGCTGGAAGAGGCGGCGGACGGACCAGCAGAACTCGCACCATTCGAAGCCCACCATGACCACCGGCGTGCGCGGGTTCGCGAGGGTGGCATCGACGAAGGCGGCGGCTTCGGGGTCGATTTGTTCGGGCTTGCCAGACGCATCCGGCGCGGGCTTTCGGCGGAGGGGCGGGACGGATGCGGCGATCTCCTGCTCCGCCTCGGTCATGCCCGCGGGGATGTCCTCGAAGAGCGGGGTCGAGAGGTAGCGCTCGCCCGTGTCGGGGATCATGGCGAGGATGCGGGCGCCTTCAGGCGCCGTCTCGGCGACATCGAGTGCTGCAGCGAGCGTGGCGCCGCCGCTGATGCCGCTGAAGATGCCTTCCTCGGTGGCGAGTGCGCGGGCGAGGCGCAGGGCGTCGTGGCCCGAGACGGGGGCGAAGCGATCCACACGGCCCGCATGCTTTGCATCGTCCGCGAGCTTGGGGATGAAGTCCGGCGTCCAGCCCTGGACGGGATGGGCACGGGAGAGGGGATGGCTGCGGGCGGCCGCACCATCGGGCCGGCGTGCCTGGGGGATGTCGCTCGAGAGGATCTGGGCGTTCTCGGGTTCGGCGACGACGACCTGCGTGCGGGGGCTTTCGGTCTTGAGCACGCGGGCGACGCCGTTGAGCGTGCCGCCGGTGCCCGCGCCGGTGACCCAGTAGTCGAGCCCGCGCATGCCGAAATCGGTCAGGATCTCGCGGGCGGTGGTGGCGGCATGTATCTCGGCGTTCGCCGTGTTCTCGAACTGGCGGGTGAAGAACCAGCCGTGCTTCTCGGCCAGGCGCTCGGCCGTGGCGAACATGCCGGTGCCGCGCTCGGCCGCGGAAGTCAGGACGACCTTGGCGCCGAGAAAGCGCATCAGCCGCCGCCGTTCGACGCTGAAATTCTCCGCCATCACGATGACGAGCGGGTAGCCTTTCCGGGCGCAGACCATGGCGAGGCCGATGCCGGTGTTGCCGGAGGTGGCTTCGATGACGGTCTGGCCCGGGCGGAGGGCGCCGCTGTGTTCCGCCGCTTCGATGACCGCGAGGGCGAGACGGTCCTTCACCGAGCCCATGGGATTGAAGGCCTCGAGCTTTGCGTAGAGCTCGACATGCGGCGGCGCGAGGCGGTTGAGGCGCACCACTGGCGTGTTGCCGATGGTCTCGAGCACCGAGCCGAAGAGCATGCCGCCCGGCGACTGCGACCGGCGGCGGGCGCCTGGCAGGGGGCTCGGAAGGGGGCCGGAGGTCGATGTCGGGTAGCTGCCGTTCAGGTACATGGGGTGTCTCCTTCAGGCGGCCGCGCTCTGGCGGAGGCGGCGCTCGAGATGGCGGGCGAGGGCGTTTGCGTCGCCGCCAACGCCCGAGAGGAGCGCGGAGCGGCGGCGGCGGAGAAAGGGCAGGCCGAGGACGTAGAGACCGGGCACAGGGGTGACGACGCCGCCCTGGTGGCGGAGGCGCTGGCGGGCATCGAAGACCGGCAGGCCGAGCCAGGAGAAGTCCGGCCTGTAGCCCGTGGCCCAGACGACCGCGCCGATCTCCCCGGCTTTGAGATCGAGCGAGAGGCGCGGTGTGCGGGGCAGGGGCGTTGGCGCTGGCGTCTCGGCCGGTGGCAGGCTGGTGCCGGCGAGATGGTCGGCCGCCCACGCGTCGATGCGGCGGCAGAGGCGGGCGAGCTTCAGGTCCGCCGATGCCACCAGATGGCCGAGGCCGCCGGAGAAGAGCGCCTCGCCGTCCCGCACCTGGCAGAGGCGGCCGGCGATCTCGACCCCGCGGGCCTGCAGCGCGGCTAGGTCCACAGGGTCTGGCTTGCCGGAGAGCTGCGGGGAGGGGGTTCGGCGCACGCGATCGAGGTCGTCAATCGTCTCAATGCTCTCGTCGAGCGCGCCGATGGCGTCTAGCCACCATTCGATGTCGCGCCCGCGATAGCTGCGGGGCAGACGGAGATGGCTCCCGGTGGCGAGGATGACCTGCCGGCCCGAGGCCTGGATCTCGGAGGCGATCTGGACGCCGGAGGCGGAGGCGCCGACGACGAGGACGCCGGCCTCCGGCAGGTCCGCCGCGCGGATGTAGGTGCCGGCGCTGAGCTGGCGGATGCGGCGGGGCAGGGCGGCGGCGAGAGGCGGGATGGCCGCCTCCGCGCAGGCGCCGCTGGCGAGCACGAGGTTCCGGGCACGATAGGGCCCCTGGCTGGTTGAGAGCACGAAGCCCGGCTCGCCGCGGGAGACGTCGATGCGAGAGACGTGAAGGACCTCGGTGTGCTCATGGACGGGGGCCTCGACGAGGTTGGCGTAGCTGTCCAACCGCTCGATGAG
>JBCBEP010000117.1:0-10449 GCA_038528605.1 Pseudomonadota bacterium
GTCGAAGACTTGGTAGGTGCCATCGTTCGTTCCTCGCGATGTCGAGAGCGGCTCTTTCGTACAGAAGTCCACGTTGACGCTTGGGCGCCCCATCAGTCCGAGCGACACGCCAAACACTTAGATCATCATCCGCGCACGCCGCGCGATCGGCGACTGGAAGACTTTCTACATCGCCGGCCGCATCAAGCACGCGGCATGACAACACGCGCTGCAGCCCGCGAATTACCCCATAACGGGGCCCGCTCCGCTGGCGTCATACTTTCTTCGGCTAGGACCTGATGGCCGCCCTGTCACACAGCGCAGCGCGCCCCACACTCTCCTCAAGATCGACCTAGGCGCGTCAATCGGTGAGGGCTGCCGGGTTCTTTTCCAGTGCTTTACGCCGATGCGCCTAATGGCGCGCCGCGAGGGTACGCCATCCACTGAGACGCCCCGCCGCGCTTCCAGCGCACGGGCACAACACTCTGGTTGATTACCGATGCACGACTCAAAATGCAAAACGCCGCCCCGAAGGACGGTGATCACGCAGCTAAATCGGTGGTTTCCCTGGCTCCGGCGGTAGGATTCGAACCTACGACCAGCGGATTAACAGTCCGATGCTCTACCACTGAGCTACGCCGGAACAGAGCCTGGGCGGTGGTGTGTGCAATGCCTGAGGCGCTGCGAGGGCGGGGGATAATGGGGGGGCGGGCACCTGTCAAGGCGCGTGCCGCCCGGCGTCGAGAATGCCGGGGGCAAGACTGTGAGCAGCTGCTCTTACTGCGCGGCCATCGGCACGGTGCCGCCGTAATCGCGCGTCGCCTCGCTCGCCGCCTGCGCCACCATACGGCCCAGATTGGCGAGCCGCTCCAGCGGGATACGCGCCGAGGGACCGCTCACTGAAACGGCGGCCACCGCGTTGCCATGCTCATCGAAGAGCGGGGCGGAGACGCAGCGGAGACCGAGCGCATGCTCTTCGTCGTCCGACGCGTAGCCGAGGCTGCGCACCTCATCGAGCGCGCTGTCGAGCCGAGCTCGGTCCGTGATCGTCGCCGCCGTGACCCGCGCGAGCGGCATGGCCGACAGAAGATGGTGGCGCCGTGTCGGGTCCATATGCGCGAGAAGGACCTTGCCGGCACCCGAGGCATGAAGCGCCACACGCCCGCCAACCCCGGTGATCGCCCGCATGGCATGGCGCGACTCGATCTGGCCGATGCAGATCGCTTCGCCGTCCGACTCGACAAAGAGGTTCGCAGTCTCCCCCGAGACCTCCATCAGCCGGCGCAGATAGGGCCGCGTCAGCGTCAGCTTGTCCCGCGACCGGGCGAAGCTCGAGCCCACATAGAACGCCGCGACACCCACGCGCCAGACACCGCCCTGCGGGTCCGGCCGCACGAAGCGCTCAGCCTCCAGCGTGGTCAGCAGACGGTGCGTGGTGGAGGGCGGCAGCCCCGCCGCTTCCGACAGCTCGGTGAGCGACATGCCTTCGTTGCTCGATGCCAGATGGCGCAGCAGTGAGAGAGCGCGGGTCAGCGATCTTACCTGCCCTGCCGTACGATTCCGCTGATCAGCCACGCGCTTTTCCTCCGCCAGTCCCCGTCCGCGTAGAAACGTGGCGCAGCAGGTGGAAAAGAAAAGGGTGAGGTGCGACGAATTGACGACGTTTCTTATGAGTCGTCAGCCCGAGGCGTCGTTCAGCAGGGTGAAGGAACGCCGCAGATCGCCGGCCAACCACCGCGCAGTACTGCCGCGCATATCGCGCAGGTTGCTGACGATCGAACTCCGACGGCGCAACGCCGCCTCGGGATCCAGATCGATCGCACGCGCCTGCCGCTCGAGCCCGCGCGCCCCTACGGCACCCGCCATACCGGCGAGGCTGTGGCCCTGAAACTTCGCAGCCCGCGGGTCGCCCAGGGACAGCGCTTCGATCAACGCGCCGATGGCCGCGTCGATGTCGGCCTCCGCCGTGGTGACGATATGGGAGACTCTGTCCGCACCGCAGAGCTCGATCAGGCGATTGAGCACGCCGGGGTCGAATTCCTCCTCGCGCCGCTCATCCGGTAGCGGTTCGACAGGGTCGGGAGCGACGCCCTTGGAGCGGCGCCGTTCCATGATGCCCGATACTGCATTCCCAAAGGCTTCGATGGAGAGAAGCGGCTTCGGGATCACGCCATCGGCGCCCGCGCGGCTGATAGCCCGCCGGTGCTCCGGCAGCACGTAGGCGGTAAGCGCGATGATCGTGGTCTGAGGAAGGGGGTCGGACTCGGTTCGAAGCTGGGCGATGAGATCGAGCCCCGAAAGCCGAGGCATCTCGATGTCGATCAGCAGAACGTCGAAGCTCTCCTGATCGAGGCGGTCCAGGGCAGCCAAACCATCATTCGCCACCACGGAGGTGGCGCCCAGGAAACGCAGCATTTCCTGCACCACCAGTTGGTTGGCGACATTGTCTTCCGCCACGAGGGCATGCATCCCGGCGAGAACCTTGGAAACAGGTTCAGCGTCGGACCCCACCGGCCCGGAACCATTCCGATCCACATTCTGCACTGCCGTCACCCTGACCGAACGCTGCACAAATATCATAACTCGACGCGGGCATGCCGCTGGTCAGGTCCCCACCCGATGGCTTGCCGCGTTAACGGTTTGTTAAGCATCAAGTGAGGCGGAACTGTGCCCTGATTGCGGCTACTTCGGCGCAGCGCCCGCATAGCCAAGGGTACCGAGCGCCTCGCCCACTTCGTCCAGAATTGCCGGATCGTCGATGGTAGCGGGCATCTTGTACTCCTGCCCGTCGGCGATGCGCGCCATGATCCCGCGCAGGATCTTGCCGGACCGTGTCTTCGGAAGCCGTTCGACCACCACCGCGCTTTTAAAGAAGGCAACCGGGCCGATCTCGTCGCGAACCAGCTTCACGCACTCGGCCACAACCTCGTCATGGCCGCGATCGCAGCCCGAGCTGAGGCAAAGGAAGCCGACGGGGACCTGACCCTTCAGCTCGTCCGCAGCGCCGATCACGGCGCACTCCGCCACATCCGGGTGCCGCGCCAGCACCTCCTCCATCGCACCCGTGGAGAGACGATGGCCGGCGACGTTAATCACGTCATCCGTGCGGGCCATGATGTAGACATAGCCATCCTCGTCCACATACCCGGCATCCCCGGTCTCGTAGTAGCCGGGGAAGTGCTCGAGATAGCTCTTCTTGAAGCGCGCATCGTTGCCCCAGAGCGTGGGCAGCGTGCCCGGCGGCAGCGGCAGCTTCAAAGCGATGGCGCCAAGCTCACCCGCCGGCAGCGGATGACCGCCTTCATCGAGGATCTGCAGGTCGTAGCCCGGCATCGGGAGCGTGGGCGAGCCGGTCTTGAAAGGCTGCGGCTCCAGACCCATCGGGTTGGCGGCGATGGCGTAACCCGTCTCGGTCTGCCACCAATGGTCGATCACCGGCACACCAAGCTTCTCGCCCGCCCACTCCACCGTCGGCGGATCGGCCCGTTCGCCCGCGAAGAACAGGTTCTTCAGCGTCGGCATTGGCGTCTTGGCGATGAACGCGCCGTTCGGGTCCTGCCGGCGCACGGCGCGGAAGGCGGTGGGGGCGGTGAAGAAGGCCTTGGCGCCATGCTCCGAGATGATGCGCCAGAGCACGCCCGCATCCGGCGTGCCAACGGGCTTGCCCTCGAACAGGATCGTCGTCGCGCCCACCAGGAGCGGGGCATAGACGATGTAGCTGTGGCCCACGACCCAGCCGACATCCGAGGCGGTGAACCACACATCGCCGGCGCCGATGTCGTAGATGTTCTCCATCGTCCAGATCAGTGCCACCATATGCCCGCCATTGGGGCGGACGACCCCCTTGGGCTGACCGGTGGTGCCAGAGGTGTAGAGGATGTAGAGCGGGTCGGCGCCGCCCACCGGCACGCAATCCGCCAGCGGGGCATCTGCCTGAAACGCCTCCCAGTCATGGTCGCGCCCCGCCTGCATCTCGGCGGCGACCTGCTCACGCTGCAGCACCACGCAGAAGCTCGGCTTGTGGGTCGCGTGTTCGATGGCCGCGTCCAGCAGCGGCTTGTAGGGCACGACGCGCCCCGGCTCGATCCCGCAGGAGGCGGACAGGATCGCTTTCGGCGTCGCATCGTCGATCCGCACCGCCAGTTCATGCGCCGCAAAGCCGCCAAAGACCACCGAGTGCACGGCGCCGAGCCGCGCGCAGGCGAGCATGGCGATGGCCGCCTCGGGCACCATCGGCATGTAGACGATCACCCGGTCGCCCTTCTCCACGCCCTGCCGCGCCAGCGCCCCCGCCAGCCGCGCCACACGCTCCTGCAGTTCGGCATAGCTGATCTTCGCCTGCGCGCCGGTGATCGGGCTGTCGTAGATGATCGCCGTACGGTCCCCGTGGCCGGCTGCCACGTGCCGGTCGACCGCGTTCCAGCAGGTGTTGCACTCACCATCTGCAAACCAGCGGTAGAGCGGCGCCGCACTGTCATCCAGCGCCTTGGTCGGCTTCTTGGTCCAGTCGACCGCAGCCGCCTTGCCCATCCAGAACCCCTCCGGATCGGCAATCGAGGCATCGTATTCGGCGCGGAAGCTGGCCATGCTGTCGTCCTCCCAGTCCCAATTCTCGGCCCCCGGCTCTCACGGCCCGGGCATGCCCTTTCCTTGCAAAACTCGATCCGCAAAGGAAGCGCGATCTTCCGCGGCGCGAACCTGCGCAGGGGGTCGCCACGACCGTACGGAACAGTCTTCTGACGCAACGGTATAGGGTGTCGGGGAACGTAGGGGCTTACGGACCACCTCGTTTCAATGTAGCACAGTACCGTTACACGCGAGTGGTTCTACCAAAACGAGCGTTGCTTTCTTCGGGAGCGTTCCGTCGACCGAAGGAGATCACGATGCAGATCGACAACCTGCATGTTCTGATACCGGTGGTCGCCGCGGTGGGCATCTGCCTCATCGCCGTGCTGATCGCACTGCCGCCGATGTTCTGAGCGCGAGGGGGACAGGTTCCCTCCCGCGCTTACCCAGCCAACATCAAGCGTAATGCGCCACCGGCGTCCCGGCCAAGGCCGCGATGTTCAGGAGCCCCCGCGCCGTGACGGAGGGGCTGACGATATGGGCCTTGTTGCCCATCCCCATCAGGATCGGCCCCACCTCGAGCCCGCCACCGAGCTGCTTCAGGATGTTCCGCGCGCCTGACGCGGCATCCACATTCGAGAAGATCAGGCAGTTCGCCACGCCCTGCAGCTTCGAGTTCGGGAACACCCGGGCCCGAAGTTCCGGGTCGAGCGCATGGTCCGCATGCATCTCACCCTCGTACTCGAAATCCAGCCCCATGCCGTCGAGGATCCGCAGCGCTTCGCGCATCTTGCGTCCGGAGGCCGTATCGAGGCTGCCGAAGACCGAGTGGCTGAGCAGCGCCACCTTCGGCGTGATCCCGAACCGCCGGATATGCCGGGCCGCGGCCACCGTCGTCGTCGCCACCTCTTCGGGCGTCGGGTCGTGATGTACCTGGCTGTCGGCGATGAAGATGGTGCCCTGCTCCATGATGAGGGGGGAGAGCGCACCCTGCGGCCGCAGGCACTCGCCTCCCCCGGCCAGCACCTGCGTCACGTAGTTCAGATGCCAGAGATAGGTGCCGAAGCTGCCGCAGATCATGCTGTCCGCGTCCCCGCGATGGACCATGACCGCCGCAATCGCCGTGGCGTTCGTGCGGATGATCGTGCGGGCCAGCTCCGGCGTCACGCCACGCCGCTCCATCAGCGTGTGGTAGGTCTCCCAGTAGTCGCGGTAGCGGGGGTCGTCCGTCGGGTCGCAGATCTCGAAGTCCTCGCCGATGCGCACGGTCAGGCCCGCCCGTTCGATCCGGTTCTCGATCACGTCGGGCCGGCCGATCAGGATGGGTTTGTCGACGCCTTCCTGCACCATGCTCTGCGCCGCGCGCAGCACCCGCTCGTCCTCCCCTTCGGCGAATACCAGCCGGCGCGACGCTGCGCGCGCCGCTTCGAAGACCGGCTTCATCAGGAGCGTCGAGCGGTAGACCGTACCCTCGAGCCGCGCCTTGTAGGCGCCCATATCGGGGATCGGCCGGCGCGCGACGCCGCTCTCCTCCGCCGCCCTCGCGACGGCCGAGGCGATAATGCCGAGAAGCCGCGGATCGAACGGCTTCGGGATCAGGTATTCCCGCCCGAAAACCATCCGCTCCCCGCGATAGACGGCCGCCGCCTCGGCGCTCGAGGTCTGCCGCGCCAGTGCCGCGATGGCCTCGGCGCAGGCCACCTTCATCTCCTCGTTGATCTGCGTCGCCCCGCAGTCGAGCGCACCGCGGAAGATGAACGGGAAGCAGAGGACATTGTTCACCTGGTTCGGGAAGTCCGACCGTCCGGTACACACAATAGCGTCCGGTCGCACCTCCATCGCATCCGTCGGCCAGATCTCGGGCACCGGGTTGGCCAGCGCGAAGATGATCGGGCTTTCCCCCATCTTCGCGACCCATTCCGCTTTCAGCAGGTTCGGGGCCGACAGGCCGAGGAAGAGGTCCGCGCCCTCGATCGCCTCCGCCAGCACCGGCGCGGCGCCGGCCTGGGCGTAGCTGCGCTTTGTCTCGTCGAGGTCGTCCCGGCTCGCATGCACCAGCCCGTTGATGTCGTAGAGCCAGACATTCTCCCGCTTCACGCCGAGGTTCAGCAGCATGTTGAGGCAGGCGATGCCTGCCGCGCCGCCACCGGTGCTGACGATCTTGAGGTTCTCGAAGCTCTTGCCCGCGATGTGCAGCGCGTTGATGGCGGCCGCCGCCACCACGATCGCCGTGCCGTGCTGGTCGTCGTGGAAAACCGGGATGCCCATCCGCTCCTTGCAGATGCGCTCCACCTCGAAACAGTCCGGCGCCTTGATGTCCTCGAGGTTCACGGCCCCGAAGGTCGGCTCCAGCGCGATCACGATCTCGGCGAGCTTCTTGGGGTCCGCCTCATCCACCTCGATGTCGAAACCGTCGATCATCGCGAACTTCTTGAAGAGCGCGACCTTCCCTTCCATCACCGGCTTGGAGGCCCCCGCCCCGATATTGCCGAGGCCGAGCACGGCCGTGCCGTTGGAGATAACCGCCACCCTGTTGCCCTTGCCCGTGTAGCGGTAGGCATCCTCCGGGTTCTCGCGGATCTTAACGCAGGCTTCGGCCACGCCCGGGCTGTAGGCGAGCGACAGGTCCCGCTGCGTCGCCATCGGCTTTGTGACCCTGATGGCCAGCTTCCCGGGGGCTGGCAGCTCGTGATAGGCGAGCGCCGCCGTTTTTAGCGCATCGTCCTTACCGGCCGTCTTCTCGCCGTCCGCCATAGCGTTCTCCCCTCACCGTCTTGCCGCGGTCGCGCCCGAGGCTTGTCCGCCGGGCTGCATTTGTAAAGGCGCTTGGCACGCAAGCCACGCCGGCTTGCGCGCCCGCCGTCATCGCTTCGTCACGCAACCGTCGCCGATCAGTCATCGCTCCCAGCTACGCAAGCGCAAAGCGACCCGGGTGTCTCAATGTATTCATCGACTGAGCGCTGCCCCGTCGGCTATTGCTTCGCCGAGGATGAGAGCGCCTTCGCCTACCAGCCGCCGCGCATCGTCATCGAAGGCCGGCAGCGCCCCGCAGGCGCCCGCGCCATCCAGAACTGCCCGGCAGTGAACAGTCTCGAGCGCCAGCTCATCGAGCTTCCCTCGCCTGTGAACCTGCGCCTTCGCATGAAGATCGCGGGCCCCGGCAAGGCGGAGATCGGCGTCGTCCAGAAAGGCACCTTCGTCGAGCCCGCGCGGCTCCAGAAGATGCTCACCCTCGCGCCACCGCCTGCCTGGCCGCACCCGCAGCGTCCGCTCCTGCAGCTCCGGCTGCCTTACTTCTTCGTGACCGATGACGCCGCCATGGCGAGCATGCTGCCGCCTTTCTTCACGTCCGCCATGCGCCGCTGGCCGGGTCTGATGCAGCCCGAGCGCTGGCCCCTTTCAATCTGGCCCCAGGACCTCATCTGGACCCTCGAATGGCAGGACCCGGACGGCGAGCTTCAGCTCAAGCAGGGCGAGCCGCTGGGCTACCTCCACCTCGAGTTCAACCGGCCCGACAAACGGCCGGATCTCGTGGAGGCCGCGCTTACCCCGGCCCTGGCCGAGTATCGCGCGGGCATGGACCAGGTGGAGGCGATCACCGACCAGATCGAGGAGATCTGGGACACCGCCGGCACCCGCCGCCCGGCCCGCCTCCTCACCCCGCTCGACGAGACGGCCGATGCCTGATGCCGCCGGGAACGGATGCGCGGCAACGGCGCCGCGCATTCCCGTCGGCTGGCGAACCTCCTCGCCCCAAGCCGCCCTCGCCTTCATACCGCCCGAACCGCTGGCGACAGAAAGCGGGGGGGATGATCTCCTGTCGCGCCTCGTGCGCATCCGCGCGCCCTACGACCTCCGCCTGCGCGTCTCGCCCCCGGGCCACAAGCCCCAGGGCTTCGCGCGCATCGGCAAGGAAAGCTCGATCTCTGAGGGCGCCTTCCGCGGTCTTGTCACCCCCATCGCGCCCCATGCCCAGCGCCGGCCGGACGTGATGGCGGTGCAGATCGCGCTCAACCTCCGCTTCATCACCGACGCGCCCTGCACGATGGAGCTCATGCCGCCATTTCTCAGCGCGAACTTCCGCCGCTGGCCCGGCCCCATCGTCTCGGGCCGATTCCCGCTGACGGACTGGCCCCGCCCGCTCAACGCCGTCATCGAATGGCAGGACCGCGACCGCGACCTCGTCATCAAGCGCGGGGACGACATGGCCTATGTCCGCTTCCATTTCGAAGACCCCGCAGCCCTTCCGGAGATCGTCGAGGCCGCTGACACGCCAGCCCTCCGCCGCCACCTCGCCCGCATCGACGATGTGTCGAGCGTCGGCCGCAACGTCCGCCCCATGTTCGCCGAGGCCGCCGCCCGCCGCCCGGCTCGCCTGCTCGTCCCGAAAGAAATCAGCGCCCCCGCCTGGTGAGGTTACGCGAAAGAACGCGACGCCGACGACTGCCGGTAGGGTGGGGTTCCACCCCACCGCACGCCGCGTCCTCGCAAACATCGCGCGAAAGCACTCCCCTACCCATCAAGCACCGCAACCGGCGGGCATCGGAGCGCACTACCACGGGAATGAGGGGCGCGGCTTGACGACATCTGGACGGCCGCGAAAGGCGGAACGTATATAGAACGGCATGGTCGTCGAACTCGTCAGCACCACCAATTTCACCTTCCTCACCGGGGCCTCGCACCCCGAGGAGATGGTGGAGCGCGCCGCCGAGATGGGCCTGCAGGCGATTGGCATCACAGACAGAATGAGCCTTGCCGGCGTTGTGCGCGCCCATGTGCGCCTCAAGGAGATCGCGCGCGAGGAGGTGACGCGGAAGGACCCCAACATCACTGGCCGGGACGTGATCGCGCATGCCAAGCGCATCCGCAGCCAGACCCGGACCGATCCCTCCTCGCGCCTCGAAGAACCGCTGCCCGAGACCGCCGAGCCCGAACCCAAAACCTACCGCTCGCTCCCGAAGCTCCTGATCGGCTCGCGGCTCAGCTTCGCCGATGCGCCCTTCGAGCTGGTGGTGCTGGCGCCCGACCGGCAGGCCTATGCCCGCCTCTCCCGCCTTCTGACCCTCGGCAAACGGCGGGCCGAGAAGGGCGGCTGCACCCTCTACCTCTCGGACCTCGAGACCTGGGGCGAGGGCCTCGCCGCCCTCCTCTTCACCGCCGACCCGTTCACCAGCCCGGCCTACGGCCCCTCCCCCTCCGAGGCGGAGGGGCGGGGCGGGGGTCGCACCATCAACCCACTGGGATCATGGACAAAAAAGCTCAGCAGCCTCCACCTGGCCATGACCCCCGCCTACGACGGACGAGATACCGAGCGCTTTGTCGCCCGCGCCCAGGAAGCCGAGCGCCTCGGCCTTCCCCTCGCCGCCACGGCCGACCCGCTGATGCATCGCGGCGCCCGCCGGCGCCTCGCCGATATCCTCACCTGCATCCGCGAACGCTGTACCGTCGAGACACTCGGCACGCGCGCCCTGCCAAATGCGGAGCGGCGGCTGAGGGGGCCCGAAGAGTTCGCCCGCCTCTTCTCCAGCCACCCGGAGGCCATCGAGAACGCGCAGGAGATCGCAGCGGCCTGCGCCTTCTCCCTCGACGAGCTGGCCTACGAGTACCCCGACGAGATCGTGGCCGGCGAACCGCCGCAGGCCCGCCTCGAACGCCTCGCACGCGAGGGGCTCGACTGGCGCTATCCGGACGGCGTGCCGGAAACCTCCCGCGCCCTCGTCGAGCGCGAACTCGCGCTGATCGGCAAGCTCAACTACGCGCCCTACTTCCTCACGGTGCACGATATCGTGGCGTTCGCCCGCAGCCGCGGCATCCTCGCCCAGGGCCGCGGTTCCGCTGCAAACTCCGTCACCTGCTACGCCCTCGGCATCACGGAGATCGCCCCCGAACGCATCACCATGGTGT
>JBCBEP010000118.1:0-10131 GCA_038528605.1 Pseudomonadota bacterium
TTCGGCGGCGTGCTCGGCCGGAGCCAGCTGCCGGGCATGGTCGATGAGTGGCTGCGGGGCGATTTCAGCGTAGACCCCTACATCACCCACCACATGACCCATGGCCAGATAAACACCGCCTTCGATCTGCTGAAGGAAGGCAAGTCGATCCGCTCCGTGATCCATTTCCAGCCGGGTGACACGATGACCGTGAACACCCTGCCCGGGGAACTCGTTCCGGAGTAAGCGCAAGGCAACGCGCGAAAGGGAGAGGCGCCTTCAGAAGGGCGCCTCTCGAACAACGGTCGCATCGCGGAAGAATGGAAGTCAGACCGCATGAGCGCGAATGAACGGCGCAGGATCCCCGTCACCATCCTCACCGGTTTCCTCGGGGCGGGCAAAACAACCCTCCTGAACCGGCTGATCGCGAGCCCGGGCTTCGGCAACACGGCCGTCATCGTCAACGAGTTCGGCGAGGTGGGGATCGACGGCGCGCTGGTCGCGCAGGCGGATGAACGGGCCTTCGCCATGTCCATCGGCTGCCTCTGCTGCACCGTCTCGGGCGATGTACGCCTCACCCTCCTGCGGCTCCTCGAAGAAGCGGAGAACGGCCTCGGCCCCGCGTTCGACCGCGTGGTGATCGAGACCACCGGGATCGCGGATCCGCTCCCCCTCCTGCAGACCTTCATGACCAACGACTACATGCTCAGCCGCTTCACGCTGAACGGGGTTGTGACGCTCGTGGACGCTGTGAACGGTGCCGATGCGATCGAGCGCTTCACGGAGGCGCGGCGCCAGGTCGCCGTGGCGGACCTGCTACTGCTCACAAAGGTCGATCTCGCGAGCGACCCGGCATCGAGCTGCGATCTCGAGGCGTTGGCCGTCGCCCTGAAGCGCGCCAATCCAAACGCCACGGTGCTCCCCAGTGCTGAGGCGACTGCTGAAGTGGTGTTCTCCCGCGCGGCGTTCGACCCGTCGGGCAAACCACCCGATGTGCGGGAGTGGCTGCAGTTCGAAACCGACGGCCCGGCGGCGCACCACCACCACCACCACCATCATCACCACCATCACGATGTGAACCGTCATCACGACACCGCCTCGGCGTTCTGCTTCACCGCAACGGCGCCGGTCGATCCCTGGGCTCTCGAAGATGCGGTGGCCGCGCTGCAGGCCTCGTTCGGCAAGGAGCTGTTACGCATCAAGGGGCTCGTGGAGCTGAAGGGGTATCCGTCGTCGCCGCGTGTCCTTCACGTCGTTGGCCACGTGACCAGCGCGCCTCGCCTCCTCGATGGCTGGCCCGACGGCGTCGATGCAACGCGCCTCGTGATGATCGTCGCCGGTCCAGGGCGTTCCGCGGCAGCGACCATGCTGCAACGTTTCATCCCCCAGTTCACCGACTACGCGGCAGCGGCCTGATCGTTTCGACGCCGCGCGCCGGCATCCCGCTGCAGAGACGCTGTCCGGCCCGGCCCATCGAACCCGGCAGGGTCATGAACGGCGGCCAAGGTCCCTGCATTATCGCAGATTGAAGCGCCGCAACCGGCCCACGGGATGACCCTGCTCCCTCACCGGCCCATCCCGAACGACAAAAAGGGCCGAGAGCGTCTCCGCTCCCGGCCCGTTTCGCTTTGCTGCCCCCGTCCCTCAGCAGTCGGGCAGGATGTCCTCGGCAGTGATCGCGTGGTCCATGCTGTGGGAGGGTCGCGAGCAGCCCGCCTCGCCCACCACCTTCGCCGGCACACCCGCCACTGTGGTGTTGGCCGGCACTGCCTTCAGCACCACCGAGCCTGCGGCCACGCGGCTGCACTTGCCCACCGTGATGTTGCCCAGCACCTTGGCGCCCGCACCGATCAGCACGCCGTCGCCGATCTTCGGGTGGCGGTCGCCCCCCTCCTTGCCGGTGCCGCCCAGCGTCACGCCGTGCAGCATCGAGACATCGTCGCCAATCACCGCCGTCTCTCCGATCACGATGCTATGGGCGTGGTCGATCATCAGCCCCTTGCCGATGCGGGCCGCCGGATGCGCGTCGATCGAGAACATCTCGGAGACGCGCATCTGGATGTAGAGCGCCACATCCCGCCGCGCGTTCTTCCAGAGGTGATGCGCGACGCGCTGGCACTGGATGGCAAGGAAGCCCTTGAAGTAAAGGAGCGGCTGGATCACCCGCTCGCAGGCCGGGTCCCGCTCGTAGACGGCCATGATATCCGCCCGCGCCGCTTCGCCGATATAGGCATCCGCCGCCAACGCTTCCTCCGCGAGCTCCCGCAGCATGAGCGCGGGCATCTCGTCCGTCTCGAGCTTCGAGGCGATGCGGTAGGCCAGCGCCTCGTCGAAGCCCTTGTGATGCAGGATGGCCGCGTGAATGGCGCTCGCCATCATCGGCTCCGCCTCGACGAGCCGCGCCCCCTCCTCCCGCATCTGCTGCCAGACCGGGTCGACCGTGTGGAGCCCGACGCCCCGTTGCCGCTTGTCACTCATCGCCTGCCTCCCGAGCTGGCCGGTGCCTTTGCATATGCCTGCGCTTGCAGAGCACATAACACCGCCTGATCGGGATGCCCGTCAATGACACATCTCGTGATCGCTCACGCAACGATCCGTGCGCCTCAGGCGGCGGGCGGCCGCACCGTCATCACATGCACCGCAAGGCGAACGCGGCCGGCCGTGAAGCTGCCGCCCTCGGCACTCACCCGCAGCGCGGTGTCGGCGTAATAGGCCGTCGGCGTGCCGCTCACGCCAAGCGCGTAGGCACCGGCCGCGATGCCCAGCCCCTCGCCATAGCGGTTATCCGCGCTCGCGACGCCGAGGCGCCAGGCCGTTGCACCCGAGATGGCGTCGAGCACGCGGCCGGTGGCCCCCAGCACCACGTCGTTCGCGCGGATCAGCGTGCCCGTCTCGGTCGCGGCACCCGAGAGCGTGAGCTCCGTCTCCAGCACGCGCATCACGGTCGCAGCACCGGAAGCACTGCCCGCCACCCAGCCGCGCACCCAGGCGGCGCCGTCGAAGGCCGCACGCTCGCCCGTCGCCGCATCCGCCAACGAGAGCCCGGTCCAGGGGGCCACGAACATCCAGGCGCCATTGGAGTAGATCGCGATCGCCCCGGCCTGGCCGGACCAGTCGCCGCCTGGCGCCGTCCCCACCACATGGGCGCTGCCATCGGCCGGGCTCGCGGGCGGCGTATCCGCGCCGAGGCTCTCCACCGTCCCGCCCGCCAAGGCGTCGATCCGCTCCAGGCCCTCGTTCACGGTCACGTGCTTCTGCGCCTGCCCGCTCTCGAGGAAGGGCAGCCCAAGGCGAAATGTCTCAGCCATCGATCGTCATGCTCCTCAGCGTTCCGAGACCGTTGAAGGTCGAGTGCTGCCCCACGCTCAGCGTGAAGGGCGCGGTGATGCCGTCCTCGGCCTGCATGGCCGCGGTGTAGGTCCAGCTCTGGGTGAAGGAGAAAGCCTCGCGGAGACGCGGCGCGCCGGTCTTGCCCACGATCACGCTGTAGAGCTCGATCTCCTCGCCGAGCGGCACCTCCGCCGCCTCCCAGCTGTCCCCGTCGATGCGGCTGCGCCGGACCCAGCGGAAGATAATGTCCTCTCCCAGGCGCCCCGTCGCGCGCAGCTGCGCGGGCGAGAAGCAGAGCAGCCCCGTGCCGCGCCCGCTGCCGACAATCTGCACCCGCGAAGGATCGTCCGCCGGTTTCGTCGCCGGCACGGCCCGCAGCGTGAAGAGCCGGCCGAGGCGCCCGCGGGGGATCGGCACGGGGAAGAGCCCCGCATCGATGAGGTAGATCGCCGAGCCCGCCGGCGCCTCCGTGCCCGCCAGCGCCTCGGTGCCGCGCAGGCCGCGCAGGAAGGTGCTGAGCGTCCACTCGGCCTCCCCGGTCAGCACAGCGCCGGCGAACTGGACGATCTCCGCCGTCCCGTCCGGCCGGATGAGCGCCGCCATGTTGCGGTAGTTCAGGAGCGCACCCTCGCTGGCAGCCGAGAACGCCGTGTCCGACGCTTCCACCGCCACGCTCACCCGCTGCCACCGGTCCGCCGCGCCCGCCGCCAGCGGGGCGGTCAGCGTGCCGACGATGGCGGGCCGGGGCTGGGCACCGAAGCTCGCCAGCGAGCCGTCGGCCACCTCGTAGACCTCCACGCCCCCGCCCCACGGGTCAGCCGAAACCGCCAGCCGCGGCTGATGGTCCGCCTCCCCGCCATCGGCCAGCGGCAGGTTCAGAAGCGCGATGGACAACGGCCCGGGCAGCACCGCCGGCGGCAGCACCACCTCCGGTCCCGCACCGCCCCCGCCGCTGCTCGAAGCCGGCGGCACGGGCGCCTGCGGCTGGTAGGTCGCCTGGTCCACGCGCGTCGCCGTGACCCCGGTGCTCTCGCCCCGGTCCAGCCGCTCGAGCCGCCAGGCGCCCCGCCGCGTGCCGAGACCCACCACATCACCGGGCTCGAGCGCCAAGGCCGAGGGCGGCAGGGCAAACTCGGCCGCACCGCGCGCCGCCTCCGTCTCCGCCAGCCAGCGCGCCACCACGCCCTCCGCCGTCACCGCCGGGAACGCCACCGAGACCGCCGTCTCATCCGCATGGATACCCGCGCTGCCCGGGCGCACCCGCTCCGCCAGCCCCGGCGCGTAATCCCCCTCGGCCTTCACGTAGGAGAGCCGCAGGATGTCCGCGAGCGAGCCCTGCGGCCCGCGGCTGAGCTCAAGCGCCTGGCCGGGCTCCCTACCCTCCACCAGCGCGCCGTCATCCAGCACCCGGTCTACGCGCCCGCCGCGCATGCGGAAAACCACGCGGCCCCCGCTCTCGAACCCGTCGAAGCCGTAGGTCGTCATCAGCGCCTGGATCGCCTCGCGCGCCGTCCGGCTCCGCTCGATCACGTAGCCTTGCACCACGCCATGGAGGTCGCTCACATCGAAGGCCGTCAGCCCCGCCCGCGTGCAGATGGCGGCCACAACCTCGGCGAGGCCCGAGGCACCCACGCGCCCCGTCAGCCAGTGGCCCAGCGCGTGGTTCTCGCCATCCGACCAGATATCGGTGCGGAACGGGAAATCGGGCCAGGGGCGCAGGTCCCAGGTCCAGACATAGACGCGCCCCTCGGGCATCATCGGCCCGCCATAGATACCCGAGACCGGGTTGTTCGCGGGGTCCGCCCAGTAGCCCAGCTTCGCCTGCAGGAAGCGCCGCTGCATCTCGTCGTCCCGCACGCCGAGCGAGCCCGTGGGCAGCTTGCTCTCCGAGCTCTTGGGGTCGACGAAGACGTTCGGCGTGTTCGCGCCAAGATCCACGGCCGGGCAGCCCGTCTCGGTCAGCCATATGGGTTTCGACTGCGGCACCCAGGCGGTCGGGCTCGCGCTCCGCACCCCGCCCGGCCGGTTATGATGCCGGTTCGACCACCAGGAGACGAGGTCCTTCGGCCGGAACACCCAGTCCTCGCCATGCGCCCCGTCGGCAATCGGCGTGCGGATCTGCGCCTGCCGGTCGGCCTCGGAGCCGTAGTACCAGTCGAAGTTCTCGCCGCCCGCCACGTTTGCCCGCAGATAGGCCAGCTCGTAGACCGAGCGTGCCGCATCCTCGTCCGCGTGCCCCGGCTCGTGGCGCCAGTCGGCGGCGCTCATGTAGTCGTCGATCCCGATGAAATCGATGTTCGGGTCCGCCCAGAGCGGGTCGAGATGGAACATCAGGTCGCCCGAACCGTCGCCCGGCTGGTGCCCGAAATACTCCGACCAATCGGCGGCATACGAGATCTGCGTGGCCGGCAGCATGCTCCGAACCTCGGCCGCCAGCGCCTGGAACTGCGTCACCGCCGGGTAGCTCGTCGCTCCGTCGCGCAGCGTGGTGAGCCCGCGAAACTCCGAGCCGATGCAGAACGCATCCACCCCACCCGCCGCCTGCGCAAGCGCTGCGAGATGCAGCACGAAGCGCCGCCAGCCCCACTCGGTCGGCCCCGTATAGGAGAGCCCCGAAAAGTCGCTCGCCCGCGCGGTGCCGAAGAAATCCGCCACCTCGTCCGCCGCCGCCGCGGTCTTGTCCGCACTCCCCGCCACGCCCGGCGCCGCATCCAGCGTGATGCGCCCGCGCCAGGGGAAGGCCGGCTGACCGGTACCGCCGTAAGGGTTGGGCAGGCTATTCGAGGGCGAGACGTCCATCAACAGGAACGGATAGACCATGACCTTGTAGCCACGCGCCTTCAGCTCCTGAATGGCCGCAATCACCGACGCGTCCGACGGCGTGCCGCCATAGTTCGGCCGGTCGTCCTCGTTGCGGCTGATGAGCGGCGCTGTCTCCGTCGTCAGCCCCGCCACGCTCCACGCCGCAGGCCCGCTCTCCCGGTCCTCGACCTCGACCTTCGGCCGCACCAGGCAGCGCCCGCAGCGCAGATCGTCCCCGAACCAGCTCACGATGAGCGACACGGTGTCGACCGCCGGCAGCTCGTCCGCCAGCTGGTCGAGGGAGACCACCATGTCCGGCTCCAGCCGCGCGTTATGGACGTTCGCCGCCTTGGTCTTGCCGCCCCCCAGCAGGAACCGCTGCGGCTCGTTATGCAGGGCATGCTCCCCGGTGCCGGGCGAAAGCGCCACACCGCGCACGATCTTGGAAAGCGGCTTACCGAAGATCGCCGGGTCGAGCCCCAGCGCTTCCGGGTCCACCCCACGATAAACCTCGAAATTCAGCTGCGGGATCCGGTTGCCGAAGGGGCCGACCTGCAGGTCCTCGAACACCACATAGGCGGTGTCGCGATAGGCCGGCGCATTGCCCGCGCCCTCCACCGCCTCGATCTTCGGGTCCGGCGCTTGATCGGCCGTGCCCTTGTAGACGCGGTAGGTGATGCCCGCGGTATCGAGCAGCTCGCCATCGGCCCAGATGCGCCCGATCCGGTCGATCGGCCCTTCGCCAAGCGCTACCGCGAAACTGATCGAGTACGAGTACTCCCGCACCCGCTGCCCGCCCGTGGCCTTGCCGCCGATGTTCTCGGTCCGCACGCTTTCCAGGAACCGCGTCGACCAGATCACGGTGCCGCCGATGCGCATGCGGCCATAGCTGATCGGCAGTGGCGCGCCTTCCGTGGCGCTCTGCAGCCTGAGCGCCCGCGCCCGCCCCACTTCCAGCGCGCCCGAGCCGCGGCCCAGCACCGCCTGGTCGATGAAGCTGCCGCCCACGGCACCGGCCGCCTGGCCGAGCGTGGCGGCGCCAAGGCCGAGAACGCTGCCGCCGATCGCCCCTCCGATCGAGGAGCCGGCCGCAGCCAGAACGAGCGTCGCCATCAGGCACCTCCGAGAGGCAGGGTTTCGGGAAAGCGGAAGACGCCGGCGAGCCTGCGTCCCCAGGCGGGCCCAATGCTCGTCTCGCAGACGGCATGGCCCGAATAGGCGTGGATCATCCGGCCCTCGGGCGGCGCGCCCGCGGCCAGAATGGCGGCATGCTTCACAGGGCCCTTCGCCCGCATGCGAAAGAGCAGAACGTCGCCGGGCCGCGCCGCACCGGCCACCGGCAGGAGCCACCGCCCCGCCGCCTCCAGCATCCGCTCGGGCGCGCCAGCCTCCGCCCCCGCCTCTGCCCAGTCCGGCGTGTAGGCGGGCACCGTGCAGGGCTCGGCCCCCAGCACCTCGCGCCAAACGCCGCGGACGAGGCCGAGGCAATCCGCCCCTACCCCCCGGCAGCTCGCCTGATGGCGGTAAGGCGTGCCGAGCCAGCCGCGCGCCGCCGCGAGAACCGCCTCAGGTCCGGAAGAGCGAGCCGCCGTCATGCGCTCCTCCCTCGCTCGGATAGCCCGCCGCATGGTCGTCCCCCGGCAGATGCGGGAAGCCGCGGAAGTTCAGCACGTTGGCGAAGCGGTCCCGGCAGGTGGTGAAGCGCTTGTCGCAGCCCGCCTCCACCTCGAACGTGTCGCCCGGCGCCACCTCCATCGGCGTGATGTTCCAAAGCTCGAGCCGAACCAGCCCGTCCGCCGCCCAGTGCCGCTTCACATGGCCGACAGCGCCCGTATTCGCGCCCGTCAGCCACGAAACCCGGCCCTCGGTGAAGAGCCCGCTCGCGAAGGCATCAAGGCCCGATACCTCGACCCGCGCCGCATCGAGCACCGCCTCCACCGTAGCTGCCCCGTGATGCGCGGCGTCGCCAAGGTCCACCGTGCAGCCGCCATCGCCCAGCACCCGATCGCAAAGCTTGCCGTAGGCCCGGCCGAACGGGCGGTTGAGCGCCTCGGAAAGCCCCAGGATCTCCGCCTCGAAGGCCGTGCCCCGGCGGCGGATCTCGCCCACCGTGCCCGCGCTCAGCACCACGCGGCTCTCCGGGTCCTGCCAGTCCACGAGGTACTGCCGCACCGTGGCACCGTCGTAGAGGCCCTTCAGAATGTCCTCTTCGGCAATCGCGTCCGAGGTCAGCGCCCCGGCCACCTCCTGGCTGTCGAGGCGCAGGCCCGTCGAGAGCTCCAGCGCCCCCGCGGTCAGCCCCGCCTCCGCCCGGTGCACCACGCCCTCGAAGGCGATGTCCCGGTCATGGTCGGTGAAGCCCAGCGTCACGCCGTCCCGCCGCGAAACCTGCCAGCAGCGGCAATGCGTGGTGCAGCCCGTGGCGAGCGAGGCCTCCAGCGATGTGGGAAGCGCGCGCATCAGACCCGCACCTCGATCACGGGGATCGACGGGATCTCGCCCGCCTCGAAGGCCGCGAGGTTGATGTCGATCGCGTCCGTGTCGAAGCGCACCGGCACGTCGAACTCGAAGCCCGCCGTCACCGCCACGCCCGCGCCGGGCGCCGTATCGAACGTCACCACGCCCGTCACCGGATCGAGCGTCCAGCCCGACACCTGCTCGACACCATCGAGCGCCACTAGCACCGTACCCGCCACAGGCTTGGTGATCGGCCGGGCCGCGGCATGGGCGCCGGGCTCGTAGGTCTTGCTCAGCTGAAACGCCGTGACCGTACCGTCCCCGGTGCCGATCGCCTGATCAGCCGCCAAAGGCATCGCCGAGGGCGCGCAGGACTTGTGGTCGAGCCAGTCCTTCCAGCGGAACGCATGGAGCCGGCCCCGCCGCGCCTCGAAGAACGCCGTCACATCCGCGAGATCGTCCAGCGTCCGGACGCCGAGCCCCGCATCGTAGCGCCGCCGCCCGGCCGCCCAGGGCGTATTCCGCTCCTCGTGCCCGCTCGCCAGCGTCACCACCTCCGTGCGCCGCTCGAGCCCGCCGGTGGAGCCGAAGGAGATGGCCGCCGAAAACCTGACCGAATGAAAACCCATCACCCTCTCCTTCAAAGCCTGCGCGCGCCGAGGCCAACCGCCCGGGCGATCCCGGCGGCGACCTGCCCGCGGCTGCGGCGGAAGCTCTCGATATCCGCCGTCTGGATGTTGACCGTGACGCTCGGTGAGGCGCCGCCGCCCTCCGCCCGCACGCCGAGCCGGCCATCGGGCCCGCGGGAGAGCGGCATGATCGCCTCCGGCCCCGCCTCGCCCATCAGCCCCGTGCGCCCGCCGCGCATCGGGAAGGCCGTCGCCCGCTCGACCACGCCGCCCGAGGCGAAGCCCCGCACACGCCCCGCGCTGAACGCCCCGCCATCCTTGAAGCCCAGAAGCGAGGTCAGCCCGCCGGTGAGGCCCGAGACGCCGCTGGCGATGCCGTTGCCGATGGCGCCCGTCACCGGCCTAAGCGCGCTGTCCAGCGCCCTGCCCGCCACGTCCGAGGCGAGGTCCCGCAGCACATCCGTCAGCCGCTCCCCGCCGAACACCGCGTCGTCGAAGGCGCCGCGCAGCGAGGTGCTGAGCGACCCGGCGAGTCGCTTGCTCTCCCGGTCCATCTCCTTCAGCTGCCGGGTCGCCCCCGCCAGGTCGCCCGTGAAGCTCGAGGTCTGCACGCGCAGATCCGCGATCCGCCGCCCGAGCTCCTGGCTCGGCAGCGCGTCATCCTGCCTGTTGGTCATCGCTTTCGGAGCCTTGCGGCCCCTCCCTGTCCGGAAACCGTTCCATCAGCGCCAGAAGCCCCGCGCGGCTCGGCGCCCCCCGCCCGAAGCGGCCGAGGCCCGCGCCCTCCAGCGCGCGCTCCAGCTCCACCGGCGTCATCGCCCAGAACACATCTGGCGGAAGCCTCAAGGCCCCGAGCCCGAGGCGCATGAGATCGTCCCAGCCGATCCGCTGGCTCATGAAGCCTCTGCGGCCCCGAAGCTGCGGGCGAGGAGCG
>JBCBEP010000119.1:0-10053 GCA_038528605.1 Pseudomonadota bacterium
GCGTTCGGGGGGAGCGCCATTTGCGCATTGCCCGGCTGGTCGTCGAAAGGACGCGCGAGCACCCCGTTCAGCTTCTCAAACGGCCCCAAATCGCCCTCCTCGGCCGCCTGGAGCGCTTCTTCGACGAGATGATTGCGGGGGATGAAGAGCGGGTTCGCCGCGCGCATGCTGGCCTGACGCTCGGCGGCTGACATGTGTTGAGCCGCAAGGCGCGCCTGCCACCGCTCGGCCCAAGCCTCGAAGGCTGCCGGTTGCTCGAAAAGCTGGGCCGCCGTGGCCCCCCCAATACCGGGCGCGTCCTCCGGGCCGGGAGCGCCATGGTCCGACAGTCTCCGAAAGGTGAGGGTGAAGTCCGCGCCGCTTTCCTCCATCGCCGCCAGGAGCTCGGCGACGAGCTCGGCATCGCCCTCCGCGGCTTCCGAAAGCCCCAGCTTGTTGCGCATGACGCCGAGCCACGCCTCGCGGTAAAGGCCCGGGAAACGGTTGATCGCCGCTTGCGCAAGCTCCACGGCCGCCTCCTCCGCGCCCGGCAGCAGCGGCAGGAGCGCCTGAGCGAGCTGCGCGAGGTTCCAGTGTGCGATCTTCGGCTGGTTCCCGTAAGCGTAGCGCCCGGTCACGTCGATCGAGCTGAAGACCCGATCCTCGCTATAGGCATCCATGAAGGCGCAGGGCCCGTAGTCGATGGTCTCGCCCGAGATCGTCATGTTGTCGGTGTTCATCACACCGTGGATGAAGCCGATGCCCATCCAGCGGGCGACAAGCTGGGCCTGGCGCGCCATCACCGCCTCGAGCAGCGCGAGTGCGGGCGTGTCGGCCATCGCGGCTTCGGGATAGTGGCGCGCGATCACGTGGTCGGTCAGCGCCTGAAGCGCTTCGACATCCTGGCGCGCGTAGAAGTACTGGAACGTGCCGATCCGCACATGGCTTGCGGCAACCCTGGTGAGAACGGCGCCCGGCTCCATGGTCTCGCGCATGACCTCCTCGCCGGTGGCGACGGCCGCGAGCGCGCGCGTGGTGGGGATACCGAGTGCCGCCATCGCCTCGCTGACGATGAATTCGCGGAGGACGGGGCCGAGCGGCGCCTTGCCGTCGCCCCTTCGCGAGAACGGCGTTCGGCCGGCGCCCTTCAGCTGGATGTCGCGCCGGCGGCCTTCCCGGTCGAGCACCTCGCCGAGGAGCACGGCGCGCCCATCGCCGAGTTGCGGCACCCAGTTGCCGAACTGATGCCCCGCATAGGCCATGGCGATCGGCTCGGAGCCCGGGGCGATGTCGCTGCCTGAGAGGATTTCGAGCCCTTCGCCGCTCGCGAGGCGTTCGGGGTCGAGCCCGAGTTCCTCCGCCAGCGGTGCGTTGAACTGCAAGAGGCGTGGCACCGGTGCCGGCGCCGGCGTCACCCGCACGAACAACCGCTCGGGTAGCCGTGCGTAGCTGTTGTCGAAGGCGAAGAGATCGCCCGTCGCGGTGATCGCGTCCACGGTCCAGTGCTCCGAAAAACTCTGTTTTCTTCGATGCTAGCCCAGTCGGCGGGGCAGGGAAGCTCGAACGCGCTCGATCGGCCGATTTTCCCCTTGCGGGCAATGGAGACGGCCCGCCCGCGGCGGCAGCAGGGACCGCTACCCCCCTCAGGGCCCTGTCGCTCGCGTCCGAGGTCGACCGAAGAAAACACCCTTAACGTGCAGGTTAACTCGAGATCTGTCCCCTCTAGCCGCCTGAGGGCGAACCGGTCCCAGGCAAGGCGATGCTGGACGAAAAGAGCCCGCTCCCGAGCTGCGGTGTCGAACTTTCCCCCGAAGAGGGCCGGCTCCCTCGTTCGGCGGAGTTTCTTGGATGCGCGGCCGAAAGGTGATGCTCCCAGTGGCGGACATCTTCCGAATATCCCTCCATGATCCAAATTACGCCAAATTAAAAAGACGTACGCCAACCAACCTAACGCGCCCGGCCAAATGACTGCCTCACACCAACATCCAAATGGAGAGCTTTTGTCTGCATCGAACCCCATCAATAAATGCGGGGACGGCAGGTTTTAGTCGGCCTCAGTCAGGGGTCGGTGTTGGTCAGTGGAGGACATGATCATGGGATTCGTAAACTTTGAGACCGACGTGACGAAGGAAGTCGACATTTCAAAGAATGTCTTTGTCGACGTCGACAAGGTGGTCTTCTCGGACGTGCAGCTCGAAGGTTCACTGGCCACCGCGGAAGCATCGGCCGACGCACTGGCCGCCGGCGGAGAAGGCGGCGAGCGGGTGAAGGACGACGCGCCGACGACCTTTGCGTTCGACGATTTCGAGGATGAGTCGCGGCTTAATGTGGACGGTCCGGACGACGATACTGACCTGCCCGGCGTGTCGGTGACCGCCGGGATCGCTAATGTGAACCGTGACCTCTTTCTGGATGTTCTGAGCGCAGAGGGCACCGCGACGCTCGGCGTAGATGACCCTGTGAGCAGCCTGCTTTCCTACAGCCAGGGCAACGAAACATTCTCCAACGGCTTCGCGCGCTACACCCCTGAGGCCGGCCCATCGTTCGATCTTACGCCTGAGATCAGCAACGAGGACATCCTCAACTGCGAGCTTTTCGATAACTTCATCACCTTCGAGAGCATCTCGCACGACCCCGGCTTCGATGCTGGTGTCGAGTCCACCACGCGCATCAGCGTTTACTTTGAGGATGTGAATGGCGATGCCGCGCTGCTCACCGTGCTCCTCGTTGGCGTCTTCGATGGCCTTTCCGTCAACACGCCACTGATCGAGATCCTCACCGACACGCCCTTCAACGGTGACCAGCCCGGCGCGCTCCTCGCCGGCACGGAAACGAACGGCATCATCACCGTGGGCGTTGAGCGTGATGCAGACAATGGCGCCGGCATTCTGGCCTCCGGTGTCGATTTCGATCAGCTCGTGGAACTGCAGCTGATCCTTGAGGATGATCCGGAAACGGCAACCGATGGTAACGCGTTCGACTCCGAGGACTTCTTCCCGCTGCTGGTCGACCAGGCGATCCTCGATCCGATCACTGGGCTCCCGCTGGCGGGTGACCCTACGGTGACCGAGAACCCGAGCACCGACGGTACCGACGTCGACATCGCGAATATCAACGTCAGTGTGACGCAGTTCGAGGAGCAGGAGCCGGGCGGTGCCCTGGCGGAGACCGAGGTGTTCACACAGGTCGATGAGACCGGTGCGTTCTCCTTCGCGGACTCGCTCTCTGCGGCCAATTTCGACTTCAGCGTCTGAGGTCGGCTGCGGGCTCGGACGGCAGGAGACGGCGGGGGGCCATAGCGGTCCATCCAGTCACCACGCCGCCGGTGCCATTCGGGAGGCGCATCTAAGCGCCTCCCGCTCGACGCTTCACCCGCCGCGCATCAACGTGAACGCGTGCTCAGAGCCCGGCCCGATGGCGAGGCCAGGTACGTCCCGAGGGACCGCGAGAAAGCTGGCACGCCCCCCGCATAGCGCTCGAGGCCGTGATGAAACGGGAAGAGCAGCAGGCGTTTGAGGGTCTTTCACTCGGCATCGCAACATCCGAGGAAGAGCGCGCCGCCGTCTTCAGGCTGCGCCACGAGGCCTACCTTGCGATCGATGCGATCGAGCCCGCGCCGGACGGCATCTTCCGCGACCCCTACGATGCGCTGCCGACCACGGTTCTGATAACGGTTACCGACGACCGCGCCCTGGCCGGCGCCCTGCGCTTCGCCCTTCAGCTGCCGCCTGACGAACAGTTCGGCTTTGTCGAGAGCTGTCCGGAGGCCGGGCCGTTCAGTGATGTGGTCGCGCGCCTCCTTGCCGATGGCCGTCCGCTCGCCTCCGGCTCCCGCTTTTCGATCCTTCCGGGCCATCCTCGCAGGGGCGTCGTCTCGCTCCTCCTGATCGGCGCCCTGGCCAAACTCGCCAGTGCGGCGCGCGCGAAATGGGGCATCTCCACCGCCCGCGCCGCACATGTGAAGTTCTACGAGCGCCTCATGGGCATGCGGCCTGTCTCGGAAGAGCGGCAGATGCCGTTTTTGACGGATCGCTATCGGCTGCTGGCGGTTGACGTGGCCGATGGCTTCGAAACGACGGTCGGCGCCATGCCGGACGTGCTCAAGCCGTTCTTTGCCGGGGCGGATCAGCCGTGGCTCCGCGAAGCGCTCCGCCTCCTCGCTGCTCACGATCCTGCCCGAAGGTTCATGCGCGACTGATCGCTGGCGGGGTGGTCCAACCGTCAAGCGCTCCACAATCTGGCCGGTCCGGGGCCGTGATTGCGCCACGATTCGCTGGCACCGTTCTACGCATTGGGGATGAGCTCCCCCTTGCCGGGCGCCACGGGAATCTTCAATACACCCAAAGGTTGTATGTGGCGCCGGGAACGACGGCCAGCGTGATGCGTTCGTTTCCGGCAAACCTTTCAACTTCTCCAGCGTATCCCAGCACCAAGACGCGTTCCGTCTGCTTTGTGTCGCTGTCAGCCTGAGCGATCCGATTGGCATCACGCCTCCCCGGAACGGTCGTGGCCTAGACTGAAGCGGTGTCCTCGGCGGCATCGCTGGCGCGTAATGCCGGTTCTGTCGCCCAGCGGCAGGGTTCGTCGGCACATCCACCCAAACATTTTTCGGAACGGGGCGAACCGACCCCGGCGTGACCACGACCACCAAAGACGTAGGAACAGAGGACCCCGCACGATGACGATGAAGACCGGCTTCACCCTCGACGAGTTGATGACACTCTGCCTCGAGCTGATCAGGCGTAACGCCCAGGACTTCCCCGCCACACTTTCCCGCCATACGCCGCTCGACGAGATCACGATGGACTCGCTCGACCTCCACAACCTGATGTTCGACCTGCATGACGAGGCGAAGATCATGGTGGTGCCGGGCTTCGAGGAAGGCGCCGAGACCGTCGGCGACCTCGTTTGCGCCCTCTCGCGCTTCCTTCCGGCCGAGAGCGAGGCCGTCGCTTGAGCATTGTGGGAGATGACCCGGTCATCACCGGGCTTGGGGTTCTGAGCGCGCTCGGCAACGACTATGCCGAGTTCAAGACCAACCTCTTCGCCGCGCGTTCGGCCATTCGCGTCGATCCCGGGATCGACATGCTGGGCGTCGGCGCACCGCTCTCGGGGATCTCGTTCGAGGATCACTTCTCCCGTCGCGATCTGGCAGAGTTGGACCCGTTCAGCCGCTACGCGGCAATCGCCGCACGCGAGGCGGCCACTATGGCGGGGCTGACCGAGGAGGGATCGCTCATCGCGCCGCCCCATCGGCGCGCTGTGATCGTCGGCTCGGCCAATGGCGGCCTTGAAGTGCTGACAGAGGGCTACCGTCGGATCTTTCGCGATGGCCAGGACCGGCTGTCGCCGCGAACGATCCCGCGGAATATGTTCTCGGCCGCCGCGAGCAGGGTGGCGCGGGAGCAGGCCGCCCAGGGACCCGTCTTCGGCGTCAGCAGCGCATGTTCTTCCGGGGCACACGCGATCTCTCTCGGGAAACTGCTCCTGAAAGCAGGGGCCTGCGACATTGCCATCGTTGGCGGCACGGACAGCTGCTTCGACCTCGGCTATCTCCGGGCCTGGTACAGCATCGGCATCGTCGACGCGGCGCCCTGCCGGCCCTTCTCCAAGGACCGTGCGGGCATCAGCCTCGGTGAAGGTGCAGCGGTCCTGATCCTCGAGACCCCGGCTCACGCGGAGGCCCGAGGTGCGAGACCACTCGCACGGCTCGCCGGCGCGGGAATGTCGAGCAGCACCGGCGCTCTCGTACAGTCGGACCCGGCGGGGATGGTGGCGTCCATGCGGCACGCGCTTGAAGATGCTGGCACCAGCGCGAGCGATATCGGCCATTTGAACGCGAACGGCACGGCCACACCCGCGAACGATCAAGCGGAAGCCGAGGCGATCAGGCAGGTGTTTCCGGACCGGGGCCCGGTAGTCTCCTCGACCAAAGGGCTGCACGGTCACGCCATGGGGGCGACTGGCGCAATCGAAGCGGTTGCAACGATTGCGGCACTCGAGGAGCAGCTGGTGCCCGCGATGCCTGACACGATCCGTCATGACGACGCGATCGACCTCGATCTCGCCATCGCCAAGCCACGCGCGACCAACCTGGGGTGGGCGATGTCGAACAATTTCGGGTTCGGTGGGATGAATGTCTCCCTGGTGTTCTGCCGCTGATTAGTCCGGGGGGCGAGCCTTCCTTTGACCGAATTGTGCGCGTCCGCGGCCGCCTTAGGCTCCGGGCGCACAAGACGGTTGCGCCGCGACACGGCGCCAGGACGGGCTCCGATGGCCGATACCGATTGGGACGACTACGCCGCATCCTATGACCGCATGGCCGAGCTCAACCCGGCCTACCAGGCATTGCTGGGCGACTTCCTGAGCTTTGTCCGGAGCGAAGGGCTCGCAGATGGCAAGCGCGACGTTCTGGACGTGGGCAGTGGCACGGCCAATTTTTCGGTGGCCATGGCAAAGGCGAACCCCGAGGCACGGCTGACGCTCGTCGAGCCGAGTGCCGAGATGCAGCGCCGAGCGCTCGCGAAGCTCGAGGGCCACGCCTCGGTCGCGGCCGAGACGGGCACGCTGGAAGAAGCGACGCTCTCGACAAGCGGCTACGACCTCATTCTTTCAACGCATGCGCTCTACACCACGCCCGATCCGGCCGCGCATCTGCGCCATCTGCGCTCGTGCTGCCGTGTGAACGGTTGGCTCTATGTCGTTGATCTCGGGCGCGTCATGAACATCCTCGACTGGCGGCTTTACCTCACGCCGCGCATCGTCGCCGCGGTCGGGTTCTTTGAGGCGATCAGACTCCTGCGCTTTGGCGAGAACCTTGCTCGGCACAACCGCGCCATTCGCGAGCAGCAGCTGAACGGCACCTACTGGGTTCATACCGCCGAGGAGATGACCTTCATGTTGCAGGAGACCGGATGGCAGGTCATGCGGCAGTGGACGACGTATCGCGGCTATAGCGACGCTGCGGTCTGCCGCCCCGCCTGAGGTCCCCGCCTCAGACGCGCGCCAACAGGGCAGCGTGCACGACTTTAGGCGTATATGGGTGCCTCCCCCAGTCGGCCTATCCGCCGCTTGGCCAGATATCCCCGGCACCGCGAAGCCCCATAACGTTCCGTCATGCCGGGTCGTACAGAAGGGTTTGAGACTCCTCATCCGGCCGCGTGCGCCGCATGAGGAAAGGGCCGTGCCGATGTCGTCTCCATCGCCGCAGGACGGCGCGCCCAACCCTATCGCCGCACTCGAGCAGGGGATCGAGACCGCCCTGCGGGCCGGCGAGCTCGAAGACGCGGCGACGCGTTGCGAGAAACTCCTCGCTGAAGACCCGGAGCATTTCGACGCGTCGTACCTGCTCGCCATCCTCCACGCCCGGCAGGGGCGCTTCGAGGAAGCGCTCCGGTACAACGACCGCGCGCTGACCCTCAAACCCGGCTTCGCGCCGGGCTACCTGCAGCGCGGTCTCCTCATGAACCGGCTGGACCTGCCGCAGCAGGCCCTCGGTGCCTTCGAGGAGGCACGGCGGCTTCAGCCGGAGGACGCCGCGGCGCATCGGGAGCTTGGCAAGACGCTCCGAAAGCTCGGCAGGCTCGATGACGCGCTCGATTGTCTCGACCGTCTCGTGCAGCTGGCCCCCGCAGGTGCAGAGAACCACTTTCTGCGCGCCACGGTCCTGCTTGAGATGAAGCGATATGAGGAGGCGCTCGAAAGCTGCGATCTGTCCCTGAGGTTCGGCCGACGGGACGCGCCGCTCCTCAACAACCGCGCGAATGCCTTGAGACGCCTCGCCCGCTACGAAGAAGCGCTTGTGGACTGCGATGAAGCACTCACGCTGGCGCCCTACATGGCCGAGGCGCACTACAACCGTGCAACAACCCTCCACGCGCTGAAACGCTACGACGAGGCGCTGCAGAGTTGCGTTCGTGCGTTGGAGATTGAGCCCGACAGCGTCGACTTTCTTGCGACCCGTGGCGCGATCGAGAACGATCTCGAGCGGCATGAGCAGGCCATCACCACGTTCCGGGAGGTCCTCGACCGCGATCCGAGACATCTCCGCGCCTGGAATGGCTGCGCTGCCGCACTGATCGCGGCGGAACACTACGATCTTGCGTTGCCCTGCCTCGATCGCGCGCTCGACATCGCTCCATGCGACGCGACTGCCCATCAACGTCGCGGTCACGCGCTCATGCATCTCGACCTGCATGAAGAGGCGATCAGCGCTTACGAGGCTGCGCTTGACCACGGCGCGGAACCCTGGGGCGTTCTGGCGTCGTTGATCTGGCTCCGCCGCTACACCTGCTCGTGGGACGGGCTGGCCGAAAAGCAGGCCGCGCTCTGCGACGCCGTCCGGTCGGGGGAGGCCGTCGCGAGCCCCTTCACCATGCTCGCGGTGGCCGACGAACCTAAGCTGCACCTGACTTGCGCCCGCAACTACGTGCAAAGCGTGGTCCCACAGGACAGACCCGCCGTGTTCCCCGCCCGTGCCAGGCGCCCGGGGCCGCTCCGCCTTGGCTACGTGTCGGGGGACTTTCACCGGCACGCGACGGCCGCACTTATCGCGACACTGTTCGAGCGCCATGACCGGGAGCGCTTCGAAGTGCACGGCTTCTCGATCGGCCCCGAGAAGGACGATCCGGTCCGGCGCCGGCTCGTCGACGCCTTCGATGGCTTCCATGTCATGAATAACCTCTCGGACCGCGATGCTGCCGGCCTGATGCGCGAGCGGGGCATCGACATCGCGATCGACCTGAAGGGTCACACCCACAATTCCCGCCCGGGCATCCTCGCCTATCGCCCGGCACCCATCCAGATCCAGTATCTCGGCTTTCCCGGCACGTTGGGCTGCGACTTCATCGATTATGCCATCGTGGACCACATCGTCGTCCCGACTGGGCAAGAGCGCTTCTATACCGAAGCGCTCGTGCGCCTGCCTGACTGCTACCAGATCAACGACGCGCTCCGGCCCCTTTCCGAGGAGGCGCCAACGCGTGCCGCCTGCGGTCTTCCTGAGGATGCGTTTGTCTTCTGCTGCTTCAATAACAACTACAAGATCACCCCTGAGATCTTCGATATATGGATGGAACTGCTTGCTTCGGTGCCTGGCAGCATCCTCTGGCTGCTCGGGGACAACGACCTTGTTGAGAGCAACCTGCGCCGGGAAGCGGAGCTGCGCGGGGTCGCCTCACATCGCCTCATCTTCGCGCCCCGTGCCCCGCAGGCGGAGCATCTGGCGCGCCAGCGTTGCGCGGATCTGTTCCTCGACACGCTGCCCTACAACGCGCACACGACTGCGAGCGACGCGCTGTGGGTTGGCCTTCCGGTGCTTACCTGTTGCGGACACGCCTTCGCCGGCCGTGTGGCGGCCAGCATCCTCGTCACGCACGGGCTTGATGAACTCGTCACGACGTCGCTGCCGGCATACGCGGCGACGGCGCGCGCGCTGGCGCAGGACCGAGGCCGGCTGCAAGCGCTGCGGCAGAGGATCGACAATATGCGCAGCCTCTCGCCGATCTTCGATATCGATCGGTTCCAGGCCCATCTTGAGGACGCCTATCTCGAAATGTGGCGGCGGTGGGAACTCGGGGAGCCCGCCACCTCCTTCTCCGTGCGCGCCCGCCCTTAGACGCGCGGGCGCAGCTCGCCGGGCAGTGCACCAGATGTCGGCGGGCGGTGCGGCATGGTCGGTGCGTCTGCCCGCGTGTTGATCTCGCGTGCGAGGAGCGCCGCCTGCGTCCGGCTCGAGACCCGAAGTTTCTTCAGAATGTTGCGGACATGGACCTTCACCGTGCTCTCGCGCAGCTGCAGCTCATGCGCGATGAGCTTGTTCTGCATGCCGGTGCCCAGGCAATGGAGGACCTGTTTCTCCCGCGGGGTGAAGCGTTGCGAGGCCGCGTCTGAGCGGGACATGCCGTTCGCGTAGGGCGTTTGGGCCGAGGAGAACGCGATCGAGCCTGTTCCTTGCTGGGGGGCGGGGCGCTGCTGCCCGGCATGCGCGTCGAGGGACATGCTGGAAGGAAGCAGCAGGCCGCCAACGCGCGCGACTTCAATGACATGCACCACCGTCTTTGGGTCGCTGCTCGT
>JBCBEP010000120.1:0-9899 GCA_038528605.1 Pseudomonadota bacterium
TCGATGCAGAGCCGCGGGAGGACGGGAGCCGCCGCACCAAGCGCTTCGATATCGACATGACGAAATGCATCTACTGCGGCTTCTGCCAGGAGAGCTGCCCGGTGGACAGCATCGTCCTCGGCCCGCATTTCGAGTTCTCCACCGAGACGCGCGAGGAGCTTTACTACAACAAGCAGAAGCTCCTCGATAACGGCATGCGCTGGGAACGCGAGATCGCCCGCAACATCGAGTTGGACGCGCCTTACCGATGAAGAACGGTGGGGTGGAACCCCACCCTACCGCCAGCCCGTAGGGTGGGGTCCCACCCCACCGTCCCGCCAACCCGAACACTGCAACCCGACGTCTGAGGCTTCGTAGAAAGATCATGGCAGCTATTCCCTACGAACCACCGCCATGGTGGCAGCGCACGATGCCCGAGCCGCCGGACTTCATCCCGCCATTCTCTGCGATGGAGGAGCCTTTGGCGCTGCTTCTTTCGCTCGTGATCCTGCTGCATCTCGCTGTAGTTGCGTGGCGCTTGCGTATGCGGGCGAGACGTGTCGACATCGACGTGGCCAACGAATGAAGAGCGGTGGGGTGGAACCCCACCCTACCGCCAGCCCGTAGGGTGGGGTTCCACCCCACCGTGGCGCAGGAGCGCCGCCGAGAAAGGGGAGAGGATGACCCTCACAGCTTTCGCCTTCTACGTCTTTGCCTCTGTGGCGGTCGCGTCGGGGCTCTTCGTCACCATCGCGCGGAACCCGGTGCATTCGGTGCTGTGGCTCATCCTCGCCTTCTTCTCCTCGGCGGGGCTCATGGTACTGCTGGGCGCCGAATTCATCGCGATGCTGCTGATCATCGTTTATGTGGGCGCGGTGGCGGTGCTCTTCCTCTTCGTCGTCATGATGCTCGATGTGGACTTCGCGGCGCTGAAGGAGGGGATGACCCAATACCTGCCGGTGGGAGCGCTTATCGGGCTGGTGCTGACCGTCGAGTTGGGCCTCGTGATCGGGCACTGGGTCTTTGCGGATGCGGCGCCGGAGATGCGGCAGGCGGTGATCCCTGCGCCCGATGACGTCAACAACGCCAAGGCGCTGGGCCTCATCCTCTACGACCGGTTCTTCTACGCCTTCCAGGCCTCGGGCCTCGTACTGCTCGTCGCCATGATCGGGGCCATCGTGCTCACGCTGCGCGAGCGCGAGGGCGTGAAGAAGCAGAACGTGCTGGCGCAGATCTACCGGACGCGCGAGCAGAGCGTCGAGGTGCGTGACGTGAAGCCCGGGGAGGGGATCTGAGCATGAACGACACTCCCATCGCCGGCGTCGGCCTCGAGGGCTACCTCACGGTTGCCGCCGTGCTCTTCGTCATCGGCATCTTCGGGATCTTCCTGAACCGGAAGAACGTGATCATCATCCTGATGTCCGTCGAGCTCATGCTGCTGGCGGTGAACATCAACCTCGTCGCCTTCTCGGCCCATCTCGGCGATCTTGTCGGCCAGGTGTTCACGCTCTTCGTGCTGACCGTGGCCGCCGCCGAGGCTGCCATCGGGCTCGCCATCCTCGTCTGCTTCTTCCGGAACCGGGGCACGATCGAGGTGGAAGACGTCAACATGATGAAGGGCTGATCCATGTATAGCGCGATCTTCCTGCTGCCGCTTCTCGGCGCCCTCATCGCGGGCTTTGGCCACCGCCAGATCGGCGAGCGGGCTTCGATGCTGCTGACCACCGGCATCCTCTTCATCTGCGCCGCCCTCTCCTGGTTTGCCTTCCTGACCTACGAGCCGGGGGTGGCGGACCGGGTGACGCTGATGCGCTGGATCGGGTCGGGCGACCTGCAGGTGGACTGGGCCATCCGCGTCGATCAGCTGACCCATGTGATGCTGGTGGTGGTGACGAGCGTCTCCGCGCTCGTGCATTGCTACTCCATCGGCTACATGGAGGAGGACGAGGGCAAGCCGCGCTTCTTCGCCTACCTCTCCTTCTTCACCTTCGCGATGCTGGCGCTGGTGACGGGCGACAACCTGCTGCAGATCTTCTTCGGCTGGGAAGGCGTGGGCGTCGCGAGCTACCTGCTCATCGGCTTCTACTTCAAGAAGAACTCGGCCAACGAAGCGGCGATGAAGGCCTTCATCGTCAACCGCGTGGGCGATTTCGGCTTCCTCCTGGCGATGTTCATGCTGTTCTGGCTGACGGGCTCCATCGCCCTCGACGACGTGTTCGCCGCGGCGCCGGAGCTGGCGGAGACCACGGTGCCGTTCCTCTGGATGGAGGTGAACGCGATCGAGGCCATCGCTTGCCTGCTCTTCCTCGGCGCTTGCGGCAAGTCGGCCCAGCTCTTCCTCCACACCTGGCTGCCGGATGCGATGGAGGGGCCGACGCCTGTGAGCGCGCTCATCCATGCCGCCACGATGGTGACCGCAGGCGTGTTCCTCGTCTGCCGCATGTCGCCGGTGATGGAGTTCGCGCCGACGGCCCTGACAGTGGTGACGATCGTCGGCGCCTCGACCGCGTTCTTCGCGGCGACGGTGGGTCTCGTGCAGAACGACATCAAGCGGGTGATCGCCTACTCCACCTGCTCGCAGCTCGGCTACATGTTCGCGGCCGCGGGCGTGGGCGCCTATGAGGCGGCGATGTTCCACCTCTTCACCCATGCCTTCTTCAAGGCGCTGCTGTTCCTCGGCGCGGGCTCCGTGATCCACGCGATGCATCACGAGCAGGACATGCGCAAGATGGGCGGGCTGAAGGACAAGCTGCCGGTCACCTACAACGTCATGCTGATCGGTACGCTGGCGATCACGGGCGTGGGTATTCCGCTCCTCTACGTGCTCCACACGCCCATCGGTTTTGCCGGGTTCGTGTCGAAGGACGTGATCATCGAGAGCACCTTCGCGGCGCACAGCGCGGCCGGCACCTATGCCTTCGCGCTGCTGGTGATCGCGGCTGCGATGACGTCCTTCTACTCCTGGCGGCTCATCTTCATGACCTTCTGGGGCGACACGCGGGCGGACCATCACACCTACGACCATGCGCATGAGAGCCCGCAGGTGATGCTGTGGCCGCTCTACCTGCTGGCCATCGGCGCGGTGTTTGCGGGCATGGAGTTCTACCCGCAGTTCGTTGGGGACTACGAGGCGGCGTTCTGGGCGCAGTCGATCTTCAACAACGTGGCGGAGGGCGAGGAGACGATCCTGCAGGCGGCGCATCATGTGCCGACACTGGTGAAGCTTGCGCCGTTCTTCGCAATGCTCTTCGGCCTCTGGCTGGCCTATCGCTTCTACGTGCTGCGGCCGGAGCTGCCGGCCAAGCTGGCGGAGCGGCATGCGGGGCTTTACCAGTTCCTGCTCAACAAGTGGTACTTCGACGAGCTCTACCGCTTCATCTTCGTCCGCCCTGCCATGTGGCTCGGCACCGTGCTCTGGAAGCGGGGTGACGGGAACACGATCGATGGCGCGATCAACGGCCTTGCCTTCAGCATCGTCCCGCGGCTCACGCAGGCGGCGGGCAAGGCGCAGTCCGGCTACATCTTCCACTATGCCTTCGCGATGCTGATCGGCGTCTCGCTCCTCGTCACCTGGTTCGCCGTGAAGGGAGCTTCCTGATGACCGACATGCCGCTCCTGACGCTCGTCACCTTCGTGCCGCTGATCGGCGCGCTCATCCTCGTGCTGTTCCTGCGGGGCGATGACGAGGCGGCGGACAAGAACGCGAAGAACCTCGGCCTGTTGGTGACGACCTTCACCTTCGCCCTCTCCATCCCGCTGCTCACCGGCTTCGACGCGTCGAGCCCCGACTTCCAGTTCGTGGAGGAGGGGGTCTGGCTCGGCGGGCTGACCTACAAGCTTGGCGTGGACGGGCTTTCGCTGCCCTTCGTGATGCTCACCACCTTCTTCTTCCCGCTGGTCATCGCCGCCTCCTGGGGGGTGACGCACCGGGTGAAGGAATACATCGCGGCCTTCCTGCTGCTCGAGACGCTGATCATCGGCGTCTTCGTCAGCCTCGACCTGATCCTCTTCTACCTGTTCTTCGAGGGCGGCCTGATCCCGATGTTCCTGATCATCGGCATCTGGGGCGGCAAGGAGCGGGTCTACGCGGCCTTCAAGTTCTTCCTCTACACGCTGCTCGGCTCGCTGCTGATGCTCGTGGCCATGATCTACATGTACTACGACGCCGGGACGACGGACATTCCGAGCCTCCTGAACCACCAGTTCAGCTTCGCGACGATAGAGGTGCTGGGCTGGGAGATCATCGGCGGCGCGCAGGTGCTGATGTGGCTGGCCTTCTTCGCAAGCTTCGCGGTGAAGATGCCTATGTGGCCGGTGCACACCTGGCTGCCCGATGCGCATGTTCAGGCGCCCACGGCAGGCTCGGTGGTGCTGGCGGCGATCCTGCTGAAGATGGGCGGCTACGGCTTCCTGCGCTTCAGCCTACCGATGTTCCCGGTGGCGTCGGAGCTGCTGCAGGACTTTGTCTTCACCCTCTCGGTCATCGCGATCATCTACACGTCGCTGGTCGCGCTGATGCAGGAGGACATCAAGAAGCTCGTCGCCTACTCCTCGGTGGCGCATATGGGCTTCGTCACCCTCGGCATCTTCGCGGCGAACCAGCAGGGCATCGACGGGGCGATGTTCCAGATGATCAGTCACGGCTTCATCTCGGGCGCGCTGTTCCTTCTGGTGGGCGTGATCTACGACCGGATGCACACGCGCGAGATTGCGGCCTATGGCGGCCTCGCGCTCCGCATGCCGGTCTACGCCACGGTGATGATGCTCTTCACCATGGGCAATGTGGGGCTGCCCGGCACCTCGGGCTTCGTGGGTGAGTTCCTGACCATGGCGGGCGCGTTCCAGGAGAGCACCTGGGCCGTGTTCGGCGCGGCCTTCGGTGTCATCCTCTCGGCGGGCTATGCGCTCTGGCTCTACCGCCGGGTGGTGTTCGGGGACCTCATCAAGCAGTCCCTCCAGGCGATCGAGGACATGAACTGGCGGGAGAAGGCGATCATCGCGCCGCTGGTCTTCTTCACGATCCTCTTCGGGGTCTATCCGGCGCCGATCCTCGATCTCTACGCGGCCTCCGTGGGCCAGATGCTCGACAGCATCGAGGCCGCGCAGCAGGCCGCCGCCGCGACCCTTCAGCTCGCCGAGAAGTGAGAACGCCATGACCCCCGAGCTTTCCGCCGATTTCATGCTGGTCATGCCCGAGCTGATCATGGCCACGGGCGCCATGACGCTGCTGATGCTGGGCGCCTGGGGGGGCGGGGACGAGCAGCGGGGCACGATCACCCTCGGCTCCGCGCTCCTGATGCTGCTGGTGGCGGCCGGTGTGAGCACCTCCGGCGCAGGGGAGGCCACGGCCTTTCACGGCGCCTTCATCGACGATGCCTTCGGGCGCTTCGCCAAGGTGCTGATCCTCGTCTCCTCGGCGCTGATGCTGCTGATCGGGCAGAGCTATCTCGAGAAGCGCGGGATCATGCGGTTCGAGTATCCGGTGCTGATCGTGCTGGCCACGCTCGGCATGATGCTGATGGTGTCCTCGGGCGGGCTGATCTCGCTCTATGTGGGTCTCGAGCTCCAGTCCCTCGCGCTCTACGTGGTGGCGGCGTTCAACCGGGACAGCGTGCGCTCGACCGAGGCGGGGCTCAAATACTTCGTGCTGGGCGCGCTTTCCTCGGGCCTGCTCCTCTACGGCATGAGCCTTGTCTACGGGTACACGGGCACGGTGGATTTCGAGGGCATTGCGGCGGTCGTGGAGGCGGAGGGCGTGTCGCTGGGCCTCACCTTCGGGCTGGTCTTCGTCTGTGCGGGCCTTGCCTTCAAGATCTCGGCCGCGCCCTTCCATATGTGGACGCCGGATGTGTATGAGGGCTCGCCCACGCCGGTGACCGCCTTCTTCGCCACCGCGCCGAAGGTGGCGGCGGGCGTGCTCTTCGCCCGGGTGCTCTACGAGGGGTTCGGCGCGGCGGTGCCGGCCTGGAGCCAGATCCTCGTCTTCATCGCCGTCGCCTCGATGTTCCTCGGCGCCGTCGCGGCGATCGGGCAGACCAACATCAAGCGGCTGCTCGCCTACTCCTCCATCGGCCATATGGGCTACGCGCTGGTCGGCCTCGCGGCGGGCACGCCGGAGGGGGCCGAGGCGCTGCTGATCTACCTCGCGATCTACGTGGTCATGAACCTCGGCACCTTCGCCTTCGTGCTGGCGATGGAGCGGGACGGGCAGCCGACGGCGGTGATCGAGGACCTCGCGGGCCTCGCCCAGCGCGCACCGGCGCAGGCGCTCGGCCTCGCGGTGCTGATGTTCAGCCTGGCGGGCCTGCCGCCGATGGTTGGCTTCTTCGCGAAGTTCTACGTCTTCAAGGCGGCGGTGGATGCGGGGCTCACGGGCCTGGCGGTGGCGGGCGCGATCGCCTCGGTGGTGAGCGCCTACTACTATCTCAACATCGTGCGCCTTATGTACCTCGCCGAAGAAGGCCGCCCCTGTGAGATCAACGCAGGGCCCATCCAGAGCGGCACGCTCGCCGTCTCGGCCACGCTGATGGCCGCCGGCTGGCTGCCCTTCCTCGGCGGCTTCGGGCTCACGGAGCTTGCCGGCGAGGCTGCGGCCTCGCTCCTCCGCTGAGGCAGCGGCTGCTGGGGGACGGCACGCCCGTCCTCCATTTCGACGAGATCGACAGCACGAATGCGGAGGCTGCGCGGCGTGCGGCTTCTGGCGCGCCCACGCCTTTTTGGGTGACCGCCGACCGGCAGACAGCGGGGCGCGCGCGGCGGGGGCGGGACTGGTCGTCGCTCGAAGGTAACCTCTTCGCCAGCTATGCCTGCCGGCCGGGCCTGACGCCGGAGCGCGCGGCGCTTTCCACCTTCGCCACCAGCCTTGCGGTTGCCGATCTGGCCAGTGCCTTCCTCCCGGACGGCGCCGCACGCGTGACCCTCAAATGGCCGAACGACGTGCTGGTTGGCGGGCGCAAGGTGGCCGGCATTCTGCTCGAGAGCAGCGCGGGGCAGGGCGGCAAGGTCGCCTGGCTGGTGATCGGCATGGGCGTGAACCTCGCCGCCGCACCGCCTGCGGGCGAGATCCGGCCCGGCGGTGCGGCACCGACGAGCCTTGCCGCCGAGGGGGCGAAACCGGCATCGCCGGCAGAGGCGCTTGAGGTGCTGGGCGCGGCACTGCCCCGCTGGCTGGCGCGGCTCGAGGCCGGGGGGTTCGAGGCAGTGCGTGCCCCCTGGCTCGCCCGCGCTGGCCATCTGGGAGAGATCATCGGCGCCGGGCTTGTGAGGGAGCGGCTGGAGGGGGTCTTCGAGGATGTGGACGAAACGGGGGCACTCGTGCTTAGAACGCGCGAGGGCGCGGTCCGGCATATCTCGGCCGCCGACATCTACTTCCCGGACTGAAGGTCCATGCTGCTCGCCATCGACGTTGGCAACACGAACACCGTTTTCGCCTGCTTCCGGGACGGGGAGCCGGTGGGAGAATGGCGTTGCAACACGGAAAGCGTGCGCACGGCCGACCAGTACTTCGTGTGGCTGAGCCAGCTGATGGAGCATGGCGGCAAGAACGCCGCTGAGATCACCGATGTCGTGATCTCGAACGTGGCGCCAGACACGCTCTTCAACCTGCGCGTTCTGTGCGACCGGTATTTCGACACGCGGCCGCTGGTGGTCGGCAAGCCGGAATGCGCGCTGCCGGTACCCATCCGCGTCGACAACCCGAACGAGGTGGGCGGTGATCGACTGGTCAACACGGTTGCCGCGCATGACCGGCATGGCGGCGACATCATCGTTGTGGATTTCGGGACCGCCACTACCTTTGACGTGGTTGCGCATGACGGGGCCTATGTGGGCGGTGTCATCGCGCCCGGCGTCAATCTCAGCCTCGACGCGCTCCGGGGCGCTGCCGCGCATCTGCCGCGTATCGACGTGACCAAGCCGCAGGCGGTGCTGGGGCGGAACACCGTCGCCTGCATGCAGTCTGGCATCTACTGGGGCTATGTGGGCCTCATCGAAGGGATCTGCGCGCGCCTGAAGGAAGAGCGCGAGCGTCCCATGAAAGTCATTGCCACCGGCGGGCTATCGCCGCTCTTCGCACGGGGAACGACCATGATCGAGGCTGTTGAGCCCGATCTTACGGTCCACGGCCTCGTGCTCATCCATAAGCACAACGTGGGGTTGGCCCACGCCTGAAGGAACGAAATGAACAAGCACAGCACGGGCAGTCCGCTCGTCTACGTCGCCCTCGGCGGCGCGGGCGAGATCGGGATGAATTGCTACATGTACGGCCTCGGCGAGCCGAAGGCGCGCCACTGGATCATGGTCGATCTCGGCATTGGCTTCGGCGATATGGAGACGGCGCCGGGCGTCGAGCTCATCGTGCCGGATATCGAGTTTGCGATCTCCGAGCGGGAGCGGCTGGAAGGCATCTTCCTCACGCACGGGCACGAGGACCATATCGGCGGGCTGCCCCATCTCTGGCGGGAGCTGCGGGTGCCGATCTATGCGCGCCCCTTCACGGCGGAGCTTGCGCGCCGGAAGCTGCAGGAAGCGGGGATCGACCCCAAGGTCGTGAAGGAAGTGCAGCTCGGTGAGCGCGCGCGGGCCGGGGATTTCGAGGTGGAGTTCGTGAACGTCACCCACTCGATCCCCGAGGCGAGCATGCTGGCGATCCGTACGCCGGCGGGCACCGTGGTCCATAGCGGGGACTTCAAGGCGGATCCGGACCCGCAGCTCGGCGAGCCCTTCGACATCGCGCCCTTCGAGGCGTTGGGGGAGGAGGGCGTGCAGGCCTTCGCCTGCGATTCGACCAATGTTTTCATGGAGGGCGAGGCGGGCTCCGAGGCGGAGGTTGTCGACAACCTCGTGCGCCTCATCCGCGCGGCCCCGGGGGCCGTGGCGGCCACGTCCTTCGCGTCGAATGTCGCGCGCCTTCGCACCATGGCGATGGCGGCGCAGACCGCCGGCCGCTCGGTGGTGGTGGCGGGCCGTGCCATGCGCCGGATGATCGAAGTGGCGGTACAGACCGGGCTCCTGAAGGACTTCCCGAGCACCGTGCCCGACGATCGCGCGTCTGACATTACGGCGGAGAACCTCTTCTACCTCGTGACCGGCAGCCAGGGGGAGGCGCGCGCCGCGCTTGCCCGCATCGCGTCGGGCAGCCACCCCACGGTGAAGCTGACCGAGGGCGACACCGTTCTCTTCTCCTCCAAGACCATTCCGGGCAACGAGGCAAGGATCTACCGGCTCTACAACCGCCTCTCCGAGAACGGGATCCGGGTGATCGATGGCGATATGGAGCGCATCCATGTCTCCGGCCATGCCCGGCGCGGGGACCTCGAGCGGCTCTACAAGGCTCTCCGCCCCAAGATCTCCGTGCCGCTCCATGGCGAGCATCGCCACCTTGTGGAGCATGCGGCGAGCGCGCCTGAATGGGGTGCGTCCGATGCGATCGTGGCGCCCAACGGGCGGGTCGCGCGGCTCGACGGGAACGATCCCGGCATCGTCGACGAGGTCGAGACGGGCCGGGTTTATCTCGATGGTACCGTGCAGATCGGCAGCCATGACGGCGTGATCCGCGAGCGCCTGCGCCTCGCGCGCCTCGGCCTCATCATCGTGAGCGTGGTGGTGGACGAGGGCGGCGAGATGATCGCGGACCCGGAGGTGCAGATCATCGGCCTGCCGAACGAGCACGAGGATTGGCGCGAGCCGCTGGCCGACGCCCTCGCGGATGCCGTGGACGAGGCGATGGAGCAGGCGCCGAAGAAGCAGCTCCGTTCCGATGGCGGGATCGAGGAAGCGGTGAGCCGCGGCGTGCGGCGTGTCTCCAACAAGCTTCTCGGCAAGAAGCCGATGGTCAGCATCCTGATCCACCGGCTCGAGGACGAGTAGGGCTGGGTACCATGCGTCCCGGGCTCTGACCCGGGACCGCCTGGACGGTTCCG
>JBCBEP010000121.1:0-9763 GCA_038528605.1 Pseudomonadota bacterium
AAGACGGAAGACAGAAACCATGGCGTTGAAAACATACAATCCGACTACGCCGGGCCAGCGCGGGCTGGTGCTGATCGACCGTTCGGACCTTTGGAAGGGCCGGCCTGAGAAGACGCTGACGCAGGGTCTCTCGAAGCATGGCGGGCGCAACAACACCGGACGGATCACGGCACGGCGCATTGGCGGCGGCACGAAGCGGCTCTACCGCATCGTCGACTTCAAGCGCACGAAGCATAATGTGGCGGCGACGGTCGAGCGGATCGAGTACGACCCGAACCGGACGGCGTTCATCGCGCTCCTGAAGTACGAGGACGGTGAGAAGGCCTACATCCTCGCGCCCCAGCGGCTGCAGGTGGGCGACACCGTGATCGCCGGCGCGAAGGTCGATATCAAGCCTGGCAACGCGATGCCCTTCAGCGGCATGCCGATCGGTACGATCGTGCACAATATCGAGCTGAAGCCGGGCAAGGGCGGCCAGGTCGCGCGCTCCGCGGGCAACTACGCGCAGTTCGTGGGCCGCGATGGCGGGTATGCGCAGATCCGCCTCAGCTCGGGCGAGCTGCGGATGGTGCGCCAGGAATGCATGGCGACGGTGGGCGCGGTCTCGAACCCGGACCACTCGAACCAGAACTTCGGTAAGGCGGGCCGCATCCGGCACAAGGGCAAGCGCCCGGCCGTGCGCGGTGTGGCCATGAACCCGATCGATCACCCGCATGGTGGTGGTGAGGGTCGGACCTCGGGCGGCCGGCACCCGGTCACGCCCTGGGGCAAGCCGACGAAGGGCCGCAAGACCCGGAAGAACACGGAGACGGATCGTCTCATCATCCGCTCGCGCCACGCGCGGAAGAAGAAGTAAGAGGACCGCTAGATGCCACGCTCAGTCTGGAAAGGTCCGTTCGTCGACAGCTACGTGCTGAAGAAGGCGCAGAAGTCGCGCGACTCGGGCCGCAACGAAGTCATCAAGATCTGGTCGCGTCGTTCGACCATTCTGCCGCAGTTCGTGGGGCTGACCTTCGGTGTCCACAACGGCCAGAAGCACATCCCCGTCTCCGTGTCGGAAGACATGATCGGGCAGAAGTTCGGCGAGTTCGCGCCGACCCGTACCTACTATGGCCATATGGCCGATAAAAAAGCGAAGCGGAGGTAACGGGCGATGGGTAAGGAAAAGAACCCGCGTCGCGTGGCCGAGAACGAGGCGATGGCGAAGTGCCGGATGCTGAAGACCTCGCCGCAGAAGCTCAACCTGGTGGCGGGCATGATCCGCGGCATGCCGGTTGAGAAGGCTCTTGCAGCCCTCACCTTCTCGAAGCGCCGCGTGGCGATCGATGTGAAGAAGACGCTGCAGTCCGCCATCGCGAACGCCGAGAACAACCACAACCTCGACCCGGACGAGCTGGTGGTGGCCGAGGCTTTTGTGGGCAAGAACCTGGTGCTGAAGCGCGGCCGTCCGCGTGGTCGCGGCAAGTTCGGTCGCCTCCAGAAGCCGTTTAGCGAGATCACGATCACGGTGCGCCAGATCGAGGAGCAGGCCTGATGGGACATAAAGTAAACCCGGTCGGCCTGCGCGTCGGCATCAACCGCACCTGGGACAGCCGCTGGTTCGCCGATGGCGCGGAGTACGGCAAGCTCCTGCACGAGGACCTGCGGATCCGCGAGTTCATCAAGAAGGAGTGCGCCCAGGCCGGCGTCTCCCGCGTGATCATCGAGCGTCCGCACCGCAAGTGCCGCGTGACCATTCACACGGCGCGCCCGGGCGTGATCATCGGCAAGAAGGGCGCGGATATCGAGAAGCTGCGCCGCAAGGTGGCGGCCCTGACCTCGAGCGAGCTGCATCTCAACATCGTCGAGATCCGCCGTCCGGAGCTCGATGCGCAGCTCGTGGCCGAGAACGTGGCCCAGCAGCTGGAGCGCCGCGTGAGCTTCCGCCGTGCGATGAAGCGGGCGGTGCAGAACGCCATGCGCATGGGTGCCCAGGGTATCCGCATCAACTGTGCGGGCCGCCTGGGTGGTGCCGAGATTGCGCGGACCGAGTGGTACCGCGAGGGTCGCGTGCCGCTGCACACGCTCCGCGCCGATATCGACTACGCCCATGCCGAGGGTAAGACCGCTTACGGGATCATCGGCATCAAGGTGTGGATCTTCAAGGGCGAGGTCATGGACCATGACCCCTCCGCGCGCGACCGCCTCGAGCAGGAGCGCCAGGAAGGTGGCCCGAGCGGTGGTGGCCGTCCGCGTGGGCGCGACCGCGACCGTGACCGCTGAAAGGACTGAGAGATGCTTTCCCCGAAACGCACGAAGTTCCGCAAGCAGCACAAGGGCCGTATCCACGGCCAGACCAAGGGCGGCTCGGACCTCAATTTCGGCAGCTTCGGCCTGAAGGCCGTGACGCCGGAGCGGGTGACCGCGCGCCAGATCGAAGCTGCCCGCCGGACCATGACGCGCCACATGAAGCGCCAGGGCCGCGTGTGGATCCGCATCTTCCCCGACGTGCCGGTGACGCAGAAGCCCACCGAGGTTCGTATGGGTAAGGGCAAGGGCTCCGTCGAGTACTGGGCGGCCAAGGTGAAGCCGGGCCGGATCATGTTCGAGATCGACGGTGTGGCCGAGCCGATCGCCCGCGAGGCCCTGCGCCTTGCTGCGATGAAGCTGCCGCTGCAGACCCGCGTGGTGGTCAAGGAAGACTGGTAAGGGCGGTGGGTTGGAAACCCACCCTACCGGCACGGCGTAGGGCGGGCTTCTGATCAACCATCGGTGCCGCCGAGAGTTTTGAAAGAATAGGGCTTGCCTTCGAGGCCGTACGGGCTTAGGAGGCGCGCTCACTCTGATCTCCGCCGGAATCATGGTGACCCAAGCCGCTGTTCGTGTGGCGGCGCGGGGCCTGCCGGCGATGTTGAAAGGACGACGACCGATGAATGCGAGCGAACTTCGCTCCAAGACGCCGGACGAGCTCCGGGACCAGCTGGAGGCGCTCCGCAAGGAGGCGTTCAACCTGCGGTTCCAGGCGGCGACCGGCCAGCTTGAGAACACGGGCCGCGTGCGCACGGTGCGCCGCGATGCTGCACGTGTGAAGACGATCCTGAACGAGAAGGCGCGCGAGGCTGCGGCCGGCGCAGCGGCGACGACGGCCGCAACTGGGGAGACTGCCTGATGCCGAAGCGTATCCTCCAGGGCACCATCGTCAGCGACAAGAACGAGCAGACCGTGACCGTTCTCGTCGAGCGTCGCTTCACGCACCCCGTTCTGAAGAAGACGATCCGTAAGTCGAAGAAGTACCGGGCCCACGACGCGGAGAACGCGTACAAGGCCGGGGAGACCGTGCGTATCATCGAATGCGCGCCGATCTCGAAATCCAAGCGCTGGGAGGTTCTCGAGCGGGTCAGCTGATCCTTCGATAACCTTTCGGCTCGTCGAAACCGCGGGGCCCCGCTGATGGGTGTCTCCGCAGGTCGGGAGAGCGACTATGATCCAGATGCAATCCAATCTGGACGTTGCCGACAACTCCGGCGCGAAGCGTGTCCAGTGCATCAAGGTGCTGGGCGGTGCGAAGCGCAAATATGCGAGTGTGGGCGACATCATCGTAGTCTCCGTGAAGGAGGCTATCCCCCGCGGCCGCGTGAAGAAGGGCGATGTGCGTAAGGCCGTCGTCGTGCGCACCGCGAAGGAGGTGTTTCGGGACGACGGCACCGTGATCCGCTTCGATCGCAACGCGGCCGTGATCCTGAACAACAACCTCGAGCCGGTTGGCACCCGTATCTTCGGCCCGGTGGTCCGTGAGCTGCGCGCCAAGAACTTCATGAAGATCATCAGCCTTGCGCCGGAGGTGCTGTGATGGCTGCGAAACTCAAGAAGGGCGACAAGGTCGTGGTCCTGACGGGTCGCGACAAGGGCAAGGAGGGTGAGATCACCCTGATGCTGCCCAAGGAGAACCGCGCCGTCGTCGCTGGCATCAACGTTGTGACCCGCCACCAGCGCCAGACGCAGACGAGCCAGGGCGGCCGCATCCAGAAGGAGCTGCCTATCCAGGTCTCGAACCTGGCGCTGGTCGATCCGAAGGATGGCGGCCCGACGCGCGTCGGCTTCAAGATGCTCGAGGACGGCACCAAGGTCCGCTACGCCAAGAAGTCCGGGGAGGTCATCGATGGCTGACGGTTCGACGTATATCCCGCGCCTTCGCACCCACTACCGGGAAACCGTTCGCCCCGCGCTCAAGGAAGAGTTCGGGTACAAGAACGACATGATGATCCCGTCGCTCGACAAGGTCGTGCTGAACATGGGTGTCGGCGAGGCTGTGGGCGACAGCAAGAAGATCAAGGCGGCGCATGACGACCTGATGCGCATCGCCGGCCAGAAGCCGGTGATCACGAAGGCCAAGAAGTCGATCGCCGGCTTCAAGGTGCGTGAGGAGATGCCGCTCGGGGTCAAGGTCACGCTGCGGCGCGATCGCATGTACGACTTCCTGGATCGCCTGATCACGATCGCCATGCCGCGCATCCGCGACTTCCGCGGCGTGAACGGCAAGTCCTTCGACGGCCGCGGCAACTACGCCATGGGCATCAAGGAGCACATCGTCTTCCCCGAGATCGAGTACGACAAGATCGATCAGATGTGGGGCATGGACATCATCATCTGCACCACGGCGGCCACGGACGCCGAAGCGAAGGCACTGTTGAAGCATTTCAACATGCCCTTCCGGAACTGAGGCGGAGGACGGACCGATGGCAAAGGTTTCCATGGTCGAGCGCGAGAAGAAGCGCCAGCGCCTGGTGAAGAAGTACGCCGAGAAGCGCGCTGCGCTGAAGGAAGTGGCGAAGAACGGCGAGCTGCCGATGGAGGAGCGCTTCAAGGCGCGCCTCAAGCTCGCGAAGCTGCCGCGGAACTCCAGCCCGACGCGTTTGCACAACCGCTGCGAGGTTTCCGGCCGCCCGAAGGCCTACTACCGCAAGCTGCGGATGAGCCGTATCGCGCTCCGCGACCTGGCCTCGATCGGTCAGGTGCCGGGCATGGTCAAGTCGAGCTGGTGAGGGAGGGCAAGTCATGAGCATGAACGATCCGCTCGGCGATATGCTGACCCGTATCCGCAACGCCTCGCTTCGCCAGAAGTCGACCGTGCGCACGCCGGCCTCCAAGCTTCGCGGCTGGGTGCTCGATGTGCTGGTCGACGAGGGGTACATCCGCGGCTACGAGAAAATCGACGCGGGCGACCACAAGCCGGAATACGAGATCAGCCTGAAGTACTTCGACGGCCAGCCGGCCATCAAGGAACTGAAGCGCGTCTCCACCCCCGGCCGGCGCAGCTACCAGGGCTCGAAGAACATCCCCTCGGTCCGCAACGGGCTGGGCGTGGCCATCGTCTCCACCAATCGCGGCGTGATGTCGGACCATAAGGCCCGCGCCGAGAATGTGGGCGGCGAAGTGCTCTGCACGGTATTCTGAGGAGGCTGAGATGTCGCGCATTGGCAAGAAGCCGATCGAGGCCCCCAAGGGCATCGAGTTCAAGGTTACCGGGCAGACCGTCGAGGTGAAGGGGCCGAAAGGCGCCCAGAGCTTCACGGCGACGAACGATGTCGAGATCGCCCTCGACGGCAATGTCATCACCGTGAAGCCGCGTTCGGACACGAAGCGGGCGAAGCAGCAGTGGGGCATGTCGCGCACGGTGATCGCCAACATGGCGAAAGGCCTCTCCGAGGGCTTCACCAAGGAACTGGAGCTTCAGGGCGTCGGCTACCGCGCGCAGCTTCAGGGCAAGACGCTGAAGATGGCGCTCGGCTACAGCCACGATGTCGAGTTCGCGGTGCCCGAGGGCATCGAGATTGCCTGCCCGAAGCCGACGGAGATCGTCATCAAGGGCGCGGATGCGCAGCTTGTGGGCGAGACGGCGGCGAAGATCCGGGACTGGCGGCGGCCGGAGCCCTACAAGGGCAAGGGCATCCGCTACAAGGGCGAGTTCATCTTCCGCAAGGAAGGCAAGAAGAAGTAAGGGCGGCAGACAATGGCACTTTCAAAGCGAGAGCTGTTCCAGAAGCGCCGCCTGCGCGTGCGCAACAAGCTCCGGAAAATGGCGGCGGGCCGTCTTCGCATGAGCGTTCATCGCTCGTCGAAGAACATCTCGGTCCAGATCATCGACGACGTGCAGGGCCGGACGCTCTGCGCGGCCTCGTCCCTCGAGCCCACGCTGGGCGTGATCGGCAAGAACAACGTGGAGGCCGCCGCGAAGGTGGGCACTGCGATTGCCGAGCGCGCGAAGGCGGCGGAGATCGAGGAAGTCTATTTCGACCGCGGCGGCTTCATCTTCCACGGGAAGGTGAAGGCGCTGGCGGATGCCGCCCGCGAGGGCGGGTTGAAGTTCTGAGGAGGCTCTGATGGCTGAACGTGAAGGGCGGCGCGAGCGTCGCGACCGCCGCGACGATGACCGCGAGCCGGAATTCCAGGATCGTCTGGTTGCGATCAACCGCGTCTCGAAGACGGTGAAGGGCGGTAAGCGCTTCGGCTTCGCGGCGCTGGTGGTCGTGGGTGACCAGAAGGGCCGCGTGGGCTTCGGCTCGGGCAAGGCCAAAGAGGTGCCCGAGGCGATCCGCAAGGCGACCGAGGAAGCGAAGCGCACGATGATCCGTGTGCCGCTCCGCGAGGGCCGCACGCTGCACCACGACGTGCTCGGCCGCCACGGCGCGGGCAAGGTGTTCATGCGCTCGGCCCCTCCGGGCACCGGCATCATCGCCGGCGGCCCCTGCCGCGCGGTGTTTGAGATGCTGGGGTTGCAGGACGTGGTCGCGAAGTCCACGGGCTCGCAGAACCCCTACAACATGATCCGCGCCACCTTCGAGGGCCTGAAGGACGAGTACTCGCCCCGCCAGGTCGCCTCGCGCCGCGGCAAGAAGGTGAGCGACATCCTGCCGAGCCGTGACGAGCCGAAGGCGGAGGCCGTTGAGGCCGAAGCGCCGGCTGAAGCACCTGCGGAGGCCTGAGACCCATGGCGAAGACCATCGTTGTGAAGCAGATCGGCAGCCCGATCCGTCGCCCGGCCAAGCAGCGCGCGACGCTGGTGGGCCTCGGGCTCAACAAGATGCACCGGACCCGCGAGCTCGAGGACACGCCCTCGGTCCGCGGTATGGTCGAGTCGATCCCGCATCTCGTGGAGATCGTGGAGGAGCGCGGCTAAGCCCGCGCCGGCCCGCTTTGCCGGGCCGGATATGAGCCGAGGCGGCGGGGGACGCGCATGGCCCCCGTGCGGTCCGGCACCAGGAGGACATCATGCGATTGAACGAACTCCGGGATAACCCCGGTGCGAAGAAGAAGGCCAAGCGCGTCGGCCGTGGTCCGGGCTCCGGCCTCGGCAAGACCGGCGGCCGCGGCATCAAGGGCCAGAAGTCCCGCTCGGGCGTTGCGATCAATGGCTTCGAGGGCGGCCAGATGCCGCTCTATCGCCGGCTGCCGAAGCGGGGCTTCAACAACCCGTTCGCCAAGAACTTCGCGGTGACGAATCTCGGCGCGATCCAGCTCTTCGTCGAAGCCGGCAAGATCGATGCGAGCGCGCCGATCACCGAGGACGTGCTGCTCGCCTCGGGCCTCATCCGCCGCAAGCGTGATGGCGTCCGGGTGCTCGCGAAGCTCCTCGCGGACGACAACGGCGAGGGGAAGGCGCTGCCGAAGGGCCTGAAGATCGAAGTGACCGGTGCGTCGAAGAGCGCTATCGAGGCGGTCGAGGCCGCTGGCGGCACGCTCACCGTGAGCGCACCGGCGAAGACGGACGAGGCGGCCGAGGGCTGAGCTCCGGCCTCCATCACGTTCCTTTCCGCGCCCGGCAGCTTGCAACCGGGCGCACACGCCCATAACCCTTCCGGGATCGCATGGGCGGCCGCATCGGACGGGGCCGCCCGCGCACAAGGCAACCGACAGGACCCGCGCGATGGCTTCAGCCGCCGAACAGATGGCCGCCAATATGAGCTGGCAGGCCTTCTCCAAAGCGAAGGACCTGCAGAACCGTATCCTCTTCGCGATCGGCCTGCTTATCGTCTACCGTGTCGGGACGTTCATCCCCATCCCCGGCATCGACACCCAGCAGCTTGCCATCTTCATGGAGCAGCAGGCGGGCGGGATCCTCGGCGTCTTCAACATGTTCGCCGGTGGCGCCGTGGGGCGCATGGCGATCTTCGCCCTCGGCATCATGCCCTACATCTCGGCGTCGATCATCATGCAGCTGATGACGTCGATGGTGCCCGAGCTGGAGAGGCTCAAGAAAGAGGGCGAGGCGGGCCGCAAGAAGATCAACCAGTACACGCGCTACGGCACCGTGCTGCTGGCCACCGTGCAGGCCTATGGCATCTCGGTTGGCCTCGAAGGGCAGGGGCTGGCGCTCGATCCGGGCCTGTTCTTCCGCGCCTCCGCGGTCATCACGCTGGTGGGCGGCACGATGTTCCTGATGTGGCTCGGTGAGCAGATCACCGCGCGCGGCATCGGCAACGGTATCAGCCTCATCATCTTCGTCGGCATCGTGGCGGAGCTGCCCGGTGCGATGGCGCAGTTCTTCGAGCTTGGCCGCACGGGTCAGCTCTCGACGCTGGCGATCCTCGGCGTGATCCTGCTCGCCATCGGCGTGATCTACGCGGTGGTCTATATCGAGCGGGCGCAGCGCCGGATCCTGATCCAGTACCCGAAGCGCCAAGTGGGCAATAAGCTCTATGGCGGCGAGAACAGCCACCTGCCGCTGAAGCTGAACACCGCAGGCGTGATCCCGCCGATCTTCGCCTCGTCGCTCCTGCTGCTGCCGGCCACCATTGCGGGCTTCTCGGCCCAGGGCGGGGATGCGGGGATTGCGGGCACGGTGGCGGCGCTGCTCGGCCGTGGTCAGCCGCTCTTCCTGGTTTTCTTCGCCTCGCTGATCATCTTCTTCGTGTTCTTCTACACCGCCGTAGTGTTCAACCCGGACGATGTGGCCGACAATCTGAAGAAGCATGGCGGCTATGTGCCGGGCATCCGGCCGGGCAAGAAGACCGCGGAGTATCTCGACTATGTGCTGACGCGTCTCTCGGTCATCGGCGCGATCTATCTCGTGATCGTCTGCCTCTTGCCGGAGTTGCTGATATCGGAGCTGGCCGTGCCGTTCTATTTCGGCGGTACATCGCTGCTGATTGTGGTTAGCGTCACCATGGACACGATCACCCAGGTGCAGAGCCACATGCTCGCGCACCAGTACCAGGGACTGATCGAGAAATCGAAGATCCGCGGCAAGCGGCGAACCTGAGAGCCCGGCGCACGGGCCATACTGGGAGGACAGTCATGAACATCATTCTTCTCGGGCCCCCGGGCGCAGGGAAAGGCACCCAGGCGCGCCGGCTTGTGGAACGCCGCGGCATGGTCCAGCTCTCGACGGGCGACATGCTGCGTGCCGCGGTGAAGGAGGGCAGCGAGGTCGGCCTCCAGGCGAAGGCGGTGATGGAGGCGGGCAAGCTCGTCTCCGACGAGATCGTCACCGGCTGCGTATCAGAGCGGCTGGATCAGCCGGACTGCGCCGGCGGCGTGATCTTCGACGGCTTCCCCCGGACCACGGCGCAGGCCGAAGCCTTGGACAAGCTGCTCGTTGAGAAGGGCATGAAGATCGACGCGGTTGTCGAGATGCGCGTGCCTGACGAATACCTCGTCGACCGAATCAAGACTCGCGCGGCGGAGACTGGCGGCACCCGGGCGGACGATAACGAAGAGACGTTGAAGCACCGGCTCGCTGTCTACCACGCGGAGACGGCGCCGCTGATCGAATACTATCGCGCCG
>JBCBEP010000122.1:0-9720 GCA_038528605.1 Pseudomonadota bacterium
GAGGCGCGGCTGAGGGTGAGGCGGCTCTGGCGGCTTGCGAAACGGTGCTTCCCGCGCTCCTCGCGGCCTCGGGCCAGCGCGCCTCGCTGCGGCGGGAGCGTGCGGTGATCATGGGCGAGACGCCCGCCGGGCTCGACGCAGCCCTTGGCGCTTTGGCCGATGCCGACGGTGAGGCGCTCGAGACCGTGCGTTGCGCTGCGGTGCTGAGGGGAAGCGCCGCGGCAGTGGCTGCCATGCCGGGCGGGGATAGCCCGCACACAGGTGGCGTCTGCGATGGCGGATCCATGCCCGGCGTCCCGGTCGGCTTCCTGTTCGCCGGCAACGGGGCACAATGGGCTGGCATGGGCGAGGCGCTTTGGGCGACCGATGCGGCCTATGCGGCTGGGTTCGAGCGCGCCTCCGCCGCGCTGGCGGCCGCTGGCGGGAGCGATCCGCGGGCGCTGCGAAAGGATCCGTCGCTGGGCGATAGGCTGACGGAGAGTGGTCCGGCCCAGGCGTTTCTCTTTGCGCTGCAAGTCGGGCTGGTTGATGCACTTGCGGCGGCGGGCATGCGGCCGGCGGCGGTCCTGGGCCACTCGGTCGGGGAGGTGACGGCCGCCTGGGCCGCCGGCGCGCTGGCGCTCGCGGATGCGGCGCGAATCATCGCCTTGCGGGCCGAGGCCGTGGCGCCCCTTCATGGGCAGGGGACGATGGCGGCGCTGCTCTCATCGCCTGAGGAGGCCGCCTCTCTTATCGAGGCCGCTGGGCTCTCTGGGCAGGTTGGCGTCGCAGCGCTCAACAGCCCGCGGAGTGTCACCGTCTCGGGCAGTGTCGATGGTATCGACGCGCTGGGGCGACAGGCGCGCCAGGCACGGCTTGCCATGCGGAAGCTGCCCGTCCCGTACCCCTACCACAACGCCGAGATGGCGCTGATCCGCGCGCCGTTGATGGCGGGACTCGCGACCCTTGAGCCGTGCCACGCCGAGGCCGCGGTGCTCTACTCGTCGGTCAGCGGTGGCAGGCTGGCGGGGCCGGAGGACGTGACGGCCGCCCCGCTCGATGCCGAACACTGGTGGCGGAACGCCCGCGAGCCGGTGCAGTTCTGGCCGGCGGCGGAGGCGATGGTCGCGTCGGGGGTGGGATATCTTGTGGAGATCGGCCCGCGCCCGGTGCTGACCGGGTATCTCCGGGCGCTTCGCCGTCCAGGCTGCGATCAGGTGGTCACCTGCGTCGCGGCCATGGAGGGGCCCGGGCGGGAGGGGCCGGCCCCGCGAAGCCTGGCCGCGGCGGGCCTGGCATCCGGTGCGGCGATCTCTCGGGATTTCCTGGGACCCTTGCGCGCCGCCCCCGGCCATGTGCCCGCTGCAGGTTGCGCAGCACCGCGCCCAGGGACACGCCCCGATACGCCGTTGCCGCGCACGCCTCTGACGCGCAGCCGCTATCAGGCGGCGCTCGGCCCGGAAGCCATCGATCTCTTCGGCCTCGCCGCGGAGGCCGAGGCCGAGGGATCGGGCGACCATCCTGCAGCAGCGCCGGGGCTTCTCGGCTTGCGGGATCGTCCGGGGGCGGGTCCGTGGCACGCGCGGCTCGATCCGACGCTCCATCCGTGGATCGCCGATCACCGGGTCGATGGCCATGCGGTTTTGCCGGCGGCGGCTTTTGCGGCCATCGCGCTCGCGGCCGGACGGGAGGTGGGGAAGTCGGACATCGTGGAGATCGAGGGGCTCGACATTCTTGCGCCGCTGCAGGTCCCCGATGACGGCGTCGATCTCCGGACAAGCCTGGACGCGCACCGTGGCGCGCTGGTGATCGAGAGCCGCCCTCAGGGAAGTGCGCTGCCCTTCCGGGCCCATGCCCGGGCGACGCTCCGCCGAACCCCGGCGCCGGGCGCGGGCGTTGCGCTGGCCGAAGCACTCGCATCACGGGCCCGGGAGGCCGCCGACACACGAGGTGGCGCAGCGCCGGATGCGGGCACGGAAGAGCTCCGTATTCCGGCTGCGGCGCTCTACGAAGCGTTGTCGCGCAGTGGGCTCGACTATGGTCCGCATTTCAGGCTGCTCCACGGCTCCGCGGCCGTGTCGCGGTGCGACGATGGCGCAGCACGCGTCTCGGGCCTCGTTCGTGCCGCTCCGCCGGAGGGGCTGGACGGCAGTGGCGGTGTCGAGGCAGCGCGAGAGGCCTTTCGGGGAACGCTCCCGCCCATGTTGCTCGATGCGTGCTTCCATGTGCTTGCAGCGCTCCTCACGCCTGCCGAGGCCCGATCGACCTGGTTGCCCGTGCGCATCGCGCGCCTGTGGCTGGCTGAAGCAATGCCGGAGGCGGCGGAGGACTGGCATGTAACAGCACGGTTTCGGACCCGCCGGGCCGCGTGGCTGAGCGCCGATGTCTCTGTCGCTGATGCGAACGGGACGCCGTTTCTCGCGATCGAGGGGCTCGGTCTGGAGGCGCGCGCGCTGCCCGGTCTCTCCGGTCTCGAGGACTGGGCGGAGGCGTGGGTGCCTCTCGCCCCGCCGCCCCGCGGAGAGACCGGGGAGGATCCCGGTCGGACAGGTCCGCTCGCGCCCGCCGGGCAAACACCCCGGAAACCGGCGCGGCCCCTGGCCGCGCTGCTCGAGGAGGCAGGGCACTGGCGCGACATTGAACCGAGCCCTGATGCCGCTCTCCTGCTCGAGGAGCTTTGCAAGCACGCGATTGCTGATGTGCTCGGGCCTTCCCCGCAGGCCGCGGTGCAGCCGAGCCTCGGCGATGAAGCGCTCCGCGCCATGCTGACGGCGCGTCTGAGGGCCGACGCGAAAGCCGCCGCCAGCGCCGATGGAGGAGCGCCGGAGAACGCCGGTTTGGCCGACCATCTCGCCCCGGTGGCGGGGATCATCGACCGCCTGCTCTCCCACCACAACGGGTGCTCAGCGGCCCTGCAGGGTGCCCTCGCCCTGCCCGAGGCTCTGCGCCACGCCCTCGCCGAGATACGACCCGACGGTGCCGAGCCTGAAGGAGGGCCGCGCCCCGCCATGCCGCTTTCTCAGGAGGCCGCGCTGGCACCCTTGTTGAGGGTCCTGGAAGGGGTTGTTGGGGATGCGGTACCAGTGCGCCTCGAGAAGCCCGAAGGCCCGGGCCATCCCTCCCTCGGCCATGCCGCGTGGGTGATGAACGGGGCCGATAAAACTGCCGACCCCGCAACCTGCTCGATCTGGGTGGTTTCGTCGGAGGGCGCTCTGGCGCCCGATCTGGCGGTTCCGGCGTCGCTGTCGTCCGGAGATGTCCTTGCGGTGGTGACGCCCGCGATTGGCAGCATGTTCGCCGAGGAGCCTGCGGCGCACGCTCTGGCGACGCATCTGGAGCGCGAGGGTTTCGCTGACGTGCGTGTTGGTTGGTTCGATGCCGGAACGCATGTTCTGGCATTGGTCGCAGCGCGTGGTCTCGGGGAAACCGCCGCAGGGATGCCGGACCAACCGCCGTTGCAGGAGTTGTCGCCTCCGGCCGGCGATCCTGCCGCCTTTCTCCTGCTTCACGATCCAGGACGGACGGGCCAGGTGGCGGCCATGGCTCTCTCTGCCCGCTGGCCCGGCGCTGAGGTTCGATCGCTGGCTTCCCCTGGCTGTGTCTCGGGCCGGGAGGTCGTGGTCCTGCCCCCGGTGCCGGAGACACCTGCCGGCGCCCGCGCTTGCATAGGCCGCCGCATCGCCCTTGGGCGCGCCTTCCTTCGGCACTTGGCGGAGGACAAGCAGGCAGCGCCGCGCGGCCTGACCTTCTTCGCAAGCCCATCGGAAGGGGCGCCGGCCGGCAGCGCTTCGGTTGGTGCGGTTGACGATGCCTTGGGCGCGCGGCAGGCAGCGGTAGCGATGGCCAGTGGAGCGCTCGACGGCTTTGTTCGAACGCTGGTCAACGAGGCGCCGTCGCTGCCGGTGCGGATGGTCACGACCGACGATGACGCGGCCGCGCTCGAGGCCCTTGCCGCCATGCCGCCAGCGGCGGAAGAGCCTCTTCTCGCGTTGGTCGGCAATGCATGGGCGGTGCCCCGGGTCGCGCGACGGGAGATCGGCCCTGCCGCAGGTCCGAGACGGCTTGCGACGCGGCTGCCGGGCGCGCTCGACAGCCTGCACTGGGAGCCCGCCGCAATGCCGCGCCCCGGGCCGGGCGAGGTGTTGATCGCGGTGGAGGCGGCCGGTCTCAATTTTCGAGATGTGATGTGGGCGCAGCGTCGGCTTCCTGCCGAAGCGCTGGAGCTGGGTCATGCGGGCGCGCAGCTCGGCATGGAATGCGCGGGGCGAGGTGTTGATCGCGGTGGAGGCGGCCGGTCTCAATTTTCGAGATGTGATGTGGGCGCAGCGTCGGCTTCCTGCCGAAGCGCTGGAGCTGGGTCATGCGGGCGCGCAGCTCGGCATGGAATGCGCGGGGCGGGTCGTCGCGGTGGGACCGGACCACGGGGACGATGTCCACGAGGCAGCCGGCGCCGAGGCGGCATCCGCCGTCCAGGTCGGAGATCGCGTTCTCGCGCTCGCGGCAGGCGCCATGGCCACGCATGTGACGACGGACCGCCGTCTCGTGGTGCGGCTGCCGGACAATCTCAGCATGGCGGCAGGTGCTGCGATCGCCGTGACGGGCCTGACCGCACGCTACGCGCTGCGGGACCTTGCGCGATTGTCGGCGGGCGAGACCCTGTTGCTTCACGGCGCTGCAGGCGGGGTCGGCCTTGCGGCACTTGGCCTTGCCAGGCGTCTGGGGGCCGAGGTGATTGCAACGGCGGGGACACCGGCCAAGCGCAGGCTCGTGCAGGCTCTGGGCGCCACAGCCGCTGTCGACAGTCGGAGCCCTGATTTTGCCGATGAGGTACGGGCGCTGACCGGCGGGCGAGGCTGCGACGTGGTGTTGAACAGCCTTGCCGGCGAGGGCCAGTTGCGCAGCCTCGGCTGCCTCGCGCCATTCGGACGCTTCGTCGAGATCGGTAAGCGCGACATCTTCGAGAACGCGGCGCTCCCGCTCCGGCCCTTCGCCCACAACCTCAGCTTCTTCGCCTTCGATGCGGACCAACTCCTCGCCGTGCGGCCGGGGCGGGTGGTCTCGCTGCTGGAAGAGACGGTTGCGGACCATGCGGAAGGTCTCCTCCCGCTTCCGCCGCTCAGCCTCATGGAGGCGGAGGATCCCGCAGCGGCCTTCAGGGTGCTCCAGCGCGCGGGCCATATGGGCAAGATCGTGCTGAAGACGCCGGCTTGCGCGGAGGGGTTGGAGGCGCGTGGACCCGAGAGGTCGCCCCCGCCGCGCGAGGTATCGGCCGCGAAGGGCGCGCATGATGGTGGAGACTGGCTGCTCATCGGCGGGACCGGAGGGCTCGGCCGTTCCATCGCGGCGCGCCTTGCGGAGCGTGGTGCCGGACGCATCTGGCTTGTGGGGCGCAGGGCGGTCCCCGCCGGTTCGGCGGTGGAGACCCTTATGGCCGGGCGCGCCGGAGGAGGGGCCAAGATTATCCAAAGGTCCCTCGACGCGGGGGATGAAGCTGCTCTCGCTGCGCTGCTTGAGGAGATCGCCGCGGCACCGCGGCCGGCTGGCGCGCCCGTGCTGGAGGGCATCGTTCACGCGGCCATGGTGCTCGACGACGCACCGCTCGCGGCAATGACGCCGGAGCGTGTGGACCGGGTGCTGGCCGCGAAGACGGATACCGCGCTCCTGCTCGACCGTCTCACGAGGCCCCTCGCTCCCCGGCACTTCGTGCTGCTCGGCTCCGTCGCCGCGCGCCTGGGCAATCCGGGGCAGAGTGCCTACGCGGCGGCCAATGCGGGCCTCGAGGCATTGGCGCGGTGCCGTCGCGCGGCGGGCCTGCCAGCGGTGGCGCTGGCCCTCGGGCCAGTGGGCGATGCGGGCCATCTCGCGGCTGCCCCCGAGCGGGCGGCACGGATCGGCGACAGTGTGGCGCACGCGCTGGGGTCGCGCCTGCTGCGGTGCTCGGAGGTGCTGGCGGCGTTCGAAGCGGCGCTCGACAATCCGGCGATGCCGCCATGCTGCGCGGTGATGCCGGCGGGGGCGCAGCTCGATCCCGCAGCCCTGCCGATTGCCCGGCTACCCCTCCAGGCGCGTCTCGCCCGCAAAGCATCTGCTGCCGGTGATCTGCCCGTCGAAGCCCTGCAGACCGCCGCCGCCATCGCTGCCTTGCCGCCCGACAAGGCACCGGAGGCGATAGCTGACATCATTCGCGCCTCCCTCGCCCGCATCCTGCGTATGCCGGCGGAGGACGTCCTGGACACGCGCCCGCTCACCGAAATGGGGCTGGACAGCCTGATGGCGCTCGACCTCAAGAGCACCCTCGAGGACCGCCATGGGCTTGCCGTACCCGTGGCGGCCATTGGCGCCGAGACCACGCTGACAGGTCTTGCCGGAACGTTAGCAGCCGGTCTCGCGCGACCTGAGGGTGATCATCGCGGCGGCAACATCGGTGGGGCAGGCCCGCAGCCGAACGATCCGGCGGCAAGGGGTACGGAGCGGGCAGGTCTGGCGGAGGGAGATGGTAGGTCGGATGCCGCCATGGCAGCGTCGCTCTCGTCCGCGCATGCTGCCGGCTTGCCCGATGAGCTGCGAGCAGAGCTTGCCCGCCGTCTGGCATCGCCAAGACCCCAAGGTGGCGATACGGGGCAGCGGGCGCGCGGTTCCAGCCGGATGGCGGCGGGCAAGCGGGCGGCCGCGCGATGAGCGGCGAGGCACCGGCAAGTCGACAGGCCGCACGGAGCGCTATGGCGCCGTCGCTTGGCGGCGGGAGCGACAGCGCCAACCCGGAGGACCCGATCATGATGCGCTTGCGGGCGCGTCGATCCGCGCGAACGGAGCCTGCGGGTGCGACCCCGGATGCGACCCCAGATGCAACCCCGGGCGCGTGCGCGGCGGCGAGCAGGGTGCTCAGCGGCCGTGAGGGACCGGCAGCCAACGATACGGTGGAGCGCGGGCACGCCTTCGAGGCACTGCCGGAGCTGCGCTCGCTTGCGCTGCAGCAGGATGCGCTCGGCCTGATGGGTCTTCGCACACCGTTCTTCCGGCGCCTCGACGGCCCGCCGGGCCCGTCGACACGGATTGAGGGGCAGAAAAGCACGCGCTTTACGAGCTACGACTATCTGGGCCTGAACAATCATCCAGCCGTGCGTGAAGCCGCGATTGCCGCGATCCGGGAGGAAGGTGTCTCGGCGGGAGCGAGCCGGCTCGTCGGCGGCGAGCGCGCGGCCCAAGGGGCGCTGGAGGCGGCCCTGGCGGCAGCGTATGAGGCGGAGGATGCGGTGGTGATGGTCTCCGGGCATGCGACCAACGTCACCACGGTCGGGACGCTGCTCGGGTCGGAGGACCTCGTGCTGCTAGACAGCCTCGGCCATAATTCGACCTTCGAGGGTGCGCGTCTCTCGGGGGCGACCCGTCGGATCTTCCCGCATAACGATCTGGACCGGCTCGAGGCCCTCCTCGCGGCCGAGCGGCAGCGGCATCGCCGCGCCCTGGTGGCGGTGGAGGGCCTATACTCGATGGACGGCGACAGCCCCGATCTCGCCCGCCTGGTGGAGATCAAGGAGCGTTTCGGCGCCTGGCTGATGGTGGACGAGGCCCATGCGCTTGGTGTGTGCGGGCCGACGGGGCGGGGGCTCTTCGAGGCGCAGGGCGTGGCGCCGGACGCGGTCGATATCTGGATGGGCACGCTTTCCAAGACCCTGTCGTCCTGTGGAGGTTACATCGCCGGAAGTGCTGCGCTTGTAAGCCTGCTGCGGTATCGGGCGCCGGGCTTCGTGTTCTCGGTCGGGCTCGCCCCGGCCCTTGCGGCGGCAGCGCTTGCGGCGCTCGAGGCCATGCGGCGGGAGCCCGACCGCGTCGTTCGGCTTCAGGCGAACGGGCGGCGGCTGAGGGATCGGGCCGTGGCCGCGGGGCTCGATACCGGCACGAGCAGCGGTCTCGCCGTCACGCCCGTAGTGATCGGCGACAGCCTGAAGACCGTGGCGCTCTCGAACCAGTTGGCCTCGGCTGGCTTCGAGGTGGCGCCCATCGTGCACCCTGCCGTGCCGGAACGTGCCGCCCGCCTCCGCTTCTTCGTCACGGCGGAGCATACGGAGGCTCAGATCGATGCGGCGATCGATGAGACGGCACGTCTTGCTGCGGGTCTCGACGACTGGAAAGAGGCAGCCGTTCGGGCCGCCGCATCAACGGCCGGCCGCGAAACCTGAGCGCGACGCTTCGGGCCACGCTATCGAGGTGACTGGACAGCTGCGCCCCTCAAAGCCCCTTCCGTGCATCGTCCTCGGCGCAGCGCTCAGGCGCGATCCGCGCGGCGAAGGGGCGGATCGCGAGGTCGGCGAGGTGTGGGGGAAGGCGGGCGCCGCACCAGGCCATGGCGGCGAGCGGCCAGGGAAAGGCCAGGGTGGCCGCGCCGCGCTCCAGCCCCCGGCGGATGCGCCGTGCCGCCGCCTCAGCGCTGAGCTCGAAGGGGCGCGGCCCGAGATGGCGGGCGGACATCGGGCTCGTCACGAACCCTGCGGAGACATGCATGACCCCGATCCTGTCCCGCGCCAGAGCGCCGCGGAGCGCGGTTGCCCAGGCGCGCAGGCCCGCCTTGCTGGCGCTGTAGGCGGGCATGTCGGGCAGGGGGCGTTGGCCGGCCAGCGAACCCATCAGCACGATCCCGCCGCGCCCCCGCGCGCGCATAGGTCCGAGCAGCGGCTCGACCGTGTTCGCAGCACCCACAAGGTTCACCGCCGCAAGCGTCTCGAGCGCGCCTGCGGGTTCGAGCTGCCCCTCCCCGGGCGGCGTGCCGAGGGAGCGGCCGGCATTGGCGATGACGAGATCCACCGGCGCCTCGCGGTCCGCCTCGAGCAGAAGCGCGGCCATCGTGGCACGGTCCGTCACATCCGCGCGTGCGGTTCGGACCGTGGCGCCGGCAGCGCGCGCGAGGGCTGCCGTGGCCTTCAGACGCGTTTCATCGCGCCCCAGCAACAGCATCGTAACCCTGTTCGAGGCAAGCTCCACCGCGAGCGCCCGGCCAATCCCGCCCGACGCGCCGGTCAGCACCACGGAGCGCCACCATGGCCCTCTCTTCCGCATCCTCCGCCTCCCTCTCCGCCGCGCGCGCAAGGCTCGAGCCGTCATCCGCGCCGGTTCCTTTCCACGGCATGCGGCACGCTCCGCCGGGCCCGCCCGCCGCAGATGGCGTGCAGCCGCCGCATCGCACGGTGCTGTTCCTGCAGGGGCCAGCATCCACGCTCTGGACGGAGCTCGCGGATCGCTTCGCGGCACGGGGGCATGCGGTTCACCGGGTCAACTTCACCTTGGGGGACTGGCTTTTCTGGCATCGTCCCGGCGCCATTAACTATCGGGGAAGTCTTACCAACTGGGAAAGCTGGCTGGAGACGCTGCTCCGCCGCGAGGGCGTGACGGACATCGTCTATTTTGCCGACCGTCTGCCCTATCATCAGGTGGCGGCCCGGCTTGCGGCGCGGCTGGGTTTGCGCGCCTGGGCGGTGGAGAACGGGTATCTGCGGCCGGACTGGCTGACGCTCGAGCCGGTGGCCATGGGGCGGCACTCTGCGTTCACGCGCTGCCCCGAGACCATCGGGCGCCTGGCGGAGGGCCGTCCGCTGCCCTCCTTCGCGCGGCGCTACCCGGTGCCTTTCCGCGTGGAGGCGACGAACGAGGTTCTGTTCAACCTCGCGCACATCTTCGGCCGGCCGTTCTTTCCGCGCTATGTGAGCGACAAGGCGGTGGCGCCGGCGCTCGAATATCTCGGCTGGC
>JBCBEP010000123.1:0-9472 GCA_038528605.1 Pseudomonadota bacterium
AGGGCGACGGGCGTCCGGGCACCTGCGTCTCGAAGAGGATGCCGGCGCCGCAGAGCGTGCAATAGGCCAGCGCCACCGGCACGTCCCCGATTACCTCGTTGAACATCTCGTGCCAGCCCATGATGCGCAGCGGGTAGGCTCGCACATCCCCGTTGATCGACACGCCAAACACCGGGTCGCTGTCCCGCAGGTAATCCGCCTCGCCCGCGGGGATCAGCGCCGGATTGTCGAGCGAGGGGATCCCGTCCTTCCGGACGCCACCCCAGGTTACCTCCTCGAAGCGGATGCGTGCGCGCTCACGGTCCAGCCACGGGTCGCGCAGGAAGATCTCGAAATTCGGGTCGATCGCCTCGAAGACCGCGCGCTTCAGGCCCACGAAGCCCGCCGTCGGCACCACGTCCGGATGGGCTTCCTGCCAGAGCATCCAGTCGAACCAGTCGAGGGAGGGTTCTTCGCCGGTGATCTTGGCCATGATCGCCGCCGTTTCGGTCCGGGGCAGCGGGCTGAAGCGGTGCGCCAGAACCAGCCCTGGCATGGCCGAGAGCCCCGCGTTCTCCATCAGAAAGCCTTGCGCCTCCGCCACGCCGATAGCGCCACGGGACGGGGCGATGAGGGCGGCGATGGCCCGGTCGATTTCCTCGTCGCTCACCCCGGAAGCTGCTATTGCCGCTGCGGGCAGGGCTGCACTGATGGCAAGACCGGACATCCCGGCGAGCACCGAGCGCCGCGTCCCCTGCACGTGACCGCCACCGAAAACCGCACGCAGTTCCTGCATCTCTGCCTCCTGTGCCAGACGCAGAAAAGGAAGCACGCGCACGGGCGGGCGCCCAATCACGCCTGCGCGCGAGTGCGTGACGGAGCGTGCGATGCTCCGCAGGGCTCAGGTAAGAATGTCGCCGTCAGCGTCCTCGCCGGCCGCGTCCAGCAGGGCCAGGAAGTCCGGCACTCGAACGGTCCGCGTCCCTTCGAGGGCGATGATGCCCTCCTTGCGCAGGGTCGTGAACTGCCGGCTCACGGTCTCGATGGTGAGACCCAGATAGTCCGCCATCGCCTCGCGCGTGATCGGCAGGGTGAAGGAAACGCCATCCTGCGCATCCTGCCCGCTGCCCAGCGTCACGCGCCGGGCGAGGATCAGGAGGAAGGTCGCGATCTTCTCCTGCGCGGTCTTGCGCCCAAGAAGCAGCATCCAGTCCCGCGCCGCATCGAGCTCGTCGAGCATCATCTCGAGAAGCCGCCGTTCGATGGCCGGGGAGGAACGGAGGACGCCTTCGAACCGTGCCCGTTTGAAGAGGCAGAGGCGCACCTCGGTCACGGCAGTCACGTCGTAGGGCACGCTTTCGCGCATGGGCCGGCCGATGAAATCAGAGGCGAACATGAGGCCGACCATCTGCCGCCGACCATCCGCCATCGTCTTTGAAAGCGAAACAACGCCTTCAACAACGGATCCAACAAAATCCATCTGCTCGCCAGCCGCCAAGATCTCCTGGCCAGGCTCGAAGTTACGATAAAACTTGATGCTTTCGAGAGATCGAAGATCGTCGTCGTCAGCATAGGTGCAGACTGCCCGATCGCGGATCGGGCAGGTCGCGCAGCGGTGCGTTTCTTGTTCAAGTCGCGCCAGCTTCGGCATCTCTTCCCAGGCGGTTTTAGTATGGTTGTTGCCACGATGCCGCATTGGTTGATCCGGGTCAATGTGGAGACGCCTCCCGCTAGGCGAGAAGATTGGCATGGAAAGCCAGTCGCCCTTCAGCCGCTCTGCTCTCGAACGCGCCGTACCGCGTTACACGAGCTACCCGACGGCGCCGAACTTCACCGCCGAAGTCGGGCCCGACATCTACCGCCGCTGGCTGAACGAGCTGGCGGAGGGCACGCGCGCCTCGCTCTACCTGCATCTGCCCTTCTGTCAGAGCCTCTGCTGGTTCTGCGCCTGCCGCACGCAGGGAACGCGGCAGTATGCGCCGGTCACGCGTTATCTCGGCTACGTGGAACGGGAGATCGAAACGGTCGCCGCCGCCCTGAACGGCCGGTTGGACATGACGCAGATGCATTGGGGCGGCGGTTCCCCCAGCATCCTGCGCATTGAGGATATCAAGCGGCTCTCCAATCTCCTTCGCCGGGCGTTTCCGGCGCTCGACGGTGCCGATTTCGACGTGGAGCTCGACCCTAGGGACATGAGCTCCGAGAAGCTCGATGCCTTTCTTGAGGCCGGTGTCACCCGCTTCTCCATCGGGGTGCAGGATTTCGCGGCGCCTGTTCAGGCCGCCATCGGGCGGCTGCAGGATCGTCGCCTGACCGAGGACCTGGTGATCGAAGCCCGCCGGCGCGGCATCTCGAGCATCAATCTCGATCTCGTCTATGGCCTGCCCGCGCAGACCACGCAGAGCCTGGCCGCCACCATCGGCGGCGTGCTCGAGCTCGAGCCGGACCGGGTGGCGCTCTTCGGTTACGCGCATGTCCCCGCCATCTCGCGCCGCCAGGCGATGATCGACCCCGAAGTGCTGCCCGGCCTTGCGGAGCGCCGGGATATGGCGGCCCTCGCCCGTAAGCTGATGGCTTCTGCCGGGTATGTTCCCATCGGGATCGACCACTTTGCGCGCCCGGGAGACGGGCTCGCGGCCGCTGCCGCCGGCCGCCGCCTCCGGCGCAACTTCCAGGGTTACACGGCGGATGAGGCGGATACGCTGATCGGCATCGGCGCGTCGGCCATCGGCCACTTCCCTCGCGGCTACGTGCAGAACGAGGCCAGCACGGCAGCCTATCAGCGCGCTGTTGTGGAAGGTGGGCTCGCCACCGCGCGCGGCCGGGTGCTGACGCTCGAGGACCAGATCCGGGCCGCCGTCATCTCGGAAATCCTCTGCAGTTTCGCGCTAGACCTGAGAGCGGTGGCCGCCCGTTACGGCGACCTTGCGGCGCCCGTGCTGCGCGAGGCGGAGGCCTTGATGGACTGCGCGCCGAAGGGGGCTCTGGCCTCGCTCGAAGGCACGCACGGCTTCCGGATCCGGCCACTATGGCACAGCCATGCCCGGCTGATCGCCGCGCATTTCGACGCCTACCTGCCGAGCTCGACCGCGCGCCATAGTCTCGCGGTCTGATCCGCCGGCCTCACGCTGCCAGCGTCTCGTCCAGCACGCTGTCGAGCGCTTCGGCCAGCGGTTCGGTGATCTCGGGGATCTGTGCGCTTTCGAGGATGAAGGGCGGAGCAATCAGCACGTGGTCGCCGTTCCGGCCGTCGACCGTGCCGCCCATGGGATAGACCATCAGGCCCTTCGCAAAGGCTGCCTTCTTCAGCTTGGCGGCGACGCCGAGGCTCGGGTCGAAGCACGCCTTCGTGCTCCGGTCCGCCACAAGCTCGATACCGCGGAAAAGCCCCCGCCCGCGAATGTCGCCCACATGCGGGTGCTGCCCGAACCGCGCCTCCAGCGCCGCCTGCAGCTCCGCGCCCCGCTCACGCACATTCGCCAGCAGGTCACGCCCCTCGATCTCGTCCAGCACCGCGAGGCCTGCGGCGCAGGCGGTGGGGTGGCCTATATAGGTGTGGCCATGCTGGAAGAAGCCCGTCCCGGCCTCGACTGTGCGGTACACCTCGCCCGAGCACAGCATCGCCCCGATGGGCTGGATGCCCGCGCCTAGACCCTTGGCGATGCAGATCATATCGGGCCTGACGCTCTCGGGCATACCGTCCGGCCCGTCAGCCACGCTCTCCGAGGCAAAGAGGCTACCGGTGCGCCCCATGCCGCACATCACTTCATCGAGGATCAGCAAGATGCCGTGATGGTCGCAGATCTCGCGGATACGCGTCCAATACCCGTGCACCGCCGGCACGGCCCCCATCGTCGCACCCACCACCGGCTCCGCGATGAACGCTGCCACGGTCTCCGGCCCCAGCTCACGGATCTTCGCGTCGAGGCTGTCGGCCACGCGGCGCCCATAGGCTTCCGGCGTCTCCCCCTCCTCTGCAAAACGCCAGTAATGGCAGGGCTCCACATGATGCATCGCGCCCGAAAGCATGGGCTCGAACTGCCCCCGCCGCCAGCGGTTGCCCGAGGCCGAGAGCGAACCGATCGTGTTCCCGTGGTAGCTCTGCCAGCGCGCGATCACGTGCCGGCGCGACCCCTCGCCCTTCTCGAGCCAATACTGCCGCGCGAGCTTCATCGCAGCCTCGGTCGCCTCCGAGCCGCCGCTGACGAAATAGACCCGTTCGATCCCCTCAGGCGCCTTGGCGATCAGCCGGTCCGCCAGCGCCTCCGCCGGCTTCGAGGTGAAGAAACTGGTATGCGCGTAGGCAATCGTGTCGAGCTGCGCCTTCGCCGCCTCCAGCACGGGCCGCGCCGAATGCCCGAGGCAGGAGACTGCCGCGCCCCCGCAGGCATCGAGGTATCGCTTGCCCGTCTGGTCGATCAGGTATGCACCGTCACCGCCCGCAATGGTCGGCAGCTGCGCCTTCGTGTGCCGCGGAAAGACATGGGACATGAGGGCCTCCTTCTCCTTCACCGAGTGTATGTACCCCGCCGGCGAGTCTCAATGAGCAACCCAACGAACCGCACGGACTTCTATGTCCCATCTCTCCGCGATCCGCGGTCACCTCTGGCCTCAGCGGATCGGGCCGCGGCGTTTCACGTCAGGTTGGCGCAGGCCCTCACGGAGCGCGGTGACGATCCCTGCAGCCGCGATCAAGGCAAGGCCTATGAGGCTCAGCGCATCCGGCAGCTCGCCGAAAAGGACGAAGCTCCACAGCACCACATAGGCCAGATAGGTGTAGTCGAACGGCGCGAGCCAGGCGGGCTCCGCGGTCTGGTAGGCGCGGCTGAGCGCGATGTTGCCGAAGAGGTTGCAGAAGCTCGCCACCAGCGCGAAGCCAATTGCGACCATGGTCAGCTCAGGCCAACCCACGGCGATCCATTCGAGACGCTCCGGCGGGTTCGGAATGGGAAAAATGCTGAGAAGTGAGGCGCCCAGTACGCCCGACGCGAGAAAGGCCACCGCTACGGCTGCCGCCAGCGCCATCGGATGCTCATCCCGGCACGCGCGGCGCAGGGTCAGCACGTTGCAGGCATACAGCAGCCCCGCCAGAACGGGCAGCAGCTGCCAGGCCGTGAACCCATCCGCCCAGGGCCGCAGGATCAGCATCGCGCCAAGCGCGCCCGCCACGGCCGCGCCCAGCCGCCAGGGGCCCACGGGCTCGCGCAGCACGGCGCCGGAGAGGAGCGTGACGAAGATGGGGTAGGTGAAGAGCCCCGCGCCCATCTGCGCGAATGTCAGCACGGGAGCACCCGAGAAATAACAGACGATACAGATGGTTAGAAATGCCGTGCGCAGCGCGACCGGCCCCGCTCGCTTTGGCCGGAGCCGCTCGAGCCCCGCGCCCTCCCCCCCCTGTCGCCGCGCCCAGGCAGCCCCGATCCAGACCATGGCGACGAGGATGAGCAGGTTGAAGCCCGAGCGCAGCGCCTGAAACTGCCAGAGCGAGGTCTCGCCCGACATGAATTTCACGAAGCTGTCCTGGAAGCTGAGAAGGAGGATGCCGAAAGAGAGAAACAGCGCCGCCCGCATGCGCGCGGCCTGCGCCGCGGAGGCGGCTTCAGTGGTCACGAGACGGGCTGGAAGAGGTCGGCATAGGTCTCCCGCAGATCCTTCTTCTGTACCTTGCCCATGGCATTGCGCGGCAAGGCATCGACAAAAACAACGCGTTTCGGCTGCTTGAACTTGGCGACGCGCTCCTTGAGCGGCGCCAGCACCGTCTCCGCATCGCGCGCCGCCCCGGCCTCGGGCACCACCACGGCCACCACGCCTTCCCCGAAGTCTGGGTGCGGCACGCCGATGACGGCACTTTCCACCACGCCGGTCAGCCGGTCGATCTCCCCCTCAACCTCCTTGGGGTAGACGTTGAAGCCGCCGGAGATGATCAGGTCCTTGCCGCGGCCGACGATGACGACGTAGCCCTCGTCGTCGATCATGCCGAGATCGCCCGTCAGGAACCAGCCCTCGGGCGACAACTCCTCCTTGGTCTTTTCCGGCATCCCCCAGTAGCCCTTGAAGATATTGGGTCCTTTCGCCTGGATCACGCCGATCTCGCCTTGCGGCAGCACTGCTCCGGTCTCCGGATCCGTCACCTTGACCTCCACCCCTGGCAGCGGATGGCCGACCGTGCCGGCTCGCCGCGCGCCGTCATAGGGGTTCGAGGTGATCATCGAGGCTTCGGTCATGCCGTATCGCTCGAGAATGGCGTGCCCCGTCCGCGCCTCCCACTGCCGGTGCGTCTCGGCCAGCAGCGGGGCGGAGCCGGCCACGAAGAGCCGCATGTTGGCCGTCCGCTCCTTGTCCAGCCGCTCCTCGCCCAGCAGCCGCGTGTAGAAGGTCGGCACCCCCATCAGTGCCGTCGCCTCGGGCATCGCACCGAGTACCCGGCCCGCATCGAACTTGCTCATGAAGATGAGGCTCGACCCGGCCACAAGCGTCGTGTTCGTCGCCACGAAGAGGCCGTGAGTATGGTAGACCGGCAGGGCGTGGATAAGCACGTCGTCCGCCGTGAAGCGCCAGTAGTCCCGCAGGGTCAGCGCGTTGGAGGCCAGGTTGTCGTGGCTCAGCATCGCGCCCTTGGACCGGCCCGTGGTCCCGGAGGTGTAGAGGATGGCGGCGAGATCATCCGGCCCCCGCGCCACATCCTCGAACGTCGCTGCGTCGGGCACATGCGCGAACAGGCTGCCATGGTCGCCGCCGTCGGCCGCCCAAACCCCCATGGTCTCGAGCCGCGCGCCCGCCTCCGCCGCGTAGGGCGCCAGCGCCTCGGCACGGCGAGGATCCGCAACCATCAGCCGCGGCGTGGCATCGCCCAGAAAGTACCCGACCTCGGAGGCGGTGTAGGCCGTGTTGAGCGGCAGGAAGACGCCGCCCGCCCGCACACAGCCGAGATACAGCATCAGCGCCTCGATGCTCTTCTCCACCTGCACTGCCACCCGGTCGCCCGGCTGCACCCCGAGAGCGACCAAGGCCGCTGCAAAGCGTGCCGAAACATGATCGACATCTGCATAGGAGAAGTGCCGTCCGTCCTCGATCGCCGCAAAGCGCCGACCGTGCCGCGCCGTGTCACCGATGCCGAGGGTCCGTGCCAGATGATTGGTCATGCTTGTCTTTTCCCCTCGTTACAGATGATCGCCCGGCATGCGCGCCCGTGGCGGCGAAGGGGGCGATGAGAGATTCTCATGCGATGTTCACTATGGGCTTGCAGCCTCGGCCGCGGGGCGGGCGGGGCGCAGAAACCGTTTCCTTCCGCTACTCGCCCGCTGGCTGCGCCGCCTGACGCGCAAGGCGGCGGACGGCAGCTGACTGGGCGACCTCGCCACGCACGGCAAAGGCTTCATGGTTCTTCTCGATGTCCCGCCGGTCATAGAGGTAATTGACCATGACCCCCCGGCTCTCACGCTGTCCCCGCGCGGATGCGTCGGCGCCCGCGTTCACCCGCTCGAGCCGCGCACCGTTACCAAGATGGAAGCGCGCCACAGCGTCGAGCGGCCGCCCATCCGCGCGCTTCGCCTCCGTAAGGTAAGCAGCGCACAGGCCCGGCAGCGCATCTGCTTCCACCGCGTCGGCCCCACCCCGCTCGGTTACAAGCCAGCGGGTGAAGCCGGGCACGGGGCTCAGCGTCACGAAGGTGGAGAGCCCGGGGAAGTCGGTACTCAGCTCCTCCACCACCTGCTTGATGAGGAAGCTGCCGAAGCTCACGCCTCGCAGCCCTGCCTGGCAGGCCGAGATGGAGTAGAATACCGCCGTGTTCGCCCGCGAGGGCGGCACCGTTTCCCGGTCCTTCGCCAGCACGGGGCCGATCGCGTCCGGGATCTCGCGGCAAAGGGCGATCTCCACGAAGACCAGCGGTTCATCGCCCAACGCCGGGTGGAAGAAGCCATAGAGCTGCCGGTCCTCCGCCGCCACGCGGCGCCTGAGATCGTCCCAGTCCTGGATTGCGTGCACCGCCTCGTAAGCGATGATCTTTTCGAGGATCGCCGCCGGTGTCTGCCAGTCCATCCGCCGAAGCTGCAGGAAGCCGCGGTTGAACCAGCTGGCGAAGAGATGCCGGAAATCGTCGTCGAGCCCCTTCAGCCCCGGCTCCTCCCGCAAGGCGCCCAGCAGGTCCTCCCGCATCCGCACGAGCGCGAGCGTGCCGCCCGGCGCGCGGTTGAGAAGGCGCAGCAGTTCCTGGCTCCGCGGCTCCGCACGGTCATGAAGTGCCCGCGCGCTCGCCGGTCCCGGATCCGCAAGAAACGCCTCGCAGGCCGTGCGCACGGCATCGATATCCGGTCCGAACCGGATCGCGGCATCGCGCAGGAAATCGAGACGCTCTTCCCGCCCCATCGCCGCGTAGTCATCGAGTAGGGCCCTGGCACGCGCCGTGCCGGTTACTTCGCCGTCGGAGGCGAGCAGCGCCTCCGCCCGGTCCGCCAGCGGCGCCTGCGCTTCTGAGCCGATCAGCGAACGCCCCGTCTCGGTGATCCGGGCCAGCATATCGCCCAGCAGGCTCGTGCTCTCGCTCATGGCGCTGCCCCTTCCGCCGGTGGCCCTCGCTAGCCCACCACCTCGCCCATAACCGCGTCCGGCAGCCAGGTCGCCAGCTCCGGGAAGATGCAGAGGATGATGATCGCCAACACCATACAGCCCACATAGGGTAGGCTGCCACGCAGGATCGTCTTCAGCGGAATATCCGGTGCGATGCCGTTGATGACGTAGAGGTTGAGCCCCACAGGTGGCGATATCAGCCCGATCTCCATGTTGATCGTCAGCACCACGGCGAACCAGTAGGGGTCAAAATCTGCTGCGATCACGATGGGCAGCAGAATGGGTGCGGCCATCAGGATCACGGCCACGGGCGGCAGGAAGAACCCGGCGATCAGGAGGAAGACGTTGATCGCCCCCATCAGCACCCAGCGGTTCACGTCCAGTGTGCCGATCCACTCCGCGATGGCCTGTGTCACCGCGAGGGAGGACAGCATGTAGGAGAACACACCCGCCGCCCCGATGATGAAGAGGATCATCACGCTTTCGCGCGTCGAGTCCCGCAGCACCACCCAGATCGAATTGAAGTTCCACAGCTTGTAGATGACGACGGCGATGCCCATGCACAGAAGCGCGCCGACCGCGGCGGTCTCGGACGGCGTCGCGATCCCGCCATACATCGCGTAGAGCACGCCCACGATGATGACGAGGAAGGGCAGCACCCGGGGCATGAGCTCGAGTTTCTGCGCCAGCGTCCAATTCTGCGGGCGGAGCGTGCCTGCCGAGCCCTCGCGCCAGGTGCTGTAGAGCGACCACGCCATAAAGAGGCCGACAAGCATCAGGCCGGGCAGGACGCCTGCGAGGAAGAGCCGCCCGATCGAGGTTTCGGTCGCGATACCGTAGACGATCATCGTGACCGAGGGCGGGATGAGGATGCCGAGCGTGCCGCCCGCGGCGATGGAACCCGAGGCCACGCCATCCGGGAACC
>JBCBEP010000124.1:0-9435 GCA_038528605.1 Pseudomonadota bacterium
CTGGCGGCGAGCGCCGCCAGCAGGTCGGCCTGCACGAGGTCGCGGATCGCCTGCATGCTGTTGAGCGCTGTAAGCTCCAGCGTGCCGATCGGCAGCATCTGGGGTTGCAGGAACTCGATGCTCCCCTCCGCGTCGAAGACCGCGCCGAGGGCCCGGAGATGCGCGTGCTCGAGGCTCAGATTGCCCAGCTCCGCCGGCAGCGCCGCCTCCTCGCCCGTGAGCCGCGCCGTGCCCTCCAGCTCCAGCACCAGCTCCATCGGGCTGTGATCGAGCGCACCGGCAGGGTCGATCGCCTGCCAGAGCGCGGCATCGGGCATCACCTCCGCCGCGGCGATCCGCAGGCCGAGCGGGCTCATCTCCGCCGCCGGCCCCGTAGGCGCCTGATAGGCGAGGTCGACGCGGTTGATGGCAATGGGCCCTCGGAAAACCGCGTCCGCGTCGCTGGGCTCGGCGATCACCTCCGCCGCCTCGATGCTGAGCTGCGTGTCGAGGGCGCCATCGCTGAGCGAGAGCACGCCTGCCGCGGTGCCGAAGGCGAAGGTGAAGCGGCCATCGGCGCCGCCGTCCTCCGGGATCAGGGAGGAGGCGCCGTCCGAGGGGGCGGTCGCGGTGATCACGCTGCTCGGCCCCGCCTGAACGGTCACCCGCAGCGGAATGCCGGCGAAGCCTTCGGCCGCCGCCGCCTCGAACGGGCGCTGGCCGAGGGTGAGGCGCGCGGTGAGGAGGGCCGTCTCCGCCGCGGTGTCGACCGTGTAGGTAAAGGGCGAGAGCAGCTCACCCCGCCGGCCGCCGCCGGTCACGATGCTCTCGATGCGCTCGGCATTCGCCGTCAGCACCGCAACGGCGTCGTCCCCGGGCGGCTCTATCGCGAGCGTCGCGTCGAGCCCGGCAAGCTCCACCGCCACGCCGCGCACACCCTCCGCATCGCTTGGCTTATCCTCCGCCGCCTCCACGCCGAGGAGGGATGCCGCCGTCAGCCGCACATCCCGCGCCCCGGCACTCGGCTCGGCCAGGGTCAGCAGCAGCGCCTCGCTTTCGATGTCGATCTGCCTCGGTTCTTCGCCCGCCGCGCTCAGCGTCAGCGCCATCTCGGGCGGCAGCACCACCGCGATACTGTCGGGCGCTGCGGCATCCACCGTCGCGACCACCCTCGGGATTGCGAGCGCCATCCCGGCGCCCTCCGCCGTGAGCGCCACGTCTGTCAGCGTCACCTCATAGCCCTCGGGAAAGCCGCCGATCTCCTCCTCGGCCCAGGCGACCTCGATGCCGCGGGCCGACAGCCGCTCCACCTCCAGCGCCAGCCGGTCGGAGACCTCGCTTCGGCCGAGATACCAGAGCGCGCTCCAGCCACCGCCGACCGCAACCACGACGCCGAGCGCGATGAGGGCAATTCGTTTCAAGGGGCTTCTCCCTGAGCTTCGATGGCCAGGCCGCCCAGCGGTGCCGTCGGCCGCGAGATCATGTAGCGGCGGACCCAGACAAGCTCGCGCTCGGCCCGCGTTACCGCCACATAGGCAAGCCGCTTCCAGAGCGCGATACCTGCCTCGCTCTGACCCGACCGTGCCGCCGCCATCAGGTCGGGTGCGAACACCTGCACGCGCGGCCATTGCGAGCCTTGCGCCTTGTGGATCGTCACCGCTGCGCCATGCAGGAAAAGCGCGCCCATCCGCGCCGCCGAGGCCAGCACCGGCTCATCCTCCGGCCGCTCGATCTGGATGATGGACGAGACCGAGATCGCGCCCGCCTCCGTCCCTGCCACGTCTATCTTGGCGTAGTTCGGCTTCCGCCCGGGACCGAGATACCGCGCCTGTGCGCCCTTCACGAGCCCATGCGCCTCAAGCTCGATCCGGTTCTTTCGCTGCTTCAGCGGCAGCTCCAGCCCGTCGCAAATCAGCGGCTCACCCACCGCCAGCGCCCCTTCGGCGATGTTCTGGGCCGCGCGGAAGGCGGAGATCAGGCGCACCCGCGTCTTGTTGCGCCATACCAGCATGGGGCTCGAGCACATCAGGTCCGCATCCGCGCGGGGCGCCAGCACGATCCGCTCGTCCCGGCCCGCCGCCTCTTCCACCATCCGCTCGAAGTCGTGGAACTCGAGATCCGGATCTCCGAGGGCGTGGGCAAGGTCGAGGATCGGGCTGTCATCCGCCTGACGATGGATGCGGGAGAGATTGAGCTGCCGCCCTTCGGGCAGCGTCTCGAACACCATCGTGCCGCGCTCGCCCACGGGGGCGAGCTGCGCCGGGTCCCCGAACAGCACCACCAGCGCGAAGATCTCCTTCAGGTCGTCCAGCTGCCGGCTGTCGACCATGGAGGCCTCGTCCACCAGCGCGATGTCGAGCGGGTCCTCCCGCCGCTTCCAGCCGGTGATGAAGTCCGAGCCCCGCAGCCCCGCCGCCGCCAGCGCGCCGGCCACGCTCTCGTGCCGGTCGTAGAACTCCTTCGCCCGGTCAAGGGCCGCCTCGGTCATGCCCTCCACCTCGGGCCGCGCCACCCGCTCGCCCTCCAGCCACTCGGCCACCTTCTCGTATTCGGGGTCGTAGACGGGCGTGTACATGATCCGGTGGATGGTGGACGCGACCACGCCCCGCCCCCGCAGCACCGAGGTTGCCTTGTTGGTCGGCGCCAGCACGGCGAAGGAGCGCTTGTCGCCCCGCCGCTTATGGCTGTCCTCCGCCGTTACCGCCTGCACGCCGGCGGCCTGCAGCGCCGCGGCAAGGCCCGCCAGCAGTACGGTCTTGCCCGAGCCTGCCTTGCCCAGCACCGCCAGCACCTCCGCGCCAGGCCGGTCTTCCGACAGCGGCGTTGTGGTGCCTGCGCCGAGATCGATGCCATGCGCCTCCAGCCGCCCGCTCACGGTGTCCCACGCCGCCTGTTGGTCGGCGGAGAGATCGGGCAGGGCGGGCGCTGGCATCGGGTCGAGCATGCGGCCCTTCTAGCGGCGAGCGCGGGGCGCGGCCAGCACCCCACGCGTCCCGTTGGCACGGTCACGCCGACGCGCCATGATGTGATGACGGAAATTTAGGATCTGCGCGTAAGATCGCCTCGAATTCAACGTAGAGCTCAGTGGCACGCAGAAGCGCCGCCTTCCGCCAATAACCGCGTCACACAAACCAAGCATCGCCGCGCTCGACATCCCCCGCGCCCGACTGCCGAGGAGCCTGCACCATGTTCCTGCCCCGCACGGATATCTCGCTGACGAACCGCCTGGACGAGGAGGACGATGCTCCGGGAACGAGCACCGTCGATGTTCGCGCGATCCTCCCCTGGTTCGCCTTCCGCCCGGATCTTCGGCGCGATGATGCGGCCGCGGAGGAGACGACGATCAGCTTCGAGGCGCGGGCAACGGAGGGGCCCGCCAGTGGTCTCCTCGGCGGCCTCTTCGGCCCCTCGGGCATCATCGGCGGGGAGCGCCCGGTGCCCGTGCCGGATGTGGACGAGATCGCCCGCAGCCCCGCCGCCGAAGGCTTCGCGATCGAGCAGGCGCCCGGGCCTTACCGTGCGGCGGGCTCCCTGGTCCCCAACGGCGCCGTAACGGCTACCGCCGGCAGCCCGTCGCCCGAGCAGGTGGCGAGCTATGACGGCTCGGGCCAGGTCATCATCGTGATCGACGACGGCACCTCGCCCTTCTACGACCAGTCCAGCACCATCTGGTCCTTCGACTTCACGGGCCAGAACGACCGCGACGCCAGCGTGAACACCATCGACAGCCACGGCTCGTGGGTGGCGCAGACCGCGCTCGACGAGGCGGAGGGGGCGGGCATCATCCATCTCAAGGTGTTCCCGGACAATGGCGGTGGCGCCTCGATTTCCGATATCGAGGAGGCGCTGCGCTTCAGCGAAGAGCTGGCCGGTGTCTTCGACGTGGCCGCCGTGAACCTCAGCCTCGGCTTCGGAAACGCGACGCGGGAGACCCTCACACCGCTCTCGGACGAGTTCGCCCGGCTCGACGATCTCGGCGTTATCGCCGTCGCCGCCGCGGGGAACGATGGCGAGCGGTTCGAGGACGGCGTCAACGTGATCTCGGCCGACCCCAACGTGATCAGCGTCGCCGCGGTCGATCAGTCGGGCAACCTCGCAAGTTTCAGCCAGACCTCGGACACGCTGGTGGATGTTGCGGCCACGGGCGTCGGTGTCCGGGTGGAAACCACCTCCGGCGCCACCGGCTTCGTCAGCGGCACGAGCTTCGCGGCGCCCGAGATCTCGGGCATCGCCGCCCGCCTCAGCCAGGCGTCATGGGAGCTGCTGGGCGAGGACCTGACGGATGAGGAGCTTCTCGACATCCTGAACGCCACCGGCACCGAGGTGGGGGGCGCGGATGTCCCCTATCTCGAAGCGGACGGCGATGCCGCCGTCACCTACTTCATCGAAAACCTCGCGCTCTACGACGATCCCTTCATCGCCTGAGCGGCAGCACAGGTCCGGGCGCCGCAACGCAACGGCGGCACCCGGGCGCTGGGCGCGGTCAGACCGTGCTGGCCTCCCGCGCGTCCTCCACCGTGCGCAGGCCCGTGCGGGGGGCGCTTACGAGGACGGCCATGTTGCCGGGCTTGTGCTCGTTACGGAGCATCTTCATGTGCGCCTCGGGCAGGGAGTTCCACTCGAACACCTCGGACATGCAGGGGTCGAGCCGGCGCTCCAGCATCAGCTGGTTCGCGGCCGAGGCCTGCTTCAGATGCGCGAAGTGGCTGCCCTGCACGCGCTTCTGGTGCATCCACACATAGCGGGCATCCATGGTGAGGTTAAAGCCCGTGGTGCCGGCGCAGATCACCACCATGCCGCCCCGCTTGGTCACGAACGTGCTGACCGGGAAGGTGCTCTCGCCCGGGTGCTCGAACACCATGTCGACATTCACGCCCTTGCCCGTGATGTCCCAGATCGCCTTGCCGAACTTCCGGGCCTCGGTGAACCACTCCTTGTATTCGGGGCTGTTCACCTTCGGCAGCTGCCCCCAGCACCTGAAGTCCTTCCGGTTGATCACGCCCTTCGCGCCGAGGGACATGACGAAGTCCCGCTTCGACTCGTCCGAGATCACTGCAATGGCGTTGGCGCCGGCGGTGTTCGCAAGCTGGATCGCGTAGGAGCCGAGACCGCCCGACGCGCCCCAGACCAGCACGTTCTGCCCGGGCTTCAGGTCATGCGGCTCATGGCCGAAGAGCATGCGGTAGGCGGTGGCGAGCGTCAGCGTGTAGCAGGCCGCCTCCTCCCAGGTGAGGTGCTGAGGCCGGCGCATCAGCTGCTGGGCCTGGACGCAGGTGAACTGCGCGAAGCTGCCATCCGGCGTCTCGTAGCCCCAGATCCGCTGGGAGGGGCTGAACATCGGGTCGCCGCCGTTACAGTGCTCGTCGTCCCCGTCGTCCTGGTTGCAGTGGATGACCACCTCGTCGCCCACCTTCCAGCGCGTGACCTTGTCGCCCACCGCCCAGATGATGCCCGACGCATCGGAGCCAGCAATCTGGTAAGGCGCGCCATGCCCGTCGAAGGGGCTGATCGGCTCGCCAAGCGACGCCCAGACGCCATTGTAGTTCACGCCCGCGGCCATCACGAAGACCAGCACCTCGTGGCTGTCGGGCTTCGGCGTGTCCACGACCTCGAGCTGCATCGCCTTGTCGGGCGGGCCGTGGCGCTCGCGGCGGATGGCCCAGGCATGCATCTGCGGCGGCACGTGGCCGAGCGGCGGGATCTCGCCAACCGCGTAGAGGTCCTTCAGGGTTTCCTGCGCACCGTCCATCTTCGGGCTCCTGTCGATTCATGGGCGCGCAAGATTCGTGCGCGCAAACGCTGCAAGCGTTCCTGACATTGCGCGCCCATCCGCGCAAGCCCCATTGTGCGACGCAGCACTCATCCGCTTCGCCCCGCAGCCAAAACCTTCGCATCAGAAGAAAACGACTTTCCGAAGGTTTCGGGCATGGAAGCGGCTTGAGGTTCCGTCTACCCTCTCACCATTCCCGGGGGGTACGGGTCTGCGAGGGGAAGTCTCTATGAACTGCATGCGTCTTGCGGCGGCTTTGCTCGCCGCGGTCACCATCGCGTCGCCCGCGGCGGCCATCGTCTACACCGTCGATCTGTCATCCGGCAGCACATCGATCACCGGCACGTTCGATCTGAACGCGACGGGCGATTTCAACCGTTCCGAGTTTGAGGCGGCCACGAATAGCTTCTCGCTTACGCTGAACGTGAACGGCATCATCGACACGATCACCGACGCCAATGCCAACGACAACAGGTTCGGGGCCAGCAGTTCGACCTTCTCGGTGACGCCGACCGAGATCGTTCTCTTCAGCCCGTCCGACGCGACCCTGGTTTCAGGCGGCGGCAACTTCTCGGATCTGTTCTACCGAGCCTCCGATGACACTCTGGGGGTCTTCATCGGCGCAGCGTCATTTATCGGCAGAATCCCCTTCAGCAGCGAATTCGTCCTTGCAACGGCTCCGGCACCGGTCCCGCTGCCGGCGCCGGCGTTGCTTCTCATGTCCGGCCTGGGCGCGCTGTGGCTCAGAAGGCGGTTGTCCGCCTGAGCGCACTGCGCAGCTCCGGTGCAGGCGGTGCCGACCTGGCCCGCACGAATATTGCTCCCAAAGGCTTGACTGCGACGCTATCTTGCTTGATGGCACATGTTGCATTGCAGCGGCCATTGAGGCGGGAGAGCGTCATGATCAGCGAGCGGGACAGGCCCTGGATCTTCCGGACCTATGCGGGGCACTCGACAGCGGCCGCATCGAACGCGCTCTACCGGGGCAACCTCAAGAAGGGGCAGACCGGGCTCAGCGTCGCCTTCGATCTGCCGACCCAGACCGGCTATGACAGCGATGACCCGCGCGCCAAGGGCGAGGTCGGCAAGGTCGGTGTGCCCGTCGCCCATATCGGGGACATGCGCACGCTCTTCAGCGACATTCCGCTCGCCGAGATGAACACCTCCATGACCATCAACGCCACCGCGGCGTGGCTGCTGGCGCTCTACATCGCGGTGGCCGAGGAGCAAGGGGCGGACCCTAAGGCGCTTCAGGGCACGGTCCAGAACGACATCATCAAGGAATACCTCTCGCGCGGCACCTATGTGTTCCCGCCCGAGCCTTCCTTGCGCCTCATCGGCGATGTCGCGGCCTATTGCTACCGCGACGTGCCGAAGTGGAACCCCATGAATGTCTGCAGCTACCACCTGCAGGAAGCCGGGGCGACGCCTGAGCAGGAGTTGGCCTTCGCGCTGGCCACCGCCACCGCCGTGCTGGATGGCGTGCGCCCCAAGGTGCCGGCGGAGGACTTCCCGAAGCTCGTCTCCCGCATCTCGTTCTTCGTGAACGCCGGTATCCGGTTCGTGACCGAGATGTGCAAGATGCGCGCCTTCGTCGATCTCTGGGACGAGATCTGCCAGCAGCGCTATGGCGTCGAGGACCCCAAGCTCCGGCGCTTCCGCTACGGCGTGCAGGTCAACAGCCTGGGCCTCACCGAGCAGCAGCCCGAGAACAACGTGCCCCGCATTCTCATCGAGATGCTGGCGGTCACCCTCTCGAAGAAGGCCCGCGCCCGCGCCGTACAGCTCCCCGCCTGGAACGAGGCGCTGGGCCTGCCGCGCCCCTGGGACCAGCAATGGTCGCTCCGCATGCAGCAGATCCTCGCCTTCGAGACCGACCTTCTGGAGTATGGCGACCTCTTCGACGGCAACCCGGCGGTGGACGCGAAGGTGGAGGCGCTGAAGGCAAGCGCCCGCGAGGAACTCGCGCGGATCGATGAGATGGGCGGCGCCGTTGCCGGGATCGATTACATGAAGGGCGCTCTCGTCCAGTCCAACACCGAGCGGCTGCGCGGTATCGAGGCGGGCGATGTCACCGTCGTCGGCGTCAACCGCTTCACCGAGGGCGAGCCTTCCCCGCTGCAGGATGAGGAAGGCGGCATCCTTGTCGTCGATCCCGGTGTCGAGGCCGACCAGATCGCCCGCCTCGAAGCCTGGCGGGCCGGGCGCGACCAGGGCGCCGTCGAGCAGGCCCTTGCGGCGTTGACCGAGGCCGCGCGCTCGGGCGCCAACATCATGCCCGCCAGCATCGCCGCCGCGAAGGCGGGGGTGACCACCGGCGAATGGGGCCGCGTGATGCGCGACGCCTTCGGCGAGTACCGTGCCCCCACCGGCGTCGGCCGCGCCGCCGCCGCGCCTGCGGAAGAACTCGCGCCCGTGCGCGCCGCGGTGGAGGATGTCTCCCGCCGCCTCGGCCGCCGCCTCAAGTTCCTGGTCGGCAAGCCGGGGCTCGACGGGCATTCCAACGGCGCCGAGCAAATCGCCGTGCGCGCGCGGGATTGCGGGATGGAGGTCGTCTACGAAGGCATTCGCCTGACGCCCGCCGAGATCGTGAACGCCGCGCTCGAGGAAGGCGTCCACGTCGTCGGCCTTTCCGTCCTCTCCGGCTCGCACATGGCGCTCATCGGCGCGGTGCTCGAGGAGATGCGCGCCCACGGCCTCGGCGACGTGCCGCTGGTGGCCGGTGGTATCATTCCTGAGGAGGACGCGGCCCAGCTCCGCGCCATGGGTCTGGCCCGCGTCTACACGCCGAAGGATTTCGAGCTGAACCGCATCATGGCCGACATCGTCGAGGTCGTCGCCGCCGCCAGCCTCGAAGCCGCCTAAGCGCGCATGCGGGGCGTGATCCGCTACGTCGTCGTCGCGGTGGCCGTGCTCGCCATGGCCGGCGCCGCCTTCTTCGCGCTCGAGCCGAAAACCGAACTGCCGGACGCCACCGTCACCATCGTCGGCGAGATGGTGCCGCGCGGCGAGGAGGAGAGCGGCCAGCGCCTCTGGCGCGTCCGCCGCGCGGATGGCAAAACCTTCGGCGTCTCCAGCTTCCGGAATGAGCGCCTGGCCGAAGGCGACACCCTGTGCCTCACCCAGGCCCAGGGCATGATCAGCGGCCAGATCAGCAGCAACATCCGGAAGACTGGCCCCTGCTAGCGGCCCGCACAACACGCCACAAACCGCCGCGTCGAGGTCCAGCGCGGGCAGCCTGACATCTACTTCCTGAACCGCGAGGCCGCATGAGCAAGCCGTCGGACATATGGATCACCCGGTGGAACGATGATCCAACGCGTTACAGCTCTCCGATTACCCACGAACCGACCGGAAGGGAGCCCAAGCTGGGCGAGAAATGCCGCAAGGCGATACCGCTCGAGAGCGAGGATGTGCCGGAAGAACTCTTCTACAGGGGAGAGCTGCGGCATCGCCTGCCACGAACGGAAGCCCATACGATCAAAGATGGTGTGCCAATCGTGCGGCGGGATCTGAAAGAGCTTCTGGAGCGGTTCGATCTTGGCAAAACACGGTTCTTCCCGCGCGAGATCCTCAAGGCCGACCGCAAAACGGTGTTCTCGGACGAGTACTTCGTGGTGAGCATCGCCGAGACGAAGAACCTCGGCGTGATCGAAGGCTCCGATGTGAAGGTGTTCCCCGCTGGC
>JBCBEP010000125.1:0-9430 GCA_038528605.1 Pseudomonadota bacterium
GGAAGGCAGTGAGCAGCGCGACGATCAGAAAGTCCGACCGGCTGATCGGCCGCATGATCGCGTTCACGGAGTACATGTCCGCCCGGCTCAGCAGCATCACGTTCGTGAGCGTGATGAAGACAATGGCGAAGACGAAATACTCCACCGTGACAGGCGAGAAGGGGAGGAGCGCCACATGGGCGAGCACCCCGATCACCGTCACCACCACGCAGTCGAGCGCGATCACCAGCCCCGGCAGGTGAGACACCGGCAGATAGGGGCCCTTCGGGCGCTCACTGGCGCGCTCCGGATGGAGCCGTTCCTCCTGCAATGTATCTGGCATCGCTAGCATCGCCCCAAACCGCAGGAAGGCATGCCCGAAAAAGATCTACAAGCCTACCCCCTTCTCAGGGGAATATCCGCAAAGGCCTGGAGAAGCCGAGGAACACGGAGTTGGAGAATTCGGTGCCGTCGTCGTCGTTGGTGACCCGGAAGGCATAGCCAAGGTTGGCGCTCCAGTTCTGCGTCAGCCGGTAGGCATAGGTCGGTGAGATCTGCCCGAAGAACTCCTGCTCCGAGCTCCCGCTGTTGCCCACCGTCTCGGAGATATTCGTTCTGCGGGTAAAGCTCATCCCCAGGTTGAAGCTCTGCCGTGAGTTGATCGCATGGCTAAGGCCTGCGTTAAGAGTGGTCGCTTCCTCGATATCGCCATCCTCCGTCGGTGAAACGACCTGGCTGAGGCCGGCCGACAGGTCGGTGTTTCCGACATCATAGCTGAAACTGAACCCGCCGGTCGCGCCGACATTGGTCTCTTCGGTCTCCACCGTCCCAACGGGCAGAACGGCGACCTGTTCGACTATGTTCACGTAGCGCACGCCGACGGAGCCGGAGAACGATATATCTTCTTGGAAGCTGCGGCTGAAGCCGACGTTAACGCCGACTGTCGTGCCCGTGGTTTCATCGAGCGATGTACCGGTCGTGAACCGCGAGGCGACGGCGGAAACGCCGATCGATAGGCGTGGGCTAACGGCACGAGACACGCCAACCGACCCGAAGAAGCGGTCGCTGTCCTCAAGCTCATCATCCGACTCGGAGAAGCGCGTGATCGAGACGCCGGCGGATACGTTCAGCGAGTTTCTCTGCGAGAGCGCGTAGCCGACACCCTGCGTGAAGGAGAAGTCGAGCCTTTCCGCATCGCTGTCCGTGAAGATGCCGTCGGGATTGATCGAACCATCGCTCTGGAAGTCGGTGAAAGCGACGTTGTCGATCCGGAATGAAATCGCTTCTGTCAGCGTCAGCCGCCCGAAGTTGAAACTAGCCGATCCGTTGAGATCGGGGCGGAAGCCTTCGAGGTCGTCGCTTTCATCATCGTCGCCGAAGACGGCGCGATAAGAGACACTGCTTGAAAGAGAGCCGGAGCTCTCATCAGTCTCGAAGCCCGCACTGATGCCCAGACTTGTGATGCTGGAGAAGCTGCCCGAACCGCCATCCAGCCCAAGATCGGAGTCGTAGCTGAGCCCCTGAGTGACGACGCCGTTCAGGCTGAACTCCTGCGCGACCGCGACGGCCCCGCAGGTGAGCATCGCCCCGGCGAGAGCCAGCGTCCGCGCGAGGCGTTCGATGCGCCCCGCTGCCTGTTTCATTCGAATAGGCCGCGCTCGGGCACAACGATCACATCGCCATCGACAAGCACGAGCGGCTCGACGGTCCGGTCACCATCCTCAACGTCGTTGTAGTTGAAGAGGAAGACCTCCTCGCCCGTTTCCGTCAGTCGGCGAACCTGAATGCGCTTGATCGCCGCAAACACACCAGGACCCCCCGCGAGGGCCAGCGCCTGGAGGACCGTGAGGCGCCGCCCCGGCTCGATCAGGACCGCGCCCGGGCGGCCAACCACGCCGATCACGTAGACCTGACCCGGGAGGGCTGCCGCTTCTTCGTCGATCCCCGGAATGCCGTCGTCCTCGGCCCGTTCCTCCACCCCCTCTTCCAGGCTCTCCGCGCCGAGGCTCTGGAGAGAGACCGTAACCGTGGGCGGGGTGATGAAGTCCGACGCCAGGCGCGCAAGGATCGCCTGCTGAACCTGTTCCGGCGTCCGGCCCTCAGCCTGGATGGTGCCGGCAAGCGGAAGAGAGATGAGGCCATCCGGCTGCACGAGGGCCACCCGGCTCAGGTTCTCGTCCTCTAGGACCGTGACGGAAATGACGTCGCCGGGCTTCAGCGTGAAGCTCTGCGCTGCCGCAAATCCCGAGTACGAGAGAAAGCAGGCCAGGGCAGCAAACAGGATGCGCATGGTGGTCTCCGCCACAGTTAAACCGGCGGCATAACAACATGATACAGAACGTTAATCGAGATTTAGCCTGAGGCGCTTCATCGGGCCGGTTCAAACCGGCTCGATGTGGGGCCCCGGCGCAACATGGTCAGTCCCGCTGGGCGCCGCTGCCGTAACTTCCGCCATACCCGCCGCCGTAGCCGTAACCGTAACCGTAGCCGTAAGCGTAGGGGTCGCGGCGCGGGTCGCGATGCTTGTTGAGCAGGATGCCGAGGAAGTTGCTGTTGGCCGCGAGCAGGCGCTCACACTCATCGATATCCGATGCCTTGCTCTCTCCGGCAGCCACCACCAGCATCACGCAGTCCGCCGTCTGCGTGAAGGCCAGGGCATCATCGTTCACCAGCATCGGCGGCAGGTCGAACAGCACGGTTTCCGGTCGGAGTTGGCGTTGCGCGTTTGCGATGGCGACCTCTGTGGACGGGTTCTCGATCATCTCCGCGCTGTCCCGCACGCGGACCGTGTTGAGCCCGATGGCGAGGTTGTCGCCCACACGCTGGAAGAAGCGTTCCGGCGGTGTCTGGCCCGAGAGGAACCAGCTGACCTGACGTTTGCCCGTGGCGCCCAGAACCGTGGCGACGCGCGGCGCCTTGAGGTCCATGTCGATCATCATGGTCCGGTGGCTGGGATGCCGCGCCAGGCTGAAGGCGAGGTTCATGGTGATCACGGTCTTGCCGCAGCCCTTCGTGGGCGAGGTGACGGCGAGGCGCGACCATCCGTTCTCGCGCATCACTTTGAGAAGGCGTGTCCGGAGCACGTCGAAGGTGACGTGGCTCGGGTCGGTCTTCTGGAAGGCGACGATCCGCTCGCGGCGCATCTTGTCCGCGTCGATCGGCAGCTCGTCGAGCGAGGCCCAAACCTCCTCGACTTGCGAAGTTGCGCCCGGGGCGCTCTCGGGGCGGGCAAAGCCGCCGCCGTCGCGCCGAAGCCGCGCCTTGCTGATCGCGTCCTTGAGCCTCTCAACCATGCCGCCGCCCTCGTTATCCCAGTCTGCCAGTTGGCCCGCGCGCGCTCACGGCGCTGCGGACGTTACTGCGCCAGACGCTCCTTGACCTGATCGATGAAATTCATGGCGCCCGTCCGCTCCAGGAAGCGTTCGAAGAGAAGCTCCAGCGGCACATAGAACTGATCCACGACGTAGAGAGACGTTGGCACCACCACGAGCACCAGCAGAGTGATGATCCGCACCCGCCAGATCCGGCGCCGCACTTCCTGTACCGTCTCGATATACGGAATGGTCACGACCGGGCGGAGGTTGAGCGTGCGCTCAAGATCCGAAGCTGTGCGGATCGACTGGTTCATCAGCTCCGCGAGGATGATCAGCGCAAACGCCGCGGCAAAGCCGCTGCCGAACCCGGCCGCTGCGATGAGGCGCCGGTTGGGCGCGATCGGCGCCGGCGGCGGTTCAGCGCGCTCGATGAGCTCGAAACGCTCGGCCTGCTGGTTAACCTCGAGCTTCTCACCAGTCTCCGCCGCCGAAAGCTTGGCGATATTCTCATTGTAGCGCCGCTCCAGATCCCCATACCGCCGGACCATGGCGTTGAGTTCCATCTCCACAGTCGGCGCGGTGCCGATCGCCCGCTCGAGCGTTTCCTGCTCGGCCAGGCCGTCGAGCTGTTGCTTCTCGATGAGGTCGAGGCGCGTGTCGATCAGCCTGATCTCGCGCTGGATGCTCGCGCGTTGTTCGGCCACCAGCTCTTCAGCGTTCTGTTCCGCTTCCGGACCGATAATTTCGCGCATCGTATCGATGCGGCGTTGCAGGTTGCGGATCTCGGGGTGGCTCGCGGCAAAGACCGCACGCTTGATCTGGAGGTTCTGCTCCAGCGCCCGCAATTCGCGCATCTCGGGCGAGAGCTGCTCGATGATGTCGTCGATGTCGATGCCTTCGTCCATCCGGCGCTGAAGGTCGCGTTTGCTCTCCTCAAGCCGCAGGACTTCCCGCTCCCGCGCAAACATGGCGTTCTGAAGCTCCGAGAGCCGCGCCCGGCGGTAGCTACCGGCCGCCGGCAGCGCGAGTTCATTCTCGCGCTTGAAGCCGCTGATCTCACTCTCGAGGTCGACCAGCGCTGTCGCCAGTTCTTCGGTCTCCGATTTGAAGAAGTCCGTCGTCTCCGCTGCGCGCGAGCTCCGCGCCTCGACATTCTGCTCCAGAACGATCGTGACGAGTTCGTTGACGATCGCCGCCGCCTGGGCCGGTCGGGCCGACCTGTGCGTGACACTGAACGCCTGAATACCTTCGCGCCCACCACCTGACGGCACGAGCGAGGTGCCGGCGCGCAGCTCGGCCACCTGTTCGCTCGCCGTCATCTCCGGGCGGTCCTCGAAAAGGTTCAGCTTGTCGACGAGGCTGAGCAAGTTGGTGCGCGTGACCATTCGCTGCTCGATTGCCTTCAGCAGCTCAGCGGTGTTCGCTGTGACGGTCGCGGTCACGAGCTTGTCCGACACGGCCTGGCTCTGCACCAGCACGCGTGCTTCGGCCACGTAAACCGGGGGCAGGACATAGGCGACGAACAAGCCGATCGCCGAGGTCACCGGCACAAACAGCACAAAGAGGTACCAGCGCCGTAGAACGGCGTCGATATAGTCGCGAATGTCTATCGGGCGATCAGTATCGCTCATCGTTCACGTCCCGCTTTCGGTCCTCTTGGTCACACACTGGCCCCCGATCAGGCGGCCTGCTCTACTTTACTCATGCGCCTCTGCAGCAACCCGGATGAACTGCCGCAACCGGCCTGTGGCCCACCGCTCAATACCCGGGCGTATCGCCGCGAGGACCCGCGTTTGGCAGGTCCGGCTTACCGCCCTCATGGCTGCTGGCGACGAGCTTCGGCGCAGGGCTCCTCGCGGCGAGATGGGTGTATATCCCGTGCCGGCGCACGCTCGACAGGAACTCCCACAGCAGGTCGTCGTCGATCACCTTGCGCTCGCAGGAGAACCCATACACCAGGCTCAGATCGCAGAGAATGTTGATCAGCCGGGGCACGCCGCCGGTCGCCTCGTAGATCAGGTCCGCGGCGCGCGGCGGGAACACCTCCCACTGGGCCCCGGCCACCTCCATGCGATGGTTCACGTAGGCCGATGTCTCATCGACGCTCAGGCGCGAGAGATGGAAGTCCGCCGCAATCCGCTGCGCGAACTGCACAAGCTCCGGCCGGGCCAGAAGATCGCGCAGCTGCGGCTGTCCCACGAGGATGATCTGCAGCAGCTCGTCCTTGTCCGCGTTGATGTTGGAGAGCATGCGAAGCTCCTCCAGCATTTTCACGGACAGGTTCTGCGCTTCGTCGATAACCAGCATTACCCGCCGGCCCTCGGCATATTTGCCGATCACGAAGTCCTGGAACTTCTTGAAGACCTTGACGTAGGGCTCCTCCTCGAAGTCCTGGTCGAGCGACATCATCACCCAGTGCAGCAGGTCCCCGCGACCCTCCTGCATGTTGGAGACGAGGCCCATCGTCACGTCGTCCGGCATGTCGTTCATCAGGTGGCGGAGCAGCGTGGTCTTGCCCGCGCCGATCTCGCCCGTGATCACCGTGATCAGCGCCCGCGTCTCCACGCCATAGCGCAGCATCGTGTAGGCAAGCTCGTGCCCCTCCGACCAGAACAGGAAGCTCGGGTCGGGCACCGTAAGGAACGGTCGGTGCGTCAGCTCGTAAAAGCGTTCATACATGGCGGGTGTTACCCTTCACCCGCACTGCGGAGGAGGCGCGTGCGTCGCATAAGCTCAGTCCACCCCTTGACCGGCTGCGCCACCCTGGCGCTCAACTTTTGCGAGAACTCTAACCGCCTCATCTTCGTACCCGATGGCGCTGTGACTGTCGAGTGACAGCATATACCGCAACGCATCCGCTGCAGCGCTGCTGTTGCCGGCAAGATAATGGGCAATCCCCAAGTGGTAGTGAATCACCGGGTGGTCGGGACGGGCGGCCGCCGCCCGTTCCAGCAGCGGCAGGGCGCGAGCGGGTGAGCCGCGTTTCACCGCGATCCAGCCACGCGTATCGTCGAACTCCGGCACGGCCCGGTTCGCCAGCCTTTCGGCAAGCTCCGCTGCACGTGCGAGGCGGTCCTGCGGGATGTCATCGATGCGCGGGCCGCCGGCGAGAAGGCTTGCCAGGTTGTTCACGATGACCGGCGCGCCTGGCGTGATTGCGTGGATGCGCTCGTACTCCGCGGCCGCCGCCGCCATGTCGCCGAGGCGCTCCAGCAGCACGGCGCGGTCGAACCGCAACGCCGCGGTATCCGCGGTGCGTGCGATACCCCGGTCCAGAGCGTCGATCGCGGCGGCCATGTCCTCCTCGGCCAGCAGCCGCGCCAGGGCGAGATAGCCGTCCGCACGGCCCGGCATGAGATCGATCGCCCTGCGCGCCGCCTCCATGGCGGGCAGGCGCTGACCCTCCGCTCGGTGCAGGGCTGCGAGGAGAACATGGGGCGTGGCATGGGCCGTATCGGCTGCGGCCGCCGCCTCCGCGTACTGCAGCGCGAGATCTCGCTTCCCCTCGGAAAGCGCTCCCTCCACCGCGGCCGCCAGCAGGCTCTCCGCAAAGGGGTCCGGCAGGCCCGAGAGCGCCGCATCGCCGAACGCATCCTCTGCCAGGGCCGCTACGGCCGCGTGGTCGCCCGAAGCGCGATAATGTGCGCCGAGGAGCGCGGTCAGGCGCCGGTCGCCCGCCCGCTCCGCCCGATACTCCGCCAGCAGCGCGGTCGCGGCCGTCGCCTCGCCCTGCGCGCGCAGGGCACGCGCATAGACTTCCAGCACCTGGACATGACCCAGACTGTCGGCCAGCGCGCTATCGAATGCCTCACGTGCCCCGGCCCTGTCCCCCGCCGCAGCCCGGGCCTCGCCCACCAGCGCGAGCAGCAGCGGTGGGGCAGCGGCGCCCGCCTCGTCCATCGCGGCTTCAAGCGTGGAGATGGGCAGCCCCTTCTGGGCCTGCACCGGCGGCAGCGGTTTCGACGTATCGTCGCTAGCGCCGAGCGCTCCGGCAAAAAGCAATCTGCCGCTGCCAACGGCTTCTGCGTCTTCGCCGGCAACCAGCCGGTCGATCATCGCCAGCAGCTGCCCCTCGGTGTCACCGCCCGGCTCCCCGGCCAGCGCGCTGCCGGCACGGACCCGTGTGCGCGCCGCCGCTTCCCCCTCGCGCGCCAATGCGATGCGCGCGCGAAGCGCAAGCGCCGTCGCATCGCGCGGCTGCTCGACCAGATGAGCTTCGAGCATGGTCTCCGCCTGCGCGCTCCGCCCGGCCTGCACAAGCCGCTCCGCCAGCGGCGCCACCAGTTCCCTCGCGGCCGCGGGCGTGGCGTCCACGAGCCGCCCGAAGAGCCAGCTGATGGCATCGTTGGGCCGCCCGAGCCGATCGAAGAGCGAGAGCATCGCCGAGGGCGGGATAATCGCCCCAGAGGCTTCCGCCGCCCGGAGCGTATCGATCCCCGCTTCAGGCCCGTCCATCGCGGTCCGAACGGCCGCGAGCTGGAGTGTCGCCGAGAGATCCCCCGGCCGGCGGGTCAGCGCGCCGCGAACAACCTCCTCGGCCCCTGTAAGCAGCCCCACCCGCTGCATGAGGCGCGAGCGGAGGGTCATGATCGACGCGTCAGTTGGTCCTAGATGCTGGGCTGCCGTGCAGTGGCGCAGCGCGTCGGAAAGCAATCCCCGCTCCAGCGCCAGCCGGCCGAGCTGCCAGTGCCCTTCCGGATTGGTCTCGTTCACGCTGCGCGCCGCTTCGTAATGCGCCCGTGCCGCCGCCAGGCGCCCGCGCGCCTCGTCGATCCTGCCCAGCGCCGCATGGCTCGCCGCGTGGTTCGGGTCCTGCTCGAGGGCTTCGGTGAGCAGGCGCTCCGCCGCCGCGATCTCACCGGCCTCGAGCTTCGTCAGCGCCTTGCCGAAATCCTCGGCCGCCGGGGAGGGGCCCTCCTCCTCGCAGCCCGCGAGCGCGAGCGCACCAACGATCGCGAGCGCCCCCATCAGCGCTCTGCGCACCGGGTGGCGTCCGGTCGTCCATGCCGCTTCAGCGGACATTGGTGAGCGCTCACATTGCATCGCAGCATTTTCGCCTTGGATCACTCGATAAGCAACCGTAGCACGGCTCTAGGCCTACGCTTCGTGCTTTCCATCACAATGATCTGCAGCAGTTCTTCGGCGAAATCGTGACCAGATTGTCTCAGGATGGTGCAGTTTGCGCTGGAGAGGTGCTGGTCAGGCGCCGCCGCGCGCCCCTGCGATGCCGGGCGCACGGCGGTTTGTCGCCCTGATCAGTCGAGGCTGGCGACGCCGAGCGGGACCGAGAACTTGCGGCACCAGATATACACTTCGTTGTAGCCGGCCACGTCGACGCCCTCCGGCACCGCGTAGGCCTGAAGGCCGTTGATCGAGCGGAGTTCGCCCATGTCGGTCGCATCGTCGTATTTGCCGTCCTTGCCGAGGCCCACGCGGGGGTCGGGCGCGCCGTCGAGGCTGAAATCGGCGGCGAGGAGCACGACCTTGCCCGCGCTCGTCTCAACGATCGACACGCCACCGGTGGTGATGTGGTTGGACTTGCCGGTGAACGTTCCGGCGTCTCCGGCGATGGCGGGGATGCTCAGCAGCATGGGGGCAGCGAAGGCGGCGGCGATGGCGGTGGTGGTAATTCTGCGCATGGCGGGGATCCTCATCGGCAGTGCATAGTTCAGGCGCATGGGCGCCGGGCCCCCGGGGACGGGGTCCGCAGAGTAGAAAACAATGCCGCAGGGCGGATGTCCGCACCCGCACGAAAAGTTGACGTAAAGTGCAAGTGCAGCTGCCTGTTTTATCGGCAGTGCCTGACACATTGCGGCATGCCGTGCCGCTTTTGCGCGCAGCTTTGGGCGGCGCGACGCTCGTCATGCGCAAGCGATTCCACGAGTCGCGGGTTGGCACGCTCCTTGCTCCCCTCCCGTCGTGAAAAACACGACAGGGAGTTCACACATGACCTTCAAGCGCCTCCTCGCGGCCGGCCTCGCCGCGACCACCCTTCTGGCAGGCCCCGCTGGCGCGCAGGAAGAGACCATCAAGGTCGGCATCTTGCACTCGCTCTCGGGCACCATGGCGATCTCCGAGACCACGCTCAAAGACGTCATGCTGATGCTGATCGAGAAGCAGAACGAAGCGGGCGGTCT
>JBCBEP010000126.1:0-9290 GCA_038528605.1 Pseudomonadota bacterium
AGCCAGATCAAGGAGTTCCTGGCGCGTGTGCTGGAAGCCGCCGGGCAGGGCGGCGCGGGGCCCGACAGCCTCGAGGAAGCCCTGACCATGGCTGAGGAGATGCTCGCCGGTGGCGCCCATGAGGATGCGCTGCAGACCTTCGCGGCGATCGCGGCGGAGGAGCCGAGCCCCCGTGCCATCGCCGGCCTCGCCCGCGCGCTGCTCGCCATGGGCAAGGCCGAGGAAGCGCGCCAGACGCTCGACAACGCACCCGCCGAGTTCGCGGACGATGCCGCCATCACTGCAGCACGCGCGGCGATCGAACTTGCGGCCGAGGCCGCGGATGCCGGCGAGGAGGCGGGCCTCCGCCAGAAGCTCGCCGCTGATCCCGCCGACCACGAAAGCCGCTTCGAGCTCGCGACCGCCCTCATTGCCAAAGGCGACAACGCCGGCGCCGTGGACGAGCTTCTCGAGATCTTCCGGCGGGACCGCGACTGGAACGAGGGTGCGGCGAAAGATCGCCTTCTGAAACTCTTCGAGAGTCTTGGAGCTGCCGATCCGGTGGTGGCCAAGGGCCGCCGGCGCCTTAGTTCTCTGATCTTCTCCTGAGGGCACGCCCGCCCGCGAGAGACGACCGAGACGAGGTTTCATGGCCCGCCGCTTCTCCGCCGCCGACCTGCCGGAGGTGATCCCTGTGTTCCCGCTGCCGGGGGCGCTTCTGCTTCCCCGCGCGCGCCTGCCGCTCAACATTTTCGAGCCGCGTTATCTCGCGATGCTCGACGATGCCCTGCGGTCGGACCACCGGCTGATCGGCATGATCCAGCCATTCGTTGACAGCGGCCAGCCGCCGAAGCTCCACCGCATCGGCTGTGCAGGCCGCGTCACGTCCCTGTCGGAGACGGAGGACGGCCGGTACCTCATCGCCCTCACCGGCATCAGCCGGTTCCGCGTGAAGTCTGAGCTCGACGGGTTCACGCCCTACCGGCGGGTGAAGGCGGAGTGGACCGATTTCGCGCCCGATCTCGGCGCGACCGAGGAACTCGAAGTGTTCGACCGGCCCGGCTTCCTCGACCTTCTGCGCCGCTATTTCGACGCCGCCAGCCTCTCGTCGGACTGGGACGCGATGCGCGAGGCGGAGCAGGAGCTCCTCGTGAACTCCCTCTCCATGATGTGCCCCTTTAGCGTGGAGGAGCGCCAGGCGCTGCTCGAAGCGCCGCGGCTCTCGGACCGTTACGAGACGCTCTCGGCACTGATGCAGTTCGCCATCGCGTCTTCGGGCGAAGGCAACGACCAGATGCAATGACGGGCGAAGACGACGTTGAGGACATGATGCCGGAGGACGGCCCCGGTGGCGCCCCGCAGTCTCACGGCGCGGTCTCGCGCCGGTTCTCGCCGCGGATGCTCGAGGCGCTGGTCTGCCCCGTAACCGGCGTAGCGCTTTCCTACGATGCCGGCCGCTCCGAACTCGTCAGCCGTGCTGCGAACCTCGCCTTCCCGGTGCGCTCGGGCATCCCGATCATGCTTGTCGATGAAGCGAGGCGCCTCGAAGACTCGTAAAATCCAAGTCGATTGCAGTGTGTACAGAATAAGGACTTAAATATTTCTCTTTACTTGATTTGTTCTTTCATCCGTTAAGTCTCTAGAAACCATGGTTACGCAAGTTGCCCCTGTCACAGTTACATGGAGGCTGACATGCGTTTCCTCTCGACGGCGGCGTTTTGCGCCGTTCTTATCGGCTCACCCGCAGCTGCGGTCGAGCTCTACTCGGAAGACTTCACGGGCCAGGACGGTGCCGGGATCATCGGTAACGGTAGCGGCACCGTCCCATCCGGCTGGACGATCAGCGAGGGCGGCGGCAACATCGCAGGCTCGGGCTCGAGCAACGATTTCGCGGCCGTGAGCGGCGGTGCCTTTGTGTTCCAGGACCTCAACTTCGGCTGCCCTACATCGGGCTGTCTCGAGACGAGCCTGCCGGGCGGCACGGGGCCCAACAACATCGGCTATGCGCTCTGGGAGTCCCCGCTGATCGATCCCACCGGCTTCACCGATCTCACGCTCGGCCTGGACTGGACCGCAGAGAACTCGGATTTTCCGTCGCGCGACTGGGCCTCGGGCGAGGATCTGATCGTGGGCATCAAGGATGATACGGGCGCCTTCACCATCCTGTTCGACTACCTCGCCGAGGAGGGGGTGAGCAGTGGCACAAACAGCGGCTCGCTCGACGAGGCATTCGCGGCCAGCACGGTCTTCAACGTCTTCGTCGCCTCAGCCGTCGATGATGGAAACGCCGTCAACTACAGCTTCGACAACGTGCTGGTGAGCGGTACGGCGGCTGGTGGCGGTGCTGGCGGCGGGGGCGGTGATACGGGTGGCGACCCGAACGTTATCAGCACGCCGGTGCCAGCCTCCGCCCTCCTGCTGGTCGGTGCCCTCGCCGGCCTTGGCATCTGCCGCCGAAGGGTTCGCGCTAAGGTCAAGGCCTGAGCGCGGGCGAAGGACCGGTCGCCTTCCCACACGCGCACAGCACCGGCCTTCGCCAGGGCCCCGCGGTTTTCTCCGGCCGCGGGGCCTCTTTCTCGGGCAGAGATCAGCTCGCAGGCGCGCCTTTGCCGGCGTCGCTCTTCGGCTTGTAGTTCGTCTTCTCGGCGATACGGGCCGACTTGCCGCGGCGCGAGCGCAGGTAATAGAGCTTCGCACGGCGCACCTGGCCGCGGCGCACCACGGTGATGCTGTCGATATTCGGGCTGTAGAGCGGGAAGACACGCTCGACACCCTCGCCGAACGAGATCTTGCGCACGGTGAAGGAGCCCGCCAGCGTCTCGCCGTTGCGGCGCGAGATGCAGACGCCTTCGTAGTTCTGCACACGGGTCCGCGTGCCCTCGGTCACCTTGAAGCCGACGCGAATGGTGTCGCCAGCTTTGAAATCCGGGATCGTCTTGCCGAGTTCGGCGATCTGCTCGGCCTCGAGCGTCTCGATGATATTCATGGCCTCAGTCCTCTTTTTCGGCGGCTCTGCCGCGCTTTGCCGCGTCCGATTGCTCTGGTGCTTCTCGGAGCCTCTCATAGGCTCGCCAGAGTTCGGGACGCCGTTCCTTTGTCAGCCTTTCGGCCTCGTCCTGCCGCCAGCGGGCGATGCGGGCATGGTCGCCTGAGGTCAGCACCTCGGGGATCGCCCGCCCCTCCCAAAGCTGGGGGCGTGTGTATTGCGGATGCTCGAGAAGCCCCCGCGCGAAACTCTCCTCCACCGCCGAGGCGGCGTTGCCAAGCACCCCGGGCCGGAGCCGGAGTACCGCATCGATCAGTGCCATCGCCGCGATCTCGCCGCCCGAAAGCACAAAATCGCCGAGCGAGACCTCCTCGAGCCCCCGCCCGTCGATGACACGTTGGTCGACCCCTTCGTAGCGGCCGCAGAGGAGAACAAGCCCCGACTCCGCCGCCAGCTCCTGCGCCAGCGCCTGATCGAAAGGCCGCCCGCGCGGGGAGAGATAAACCGAGCGGCGCGTATCGCTCGGAATGCGCGCGGCGTCAAGGGCTTGGGCGATGATGTCCGCCCGCATCACCATGCCGGCCCCGCCGCCGGAGGGCGTGTCGTCCACCACCCGGTGGCGCCCCTCCCCGAAGCGGCGGATATCCACGGTATCGAGCGACCAGAGCCCGTCCTTCAGCGCCTTGCCCGTCAGGCTCGCCCCCAGCGGCCCCGGAAAGAGCTCCGGAAAGAGCGTCACCACCGTTGCCCGCCAGGCCGCCGGGCGCGCCCGGTCTTCCATCACAGGCCGCGGCTGCGCGCTGACCCGCGGCTGGATCATCCCCGCCGATCTGGGCTTCGAGGGGGTATCGCTCATGGGCCCGGTGCCTCCTCCTGCCCTCCCTCAGGGTCCTCGGCCTCAGCAGGCGGGTCCGCGATGAGGAGGCCGGCGGTGAGATCTACGGTGGGGACTGCCCAGCGGGTGAAGGGGATGAGCAGGGCGGGGCCCTCGCCCCGCACCTCCAGCATGTCGCCCGCGCCATGGTCGTGCACGGCGTGGACGCGGCCGAGGGGCGCACCGCCTGTGTCCTGGACCGCAAGCCCGATCAGGTCGGCATGGTAGAACTCGTCATCCGGCAAGCGCGGCAGGCGGCTGCGGGGCACATGGAGGCGGGTGCCTTTGAGCGCCTCCGCCGCTTCGCGCGTGGCCACACCGGAAAGCCGTGCGGCGAGCCCGCCTTTGACCGGCCGGGTGATGCGGATCTTGAACTCGTGCCCGCCGTCCTCGCTGCGAGCGGGACCATAGGCAGCGATATCCTCGGGGACCGCGCAGAAGGATTTCAACCGCACCTCGCCCTGCACGCCGAAGGCGCCGGCGATGGCGCCAACGCAGATTGTGGGTTCATCGGCGCCGCTCATCGCTCCAGCACCTCAGCTGCACCCTGCCGCGTCTCCCAGCCCGCCCGCTCGAGCTCCGGCGTCTCGCTCTCCGCTGCGGGCCAGCCCACGCAGAGATAGCCGATGAAGCGCCAGCCCGCCGGCACGTCCAGCGCCGCAGTCAGCCGCTCTGGGTCGAGGATCGAGACCCAGCCGACGCCGAGCCCCCCGGCCCGCGCGGCCAGCCAGAAGTTCTGAATGCCCGCCACCACCGAATAGGCCCGCGTCTCCGGCATGGTGGCGGCCCCCAGCCCGTGGCCCTGGCCCGTGGCGTCGTCGCAGAACACGGCGAGCTGCACGGGCGCGATGTCGAGCCCCGCAAGCTTCAGCTTGGCGTAGAGCGCGGCGCGCTCGCCCGCATAGCCTGCCAGCGCCTCGGCATTTGCCGCCTCGAAATTCGCGCGCACCGCTGCGCGCCCCCCCTCGCTACCCACGCGCACCAGCCGCCAGGGCTCAGAGAGGCCGACGGAGGGCGCGAGGGCCAGGGCCGCCAGCGCCTCGTCGACCAGCGCCGCCGGCACTGGATCGGGCCGGAAGTGCCGCACATCCCGGCGCCAGCGCATAAGCCGCTCCAGCTCCGCGCGGAAACCGGGTGCGAACTCGGCCGGGGCGGTGCTGGCCGGCGGGGCAGGGTGCATGGCGCGCGCCTCGTATGGGCGACCGCGGCGGGCGAGCGGCGGATTACTCCGCCGCCTGCTCCTTCGGCTCCTCGCCAGCGTCCTCGGCAGCAGCCTCCTCGGCCGGCGCCTCGGCAGCGGCCTTGGCCTGCTCCTCGGCCTCCTTCGCGGCTTCCTCGGCGGCGAGGCGCTTCTCCTCACGCTCCTTCGCACGCTCCTGCGCCTTCTTGCCCGGCTCGGCCTTCTGCAGGTTGGCGCGCTCGGCCTTCGGGCGGACGCCCGCGGCTTCGAGGAAGCGGGCCACACGATCCGTCGGCTGCGCGCCCTGGCCAAGCCAATGCTCAACGCGCTCCATGTTCATCTGCACGCGGCTCTCGCTGTCCTTCGGCAGAAGCGGGTTGTAGGTGCCGAGCTTCTCGATGAAGCGGCCGTCGCGCGGCATGCGGCTGTCCGCCGCCACGATGCGGTAGAAGGGCCGCTTCTTCGAGCCGCCACGGGCGAGCCTGATCTTGATCGACATGAGTGTTCTCCTTGGGTCTGCGTTGCGGCGCTATGCGCGCCTATTCCTGGAACTGGCGGTGGTGGCGGATCACCTCGTCGACGATGAACCGCATGAATTTCTTCGCGAACTCGGGGTCGAGCCCGCTTTCGGTGGCGAGGCGTTCCAGCCGTTCGATCTGCTTCGCCTCGCGCGCAGGGTCGGCCGGGGGCAGGGCATGCTCGGCCTTGAGCCGCCCCACCTCCTGCGTGCACTTGAACCGCTCGGCCAAGGTGTGGACGAGGATCGCATCGAGATTGTCGATGGAGTGACGGAGCCCCTGCAAAAGCTCGGCCGCCCGTGCCGCATCGGTTCCTGCCTCGCTCATTCGGCGCCCTCCTCGCGTTCCGGTGCCGCGCCGAAGGGCATCGCCTTGGTGGGGGCAAGCCGGTATACATCGCGGTCGTGCCCGTCCGGAAAGGTGCCGCGCGCGATCTTCTCCGCACCAAGACGCACGGCGAGGCGATGGGCGGGCAGGTTTCCGTCCCGGATATGGGTCTCCACCGATGGCCAGCCGAGCGAGTTGATCGCAAAGCTCATGATGGCGACCGAGGCTTCCTGCGCGAGGCCCGTGCCCCGCGAATGGGGCAGCAGCCACCAGGTCAGCTCATGCCGCGGCCAGCCGACGGGGTGGGCGAGGCCCACGCCGCCCACACTCTGCCCGTCGTCCCGCCGCACCAGCATCCACATGCCGAAGCCCTTGAGATGCCAGTGCCCGATATCCTCGGCGAGGCGGCGCCACACCTGGTCGGGCCGCAGCGGGCCGCCATACCAGCTCGACGCCTCGGCATTGGTATAGAACGCCATGTAGGCATTGAGGTCCCGCGCCTCGGGCGCCCGGAGCGTCAGCCTTTCGGTCGCGAGCGTGGGGAACTGGCGGGAATGCTTCATGACGCGGCCTCCTCGAGCGCGTCGGGCCCTGGGTGGCGCCAGACGCCCATGGTCCCGTACTCGTCATGCACGAAATCGCCGTCCCACCACGCGCCGAGGCGCTGGGCCAGGGCGATGGAGCGCACATTCTGGGGGTCGATCAGGCTGATGGCCGTCGTCCAGCCGAGCGTGCCATAGGCATAGGCGCGCGAGGCGAGGGCGGCTTCCCGCGCGATGCCCTTGCCCTCGGCATTGCCCGTCAGCGTCCACCCGATCTCCGGTTCCGGCCAGCCCTGGGGGCACCAGGGGCCCACATTGCCGCAGAACTCCCCGGTCTCCTTCAGGTCCACGGCCCACATGCCGTAGCCGCGCAGCGCCCAGTGGCCGAGATAGGTGGCGAGCCCGCGCCAGACGGTGTTGGGCGAGGCGCGGCCGCCCACGAAGGCCGTCCGGTCGGTCTCGTTGAAGGCGAGCCAGGCTGCGTAGTCCGCCTCCGCCGGCGCGCGCAGCACCAGCCGCTCGGTCTCGATCGTGGGGATCGTGAAGCTCACGGTCATGCCGCCACCTCCGAGGGGGAGGGATGGCGGTAGATCGGCATCTCCCCGTAGCGGCCGTGGACGAACACACCGTCCGGCCGTGCGCCCAGGCGCTCGGCCAGGGCGATGGACCGCATGTTCGCCGCCGCGATGAGGCTGATCGTCGTGGTCCAGCCGAGCGTGCCGTAGGCGAAGCGCCGGGCGGCGAGGGCCGCTTCGAGGGCGATGCCCCGCCCCTCCGCCCGCTCGAGCAGCAGCCAGCCGATCTCCGGCTCAGGCCAGTCGATGGGGCAGTGCGGGCCGACACGGCCGCAGAGGAGGCCGGTCGCCTTCTCCTCCACCGCCCACATGCCGTAGCCGCGTAACATCCAGTGCCCGAGGCCGGCGACAAGCCCGCGCCACACCTGGTCGCGGTCCTGAAACCCGCCCACATGCGCGGCCCGGTCGGAAGCGTAGAACGCGATCCAGTCGTCCAGATCCGCCTCGCGATGGGGGCGGAGGACGAGCCGTTCGGTCTCGATCACCGGGATCTCTGCGATGGGAAGCCCGCTCATGCCGCCACCTCCGCCGGGTGCGGATGGCGGAAGACGAGGCAGGGCGCGTCATCTGCGTCCTGCGGCGGGCGGACTGCCGCTCCGTCGCGCCGGGCGCCGAGCCGTTCCGCCAGTGCGATCGATCGCGCGTTCGCCGGGTCGACATAGCTCACCGTCGTCGTCCAGCCGAGGTCCCGGAACACATGGTCGAGGACCCGCCGCGCGCCTTCGGCGGCAAAGCCGCGGCCCTCATCGGCCGGGTCAAAGACGCTCCAGCCGATCTCCGCCTCCGGCCACTCGCCCGGATGCCAGGGGCCGACGAAACCAACCGCCCGGCCGCTCCCGCGCTCGGTCATCACGAAGCCGCCATAGCCCCGCATGACCCAGTGGCCGATCTGCGTGCCGAGGTTTCGCCAGCAGCGTCCCGGCGTGAACGGCCCGCCGTGCCAGCGCGCCCGCTCCGTGGTCCAGAACGCAGTGAAGGCATCAATATCCGATGCCACAGGTGCGCGCAGCACCAGCCGCTCGCTCTCAAGCACCGGCGTGGGGAGGACAAACCCGGTCATGCCGCCACCCCACCGCCATGGCGCCAGACCGCCGTGTCGAGCCGCGCGCTCTCCGCAGCGTCGAGCACGGCGCCCAGATGGCGGGCAACGCCGGTGGAGGGTGCATTTTTCGGCTGTACGTAGCTGACGAAGGTGGGCAGCAGGCCGAGGCCCCAGTCGCGCACCGCCTCGGCGGCCTCGCGCGCGTAGCCCTGGCCGCGTGCCTCCTGCGCCATGAACCAGCCGAGCTCCGTCTCCGCATCGTCCCACTCGTAGCCGAGGAAGACGAAGCCGAGCGGTGCGTCATCGGCCTTCCGCTCCACCACGAAAGGCCCGTGCCCGTGCAACAGCCAGCAGGCCACGTGCCCGCAGAAATCGTACCAGGCATCCTCGGGTTCCGCCGGCCCGCCAATCCACTCGCAGCCCGGCTCGGTCCCGATCCGCAGCCAGAGCGCAAAGTCCGCCGCCGCCGGCGCGCGCAGGCGCAGCCGCGCCGTCTCGAGCACCGGCAGAACCGCCCGATGCCGCGCGGCCGCCTCGGCCGCGGCCCCAACCGGGGGCACGGTGCAGCGCGCCGGGGTCATTTCTTTTTGCCGAGCCCAGAGAGGCCGCCGAGGCCCGGCGGCAGCGCGCCGCCAGGGCCGCCGAGCCCCGGGAAGCCGGGGGGCAGGCCGCCGCCGGCAGGGCCGCCAGCGCCCTTCGCAGCTTCCGCCGTCTTGCCGCCCTGAGCCCGCGCCTGCGCGGCGAGGCCGGGGGGCAGGCCGCCACCCCCCATCATCTGGCCCAGCATGCCGCGCATGCCCTTCTTGCCGCCCATCTTGCCCATCTTCTTCATCATGTCCGCCATCTGGCGATGCATCTTCAGAAGCTTGTTCACGTCCGAGACCTCGAGCCCGCAGCCCGCCGCCACGCGCTTCTTGCGGCTCGCCGCCATCAGCTCGGGCTTCTTGCGCTCTTCCTTGGTCATCGACTGGATGATGGCGATCTGACGCTTCAGGACCTTGTCGTCCATGTTCGCGTCTTCCATCTGCTTCTGGATCTTCCCCATGCCCGGGAGCATGCCCATGATCCCCTGCATCCCGCCGAGCTTCATCATCTGCTCGAGCTGGCCCTGCAGGTCGTTCATGTCGAAGCGGCCCTTCTGGAACCGCTTCATCATGCGCTCGGCGGCCTCGGCCTCGAGCGTCTCCTGCGCTTTCTCGACGAGGCTTACGATGTCGCCCATGCCGAGGATGCGGCCGGCCACACGCTCGGGGTGGAATTCCTCGAG
>JBCBEP010000127.1:0-9160 GCA_038528605.1 Pseudomonadota bacterium
CTCGTCGGCCAAACCGACATTACCAGTGGATCCGTTTCGGGGGGGAGGGCCAGTGGTGGGCACGAGCTGGCGCTGGCGCTCGACATGCGCTTCGCCGCGCGGGGCAAGTTCAAGTTCATGCAGATGGAGGTCGGCATGGGCATCCTGCCTTGCGGCGGCGGCGCGTCCCGCATGGCGCGGCAGACCGGCCTTGGCCGTGCGCTCGAGATCATCCTGAGTGCGCAGGACTACGACGCGGATGACGCCGAGAGCATGGGCACGATCAACAAAGCCTTGGAGCCCGATGAGATCGGTCCCTATGTCGACGCGCTGGCGCACCGGATCGCTCAGTTCCCAGCCGAGTCGATCAATGCTTGCAAGCAGATGGTCTACGAATCCATCGACACGCCCATTGCGGACGCCCTGAAGGCCGAGGCGTATTGGCTCTATCAAGCCACCAGCAAAACGCCTGCCGTCAAACGCTTCACCATCGCCGATGAGCAAGGCCTGGAGCATGACATCGAGAACCAGCGGAAGTGGCGTGACATCGTAATGCAGGTCCAGGATATCAACTGATCGGTCTCATCAGCAGCCGGCTGGCCGTCTCAACGTTCGAGGCGGCCAGCTGTCGATTGTTCATTCTCGCCAAGAAGGACAGAGAAGGATGTTTGAGTTGTAGGCTGCTCTGTCCGCCGCTCCGTAATGCATCAGCTGAAGCATGAGATACCTGACATTGGTGCTTGCGCAGCGAAATGGCGCTTTGTCCGCGGTCTTGCCGTCGACACTCGTCCCAGTGAGCAGATGCGGGGAACGGCCGGAAGGGAAGGCATCGCAGCGATGTCGCAACCCCAGAATGGCCGCTCCGGGCCACCTGCAATGGCGCGCGCGGGCCGGCGCATCTTGCGCAAACCGATCTTTGCGAGCCGGTGCAGGCAAAGTCGCTGCCGACCCACGCGGCGTACGCCTTGATCGTGGCGCATGGGGAACTCGTCGGTCCGGGCGTGCCCGCCTTCCGTCGGCCGTGCAGTTCAAGGCCTGCCTTCATCTACATGGGTAGCTCAACCAAGTGTGAGACAGAATGCTCTTGCGGGTCGATCGGGGGGCCCAGTTCCGTGCCGTTCGACATGCTTGCTCGTCGTCATCGACGTCCACGCAGAGGACATCGAGAGATCCTCAGCGTCTGCGAGAGCGCGAAGGAAGATCGTGTCGGGAGGTCGGGCTTTCTGCGCCATCCGGTCGGTTCGCGGCTTGTGTATTTCGGGTTGCTGTCTCATCTCCACTCCTTGGCGGTTACGATGAGCCAAGACTGACCACTACGACATCGCTTTGCTTGTCCAATGGGCGCTGATCTTGGGCAGCGTCGCGCTGCTGGACGATTGCGCGTTCTGTGGACGGCTGCTGGCGCGAGGTGCTAGAATACCCCACATCGCAAGCGACCCGCATAAAAGAAGCTCCGCCCATGCAGGCCCATCAGCCTGAAAAAACTGGTCGGGATCAGGCCGGCCGGTTCCTGTCTGGCACCTCGGGCAACCCGGCGGGGCGGCCGCGCGGGGCCCGGAACCACGCAACCCGCGCCGCCGAAGCATTGCTTGATGGCGAGATCGAGGGCCTCGCGCGCAAGGCCGTCGATCTCGCGCTCGGCGGCGATACCACGGCGATGCGCCTCTGCTTTGATCGGGTCCTGCCACCACGGCGCGGCCGACCGGTTGAGATCGATCTCGGCCCGGTCGAGAGCGCCCACGACATTGCCAACGCCCTTGCCAGCGTGCTCGAGGCAACCGCGAGCGGTCAGCTCACCCCTGAGGAAGCCGACGCCATCAGCCGCATCATCGAGACTACCCGCCGCGCCTATGAGACGCAGGAACTCGAGCGGCGCGTCGAGGCGCTCGAGGCGGCCTCCGATGCCCGCTGACCGCCTTCGACGCCGCATCCAGAAGCTCGAAGACCGGCACGGCCCTCGCGGTCTTTCAGGAATGTCCGACGCTGAACTCGCGGCAGAGGAGGCACTTCTCCTGGCGCAGTTGCCAGACGAGATCGGCGCGAAGCTTGCGGCTTACGAGGTGCAGGGCGACATCGACGGAGCCATTCGGTACATTGAGCAGCTAGTGGAAGAAGAAATGGCATCAGGTGCACTCCGCGCTTCCTGCCCGAAAGCTGGTTAGCGCAGCGGTGGCGGTGGTTCGCTGCGAGGCGAGCTGTTCGAGCCAAAACGCAGAGGCTGCGGTGATTCTGAACAGCACGGCAGCTCAATGCAACTACTGCGAACAAAGGGACGTTGGAAATGCGCCTAGCTGCTAGTGTGCGTGCAATCGCTACACTCTGAGCGGATACGCCGACGAATGAAGCCGCTGCTGCACGGGCGCCGAAGCCCGGTTGCCACGGGCCGCCATCAGTACATTCAGGCTCAGCGGCTAGATCGTCTTGGCCACACCGGGTTGCTTCCGATGCGAGCCTCGTGTGGTTGCTAGTTGATAGCTAGCCAAGCCACCAAGATCCGAGTTCGCGCCATAAGTCACTGATTTTATTGGCGCACCGGGGAGGATTCGAACCCCCGACCCCCAGATTCGTAGTCTGGTGCTCTATCCAGCTGAGCTACCGGTGCTTGGCCGTTGGAGGCTGCGAGTTAGCGGGTGGGCCGGGGGATTGCAAGGGGTGCCGTCACGCTTTCGGCGGTTCCTGCGGCCGTCTCTCCGGCGGGCTCCGAGACCCGAGACGGTCGCTCAGGCGCTGCGGTTGAGGCGCTGGGCTGCAGCGGCACCGCGGAGGCAGAGCGCGAAGACCGTGCCCGCAGGCGATGTCGATACGAGATCGAGCTGCCCGCCCTGGGCGGCGGCGAGCTCGGAGGCGATGACGAGGCCGAGCCCGGTGCCGCCGCGCCGGGTGCTGGAGCGGAACGGGCGGAAGAGGTTGTCCCGCGCCTTCTCGGGCAGGCCCGGGCCTGTGTCGCTGAGCAGGAAGTGGCATGCCGGCGTGGCGGCCGAGGAGCCGTTGCCGTTCAGGCCGTTCGTGCGCGCCTCGACCAAGGCCTGCGGTGCGAGCGACAGGGTGATGGTGCCGCGCCCGCCGGCGCTGCGGATCGCTTCGACCGCGTTGCGGATGAGATTGGCGAGGATCCTGAAGAGGAAGTCAGGGTCGGCCGTGACGGTGACCCCGGGGGGCAGGGCCGAGACGATCCGGACAGGGCCATCGGAGAGCACGACTTCCCCGGCTTCGGTGCCCGCCCTGATGCCCTGGGTTGCCTGGTTGCGTGGCTCGACGAGGCTCGTCGCGTCCGGTGCGAGGCCCAGGCTTTCGACCACATCCGCAAGGACCTGCTCGACGGCGACGGGGCGGAGGGTGGGCTCGGGCTCCTCCGCGCGGCCGTAGTCGAGCGTGGACTGGCAGAGGGCGGCGGCACGGTCGAGCGAGCCCACGAGCTTGGGCAGCACGCGGGCCACGAGCGGATCGTCCGAGGCGCCGAGGCGTTCGGTCATCAGCTGGCCGGCGGCGAGCATGTTGCGCAGATCGTGGTTGATCTTCGCCACCGCACCGCCCAGCTCCGCGAGGCGCCGGCGTTGACCGAGGGCAGTGATCACCTCGGTCTGCATCGCGGCGATGGCGCGTTCCGCCTCCGCCACTTCGCCGGCCTTGCCCTTGGGCTGCATGATGCGGCCGGGGTCTTCGGGGTTTTCGTGGAACTGCTCGACATTCCGGATCACGTCGAGCAGCGGCGCGACCACGAAGCGGCGCACCGTGAAGAACACCACGCCAGCGGTGATGACGGAGATGATGAGGGAGAGCTGGAGGATGCGGAAACCGTAATCGATCATCGCCGCGCGGAGCTGGGCGACCTCGAAGGTGATCTCCACGCTGTCATACATCCCCTCGCCCGTGGTGCCGACCACGCGCTGGACGTCGCCCTCCTTGCTCGCCAGCAAGCAGGCGATGGCGTCGCGGATGAGGTCGAAGGAGGTGGCCTCGCGGAGATCGAAACTCTCCACTGGCACGGGGAAGCCGGTGCCTTGCAGGGCCAGGATGCGGCGGCCTTCCTTCTGCACGACAATGTTGAGGGCGTCGGCGGTGTCCAGCAGTTCGTCCTGCAGCGCGCCGCCCGCGCGCCCGCCCGGCGCGGCCATGACAGTGAGCGCTGCGATTTCGGCGCGGACGAGACGTTCCTCGAGGAAGCTCTTCCGGAACTGGGCGACCGATGGCACGAAGATCGCCACCTCCACCGCCATGACGACGAGGATGGTCAGCAGCAGCAGCCTGGCAGAGATGCCTGTGATCAACCGTAAAGCTCCGCGGCCCGGGGGGCGCAACATGCCCCCCGAGAGATGTCGCCGAGATCAGCCCAGCTTGGCAAGGAGGCGAACCATGCGCTTGACGAAGGCGCTCTCGAAAAGGCGGGGGGCGTAGTAGGCGCCCGCGGCGCGCTTCGTGACCTCGCCGAGCGTGGGGTAGGGGGCGACCATGCCTGCGACAGCGCCGATCTTCTGGCCGTTGGCGATGGCAAGGGCCCAGGGGTGGATGATCTCGCCTGCGGCCGGGCCCACGATGCTGGCGCCGAGGATCTTGCCCTTGCGACCTGTCATCACCTTGATGAGGCCGGCCGTGGTGCCGTCCGCGATCGCCCGGTCATTCCCGGCGAACTCGAAGCGCGAAACCTCGACCTTGTCGCCATGCTGTTCCTTGGCCTGCGCTTCGGTGAGGCCCACCTGGGCGAGCTCGGGATCGGTGAAGGTGGCCCAGGGAATGTGCTCCGTCTTCGCCGTGACGGGCATGCGGAAGAGCGCGTTCCGGATGACGAGGCCTGCGTGATAGTTGGCGACATGGGTGAACTGGAGGCCGCCCGCGACGTCGCCGATGGCGTAGACCTTCCGGTTGGAGATCGAGCGGAGACCCTTGTCGACCTTGATGCCGCGGCGGTCGTGCTCGATGCCCGCTTCGTCGAGCCCCATATCCGACACGTTGGCCGCGCGGCCGACGGCGAGCAGCAGGTGCGTGCCACCCACCTCCTCTCCGCCCTCGAGGTGGAGCGTGACGGCGCCGGCGCTTCCGGAGACACGCTCGACCTTCGCGCCCTCGCGGATGTCGATGCCTTCGCTGCGCAGCTTCTCCAGGGCGATGGCGGCGAGTTCCGGGTCGTCCTTCCCGAAGGCCTTGGCGGCTTCGAGTACGGTGACCTGGCTGCCGAGGCGCCGGTGGGCCTGCGCCTGCTCGAGGCCGATGGGCCCGCCACCAACGATCAGCAGGTGTCCCGGCAGCTCCCGGTTCTCCCAGAGGCTCTCATTGGTGAGGTAGGGCACGCTGTCGAGGCCCGGGATGGGGGGTACGAGCGGGGCCGAGCCTGTCGCCACCACGAAGCGCCGCGCGCGGATCGTTTGGCCGCCTGCCTCCACCGTGTCTGTCGCCGTGAAGCGGCCTCGGGCGCGGATGACCGTGCAGCCGAGCTTCTCGAACCGCTCCTCGCTGTCATGCGGGGCAATGGTGGCGATGGCGCCGGCGACGTGGTCCATCACCTTAGCATAGTCCACCACCGGCTCGTTCGCGGCGACGCCGTAGGCGCCGGAGGTGCGATGTGCATGGGCCTTCTTCGCGGCTGCGATGATGGCCTTCGAGGGCACGCAGCCGTAGTTGAGGCAATCCCCGCCCATCTTGTGGTCTTCGATCAGCACGACGCTCGCGCCCATCTGCACCGCACCGGCGGCGACGGAGAGGCCGCCGGAACCCGCGCCGATGATGCAGAGATCGGGGGTGAGCGTCTCGGGGATATCGCGCATGGCAGCCTCCTTCGAGTGTGGTGGTCAGGGCTTTCGGAAGCGCTTGATGATCAGCGGCATCGCGGCGAGGAGCGCGAGGCCGACCAGCGGGCCGAGCACCTCGGGCGAGAAGATGATGCCGAGATCCGGCGTCTCGCCCTTGTCGATCAGCGCGCCGACGCCGCTGCCGATGGAGCTGTAGACGGCAGCGCCCGGAATGATGCCCACGAAGGTCGTCCAGGCGAAGGTGCGCAGCGGCACGCCCAGGAAGGCCGGCGCAAGGTTCGCCACGAAGAACGGGATGGCGGGCACGAGGCGCATGATGAGCAGATAGCTCACCGCTCCTTCCTGGAAGCCCTTCTCGATGCGGGTGAGCCAGCTGCCAGCCTTCTCCTTCAGCGTCTCGCCCAGCGAGGTGCGGGCCGCGAGGAAGATCAGGATCGCACCGATGGTCGCGCCGGTGACCGAGAGCGCCGTGCCGAACCACGTGCCGAAGAGGAAGCCGCCGGTGATCGTGAACCAGACCGCGCCGGGAACGGAGAAGGCCGTGGCGGCGGCATAGGCGAGGACGAAGACGGCGATCGTCGCGATGAGGTTCTCGTCCCGCCAGCCCAGCAGCGCATCGCGATTGTCCGCCAGCGTCTGGAAGCTGAAGTAGTCGCCAAGGAAGAAGATCGCGGCACCCGCGCCGAGCGCGATCAGCGCAAGCGGCAGCCAGCGGGCGAGGCCCTGTTTCTGCGGCTGGGCGCTTTGGGCGCCGCTGGTCTCTGCCGGTTTCTCGGCGGTCTCGATCATGGTCATGGGTCCTCTCCCGATGGCCAGGGGCGCGACACCCCGTCTCACGCGTTGCATTGCGATAAAGGGCGACAGGGGCGCTTTGACCATGGCTCTCACGGCGGCTTGAAGCGCTTGTGCATGAGTGAAATGTTTTGCGCTGGGTGGCGATCGAGGGTCTGCTCCCCATTGACACCGCCCGGTGGCGCGGGTAACGGCAGCGGCTCTCGGACAGGACCGCCTGCGCCGCCGTTCTCGGCCGGCTGCGGGCATTGGATTTGGAGACACGCGATGAAGCGCACCTATCAGCCGAGCCGCCTCGTGCGTAAGCGCCGCCATGGCTTCCGCGCGCGCATGGCGACGAAGAACGGCCGCAAGATCCTCAACCGCCGCCGTCGTCAGGGCCGCAAGAGCCTCTCGGCGTAATCGCGCCGGTTTGCCCATGGCGCTGCCGGCAAGCCTGAAGAAGCGGCGCGATTTTCTCGCAGCCGCCCGGGCACGCCGGCACGCGGCGCCCGGCGTTCTGCTGCAGGCGCGTCGCCGGGCCGAGGGCGAGGGGGACAACGCCCCCATTCGCGTTGGCTACACCTGCTCCAAGAAAGTCGGAAATGCCGTTGCCCGTAATCGCGCGAAGCGCCGGTTGCGGGAGGCGGCCGCGCGCTTGTTGCCCGCTGCCGGCAGGCCCGGCTGGGATTACGTGCTGATCGGCCGCGCGGGCAGTACGGCGGAGCGCCCGTTCGAGGCGCTTGTTGCTGATCTGCGCGACGCTCTTGTGCGCGTCCATGCCCCCCGGAAGCCGAAAGCGTCCCGCGATGTGCGGAAACTGTGAGGACCGCCCCCTCTGGCGCGGGCCGCGCATGGGAGGCCCGCTCGCCATTCTGCTCGCGCTCCCGATCAGGGCCTATCGCCTCATCCTGAGCCCCTGGGTCGGCATGCATTGCCGCTTCCGCCCGACCTGTTCCGAATACGCGCTCGAGGCTCTGGCGACGCACGGTCCCTGGCGGGGTAGCCTTCTCACGGTAAGGCGCCTCGCTCGCTGCCGTCCGGGCGGGGGGGATGGCTGGGATCCCGTGCCCCCGCGCGCTCAGGTACAGTCCCAGGAATAGAGGGTCCTGTCGAACCTATGCTCCCGCAGGGCCGTTGCTGGGATAAGCCAGTTCGCCTCCCCCGCATCGCCCCACATGATCGCCTCGTCCGAGCCGAGCTTCAGGAGCGTTCGGTCGTAGTCGGCGTGGGTCTCATCGCTGCGGATGTCGTACTGCGTGAACTCCGGATGGCCGCCTACATGATGCGTAGGATGCGCGTCGTTCACCCGGTCGAGAAACAGCTCCAGCGTCTCCTCGCCCGGGCGCTCCCAGAGTGGCTCGATCAGGGGAAGAACCCGCCAGTCCTCGACCGAGGGCAGCACCTGGGCCGCTTCGAAGCTCAGCCGCCGCCCGTGCTCGCCGATGCGCCGGTCCTCGAACGGCGCGTTGCGCGAGACGGGGCCGAGAACCGCTCCGCCACCGCTCGGCTCAGGCCAGAAGTCGATATGCACGCCCTCGCCGGGCGTGGAGGGAAAACTGCAACCGAGAACGTCGCTGTCTCCCACGAAGATCTGCAGGAGACCGCTCTCGGGAAAGTCCGGCAGCGGGGGGATCTCGGCGAAGTTCAGCTGCGCGAGGAACAGCATGGGCCTGCGCTTCCACGCAGGCCATTCCGTTCCCGCCGGACGCCAGGCCGGGCCGCCAAGCGCGCTTTCGATGGGGTCGGACACGGGCGGGTCGCCGATGGTGATCACGGCTGCGGGCAGCGCCAGCGCAGTCATTTCCGCTTCCAGGGCGGCAAGGTCACCATCGCCGATCGGGCCGCCGTCACGTCCTCGCGCCATCACCATCGTCCTTGTTCGCCCCGCCCGATGACCATACCAAGCGGGCATGTTGGATGCGACCGACGATATCCTTGCGCGGCTCTACGCCAATGCGCCCGAGACCCTTGAGTTCCGAAAGCTCAGGAAGCGGCTGCTGCGTGAGGTGCGGGAAGCGATGGGCGCCTATGCGATGGTGCGGGAGGGGGACCGCTGGCTGGTCTGTCTCTCGGGCGGCAAGGACAGCTACACGCTGCTCGCGGTGCTCCTGGAGCTGAAATGGCGGGGCCTTCTGCCGGTCGACCTTTTGGCCTGCAATCTCGACCAGGGGCAGCCGGGCTTTCCTGCCACGGTGCTGCCCGCGTTTCTGGCTGAGCTCGGCGTGCCGCACCGGATCGAGTATCAGGACACCTACTCCGTGGTGGTCGACAAGGTGCCCTCGACCAAGACCTATTGCAGCCTCTGTTCGCGCCTGCGCCGGGGGCATCTCTACCGCATCGCGCGGGAGGAGGGCTGCCGGGCCGTGGTGCTCGGTCATCACCGGGACGACATCCTCGAGACCTTCATGCTCAACCTCTTCCACGGCGGGCGGCTCGCGGCGATGCCGCCCAAGCTGCTGAACGAGGAGGGCGATGTGCAGGTGCTGCGCCCCCTCAGCTACGTGGCCGAGGCGGACTGTGCGCGGTTCGCGAAGGCGATGCAGTTCCCGATCATCCCCTGCGACCTCTGCGGCAGCCAGGAGGGCCTTCAGCGCGCGCAGGTGAAGGCAATGCTCGACGACTGGGAACGGCGCAGCCCCGGCCGCCGCCAGGTGATGTTCCGC
>JBCBEP010000128.1:0-8928 GCA_038528605.1 Pseudomonadota bacterium
GGCTGAGGGCGCCTTGGCGCGGGATGCCGCCTCAGAGCCCTTGGCCGTCACGGCGCAGGTGAAGGGCTGCCGGCTCTGTGCCGCGCGCTTCGCGGCCACGGAGACCCGGCATAGGCCCCGGCCGATCTTCCAGCTCGATCCGCGGGCGCGGCTGCTGATCGCGAGCCAGGCGCCGGGGATGCGGGCGCATCGCTCGGGGCTGCCCTTCGACGACCCCTCGGGCGACCGGTTGCGGGACTGGCTGGGGATTGGGCGCGAGATTTTCTACGATGCGTCGCGCATCGCCATCGTGCCCATGGGCTTCTGCTTCCCGGGCTACGATGCGAAGGGGAGCGACTTGCCGCCGCCGCCGGTTTGTGCGGAGACGTGGCGGGCGGCGATGCTGGCGCTGCTTCCGAATATCGGGCTGACGCTGGCGATCGGGCAGTATGCCCAACGCTGGCATCTGGGCCCCGCGCCGAAGGGCGGGTTGACCGCGCGGGTGGCCGCGTGGCGGGAGAGCCCCGCCGGTATCCTCCCGCTGCCGCATCCAAGCTGGCGCAATACGGCGTGGCTGAAGCGCAACCCCTGGTTCGAGGCGGAAGTGCTGCCGGTGCTGCGCGCGCGCGTGGCGGCGCTTGTCGGGTGAGCGCAAAGGGGCGTTTCGCGCTGGCCTTGGCGCTGGTGTGCCTCCTGGCAGCGTGCGCGGCGGGTGGGCCGTTGCCCGCCACGGCGCCCGCTACGCTATTGGCAACCGAGGCGCCAGAAGCCGTCCCGCGCGATCTTCCGGCGTCGGACGGCACGCTTCTGCCCACCACCCGCTGGGCACCGGATGATGCGCCGAGGGCCGTGATCCTCGCGCTGCACGGCTTCGGGGATTACGGACGCTCCACCTATGCTGCCGCTGCGGCGGCCTGGGCGGCGGCTGGCATTCTCACCTACGCGCCCGACCAGCGCGGTTTCGGGCGGGGGAGCACGCGCGGGCGTTGGCCGGGCGCCGAGGGCCTTGCCGCCGATGCTGTGGCGATGGCGCAGCATCTCCGCGGGCGCCATCCGGCTCTGCCGATCATCGTCGTCGGCCATTCGATGGGCGGGGGCGTGGCGCTGGCGGCGGCGGATCCGCGCCGGGCGGATGGCGGGCTGGGCGTGGACGGCCTTGTGCTCGCGGCGCCGGCGATCTGGGGCGGCGAGGCGCTCAATCCCTTCCATCGCATGGCGGCGTGGACCGCCGCTTTCATAGCGCCTGAGAAGCGCTTCAGCGGGGAGGGGGTGGTCCGCATCCAGGCCAGCGACAATATCGAGGCGCTGCGGGCGCTCGGGCGCGATCCCTACTATCTCGGCCGCCCCTCCGCCCGCGAGCTGCTGGGTCTCGTGCGCGTGACGGATGCGGCGGCGCGCGCGGCCGGGGCGGTGCGCCTGCCCACGATCCTGCTGCTCGGCGACCAGGACCAGATCGTGCCAGAGGCGCGGACCGCGGCAGTGTTCGACAGGGTGCCGGGCGGCGAGGCGGTGATCCGCTACCCGGGGGGCTGGCATCTCCTGTTCCGCGACCTCGGGGCGGCGGCCGTTTGGAGGGACGTGGCCGACTTTGCCTTGACGCTCAGCGGTGCCGAAGCAGCGGGCGAAGGTGGCTGAGGCGCACGGCGCCCCCAACGCGCGCTGCTATTCCGCGAAGCTTGCCCGTCAGCTTGCCACCCGTTCCTCCGCATAGACCTCTTCGCGCATCGCGAGCGGGAGCATGTCGAAAATCATGTGGATCCTGTCCTCGTCACCGTCGTTATGCGCTTCATGAACGGCGTTGTTGTCGAACCACCAGAGCTCTCCCTCATGCATCCGCGTCTCCTCATCGCCCGCCCGCATCCAAGAGCCAGCGCTTGAGCGGAGCACGAAATGGTACCGGCCGCGGACGCGATAGTACTCCCCACGGTCGATGTGCGGATAGACGCGCCGGCCAGCCTTGAGACAGACGATTTTGGCGCGACCGAGCTCGGCGCGTTCCTCGCTCGCGATCCGGTCAAGGAACGCGCGGGCGACGGGGAACCGTTCCGAGCCGGTCGTCCAGCGGCTCTCGTGAACGTCGCGTCGCTTGCGCCCGTTGATCATGGACTTGCGCAAGCCACGAAGGGGGATGGCCAGCGCCTCCCGCTGTACCTTGATCTTCTCCTGCCGCCCGGTCGCGCTGTCCCAGGCGCCGTCGACGCCTTCGATCTCCTGGAGAAAGGGGCGAGGATCGATCCCAACCCGCAGTCGCTCGAAATGCTTCATCGATCACTCCTCCGTCGCTCAATTGTTGCCACTGTGGGGTCCGCTGCGTCGTGCGCTCCGGGCGTTCCACGGCAGGACAACGAGCGGCGCGCGGGATTATTCCGGCGCGACATCCATTCTTTGCGGGACAGTGCGCCCCGGCTTGCGGGCGTAGGGTCGATGCCGTAGAGCGCCACGCGGTTAGTCGGCGGGAGACATCACCATGAGCGCACCTCAGAAAGTGGTCCTGGCCTATTCGGGCGGGCTCGACACCTCGATCATCCTGAAATGGCTGATGGTGGAGAAGGGCTGCGAGGTCGTCACCTTCACCGCCGATCTCGGCCAGGGCGAGGAGCTGGAGCCGGCCCGCGCCAAGGCCGAGATGATGGGCGCCAAGGAGATCTTCATCGAGGACCTGCGCGAGGAGTTCGTGCGGGACTTCTGCGCGCCGATGTTCCGGGCCAACGCGCTTTACGAGGGGCAGTACCTGCTCGGCACCTCCATCGCGCGCCCTCTTATCTCCAAACGCCTTGTGGAAATCGCGCGCGAGACGGGGGCCGATGCCATCGCCCATGGCGCCACGGGCAAGGGTAACGACCAGGTGCGCTTCGAGCTTTCCGCCTACGCGCTGGAGCCCGAGATCAAGGTGATCGCACCCTGGCGGGAGTGGGACCTGACCTCGCGCACCACGCTCATCGAATGGGCGGAGGCGCATCAGGTGCCGGTGCCGAAGGACAAGCGGGGCGAGGCGCCGTTCTCGGTAGACGCGAACCTGCTCCACACCTCCTCGGAGGGAAAGGTGCTGGAGGACCCGAGCCAGCCCGCGCCGGACTACGTGTATCAGCGCACCGTGCACCCGGAGGACGCGCCCGACACGCCGGAGATCATCGAGATCGGCTTCGAGGCGGGCGACCCGGTGAGCGTAAATGGCGAGGCGCTGTCGCCCGCGGCCATGCTCACGCGCCTCAACGAGCTCGGCGGCAAGCACGGCATCGGGCGGCTCGACCTCGTGGAGGGGCGCTATGTGGGCATGAAGTCCCGCGGCATCTATGAGACGCCGGGCGGCACCATCTGGCTCGCGGCGCATCGGGGCATCGAAAGCCTCACGCTCGATCGTGGGGCTATGCACCTGAAGGACGAGCTGATGCCGCGCTATGCGGAGCTCGTCTATAACGGCTACTGGTTCAGCCCCGAGCGCGAGATGCTGCAGGCCGCCATCGATGTCAGCCAGCGCCATGTGAGCGGGGTCGTGACGGTGAAGCTCTACAAGGGTCAGGCCAGCGTGATCGGGCGCCGCTCCGAGCAGAGCCTCTACTCCGAGAGCCACGTGACCTTCGAGGACGATGCGGGGGCCTACGACCAGAAGGACGCGCAGGGCTTCATCAAGCTGAACGCGCTCCGCTTGCGCCTCCTCGCCGCACGCGACCGGCGATAGACCGGCATCCAGCTGCCACGCCCGGTTGAAATCGGGCCAAAATATGGCGTGAGGCGCCGATTGCCCTTTCACCGCTCGCCCCTTGGTGCGATATCGCATGCGGGGAGTGAGCGGAGCGGACATGACGACACGCATCGAAGCCTTTGTCCTGCTGAACGGCGGATGGAAGCCGGATGCGATGGATTTCGCTGCCGATCTTGGCGCGCGCTATCCGGGTATCGGCCGTGTGCGCGGCAAGCAGGCCGAGGAAGGCAGCGGGACCCCGCATGTGATCGGCGTGGACGGCGCATCGGTGCAGATGAGCATCGTGAACGCGCCCTATCCCACCGAGCAGTTGCTGCCCCCGCTCCGCCTGATCGAGCACGTGGATCCCGAGCCCGTTGCCCGCGCGCAGGCGGCCTATGTGATGCTGAGCGCGGAATGGCCGGATATCGACGCTGAAGAAGCCCCCGTGGAGTGCGCGGAGATCGCGGGTGCCTACAGTGCGCTGCTGACGCTGGTGACGGCGATGGTGGTGCGCCAGGCGCCGTCCATCGCCGCGTTCTGGACCGAGAGCTGGCGCTTCTGGACCGCCGAGCAGATCGAGGCGGCGGCGGACGGTGTGATGCGGGGCGAGCCGCCCCTGTCGCTTTGGTACTCGCTGGCGGAGATCAAGGGCGCCAAGGCCGGTGGCGGAGATATGCGCGGCGCGATGAGCTTCGGCCTGAAGCCCTTTTGCGGCCGTGAGGTTGAGGTTGCTCCCGCCCCGCTCGGTGCCGTTACCGTCCAGATGCTGGCCAAGGAGATGGCCGAGCGGATGATTGCGGGCGAGCGCATCGAGGACCACGAGCCGCTGCATCGCCCAGGCATGGAGGAGCCGGCGGTGGTGCGGCTTGCGGACAGGTTCATGCGCCCGCGCCAGCCGGTGGTGCTTGTGGTCCCCCCAGGCGCCGGCATCGACGCGCAGAGCCTCGAGTCGAAAAAGGCGGCGGGTGCCGCGCGGAGCGGCGGGCTCGTCTCCCGCTTCTTCGGCGGCCGGCGCTAGGCGGTGGCGAGCCGGCTCGACCATATCGTGATCGGTGCGGCGGTTCTGGAGGAAGCGGTGCGTTGGGCCACCGCGGCCTTCGGGGTGGCGCCGGCCGCGCGCGGGCGACATCCGCTGATGGGCACGCACAACGCGCTCTGGCATATGAGCGTGCCGGGGCGCGAGGACGCCTATCTCGAGATCATCGCGATCGAGCCGGGGGCGCCCGAGCCCGCCCAGCCGCGCTGGTTCGGGCTCGACCGGAAGGAGACGCAGGTGCGGCTGATGCCCGGCCCACAGCTCCTGACCTGGCAGATCCGGCCCGAGGACGGCCTCGACCGGACCGTTGCGAAGCTGGAGGACGCTGGCGTGGCGCCCGGTCAGCCCATGGCGTTGACGCGGGACCGGCTGAGCTGGCGCCTCACAGTGCCGCCGGACGGCGCGATGCCCTTCGAAGGGCGCTTCCCGGTGCTGATAGAGTGGGATGCCGGCGTGCCCACACCGCCGGAGACGCTGCCGCCGATGGGCATCGCGCTCGAGGGGCTGGAGATCGGCGGTGCCGACCAGACGCTGGTGAAGGCGCTGATGTTGGCGGGGGCGCATGGGCTGGCCACGCTGGTGCCTGGCGAGGCGCCGCCGCTCCGGGCGACGCTCTCCACCCCCGCCGGCCGCGTGGTGCTCTGAAGCGCGCGGGCTGCCCTCAAAGCAGCCCGACCAGGTGCAGTGCCACGCCGAGGCCGGCGCCGAGGCCCACGAGTGGCAACACTGCCATGCCCCGAACGAACACCAGGAAGAGCGCGAGCACGAAGAGCGCGATCTTTGCCCATGCCGGGTCGCCCGCGAGCCCGCCGGGCAGGAACGCGGCCTCCGCCAGATAGACCGCAAGGTTTGCGATCACGCCCACGACCGCCGCGGAAACACCCGCCAGCGCCCGGCGCGCCCAGGGCACGGTTCCGATCCGCTCCACCGCCGGCGCGAAGGCGAGGATCAGCATGAAGCTCGGCGCGAAGGTGTAGAAGGTGGCGAGAATGCCGGTGAGCACGCCCGCGCCTGCGGTGCCCGATGCGCTCCAGCCCGCGAAGAAGCCCGCATAGGTGTTCACGAGGATAAGGGGGCCGGGCGTCGCCTCCGCGATCGCGAGGCCGTTCAGCATCTCAGCCGGGCTCAGCCATGCGTAGTGCTCCACCGCCCGGTCCGCCACGTAAGGCAGCAGGGCATAGGCGCCCCCGAAGCTCACGAAGGCCGCTGAGGTGAAGAGCTCCGCCACACCGTCGAAGGGATCCGACCCCATGAGGAGACGCGTCGCGAGGAACACGACAAGCACGAGGGCGACGGTGGCGCCCACGATGGTGCCGCTGCTCTTCCACAGGTTCTCCGAAGCACCCGCCGCCGCGCCGCCTGCGTCCGCCGTCAGCGGCAGCAGGAAGCCGGCAACCGCCGCCAGCGCCACGATGAGCGGAAAGGGCAGGCCGAGCAGCGCGATGCCGACGAACGCAGCGGCGGCCAGCGCATAGGCCGCCGGCTTGCCGAGCGCGCGGCCGGCGAGCTTCTTCATCGCCTGCAGCACCACCGCGATCACCATCGGCTGTACGCCGGCAAACACGGCTGCCACCAGCGGCACATCGCCCTGTGCCGCTGCGATCCAGGCCAGCACCAGCATCAGCGCCATGCCAGGCAGGATGAAGGCGAGCCCTGCCGCCAGACCGCCCGCGAGCCCGTGCATCCGCCAGCCGAGCCAGGTGGCGAGCTGCTGCGCCTCCGGCCCCGGCAGCATCATTGAGAACGACAGTCCCCGGTCGAACGCCGTACCCGAGACCCAGCCCCGGCGCTCCACGATCTCCGACTGCATGAGCGCGATCTGTCCCGCAGGCCCGCCGAAGGATATCAGCCCGATCCGGGTATAGACACCGAGCGCCTCGCGAAACGGCACGCTGGGCGCTGTATCTGGCTCCGTCTGGCCGACATGCTCTGCCCCGCTCATGGCGTGATCTCCTCGATCTCGAGCCCCGGCGGGGGCGCAGCTTCCAGCCCTTCGAACCCGCCTCGCACGTAGCGCGCGCGCCCCTTGTGGACGAGCAGAAGCGCGCAAAGGAATTGTGACACTTCATGGCCGTGGACGCAGAAGACGGTGATGGGGCGCTCCCGCCCGATCTCGTCGAGCAGGGCGGCGGCTTCCGCATGCCCGAAGGCGAGCGGATCGATGGGGCGAGCGCCGGCGATGACCCTTCCGGATTTTGCGCGCGCCTCGGGTTTTCGGGCGTCGAGGAGGAAGGGCCGGTCGGTCAGGCAGTCGGCGGGGTCGACATGGGGCAGGCGCATGACATCGCTCTCCTGTTGCAGGAGTTTGGGCGATGCTTGGGCTCGGAGCCTGCGGCGGGGGACCGCTACACCCCGCGCCCCTCACATGGCCCGTACCGTGTCGATTCGCCAGTCTCTAGCGCCCGCGGCGCGCGAGAAGCCGCATGATCCGGCCGGTACCGGCATGGCGCGGCCCGTCCTCGAGGCGGACGGTGCCCTCAAGCGCCTCCAGCACCGCGAAGTCGCCCAAGGTGCCCAGACAGGCGAGCGTTGCTACGAGATCCCAGCGGACGGCCTCGGCAGGGCCGAGCGGTGCCTCGGGGTCCGCCGTTCCGGCAAAGCATTCGAGGAACAGATGCTCGCCCGGCGCCACGGCGCGCGCTGCGAGCGTCAATGCCCGACGGCGGAGGGGCGGGGGCACCTGCAGATACAGGATGGTCGCGATGGTTACGGCGAGAGGGCCGGGCGACCAGACTTCGAGATCGGCGGTGAGGCGCGTGACCGAGACACCGGCCGCCGCGTCGCGCGCGCGTGCGCGCCGGGTGGCCTCGCCCGAATAGTCGAGCGCGGTGACGTGCCAACCCCGAGAAGCGAGCCATGTCCCGTTGCGCCCGTCCCCATCCGCGAGCATGAGCGCCGACGCGCCGTCGCCGGGCAGCCGCGCGACGGTCTGGACAAGCCCCGCGCAGGGCGTGTCGCCAAAGGGCGCCGGGCCCGCATAGGCCTTGTCCCAGTCTGCCGCCGTCTTGCCCATCCTGCTTCACCGCCTGCTATTGACGCCTCCGCCCCGCTGGCCGACACCCACGGCATGGATGCGGTGCAGGCGCAGTACGAGGCCTTTCCCTATCCGGCCCGCGCGCCGGCAGATGAGGCGCATTGGCTCATCGAGGGCTCGCCCTCGCATCCCGTCGAGATCGACCATTTCCTCTTCGGCGGGCGGCGGGACTGGCGCAAGCCGTTCCGTGCGCTGGTGGCCGGCGGAGGCACGGGAGACGGGCTGGTGATGCTCGCCCAGAAGCTGGCGGATATCGGTTGCCTGGCGGAGATCACCTATCTCGATCTCTCCACCGCGAGCCGGGCGATCGCGGAGGCGAGGATCGCGGCGCGTGGCCTCTCTTCTGTGCGGTTCGTGACCGGCGATCTGCTCGAGGCGCCTGGCCTTGGGCCGTTCGACTACATCGACTGCTGCGGCGTCCTCCACCATCTGGCGGACCCGGATGCGGGCTTCCGCGCGCTGGCGGAGGCGCTGGCGCCGGAGGGAGGCATGGGCCTCATGGTCTACGCCCCCCATGGGCGAACAGGCGTCTATCCCCTGCAGGATGCCTTCGGCGCGCTGCTGGCCGACGATCCACCGGCGGAGAAGGTGGCTCTTGCCAAGGGTGTGCTCCAGGCGCTGCCCGAAAGCGCCTGGCTCCGCCGCAACCCGTTCGTGAACGATCATCGCGACGGCGATGCGGGCCTCTACGACCTGCTGCTTCACGCGCGGGACCGGGCTTATGAGATCGATGCCCTGGAGGCGGCGCTCGGGCGGGCGGGCCTGGGCGTCGCCGGCATTGTCGAGAGCGCGCGCTACGACCCGGCGCGTTACCTGCCGAAGACTGAGGCCATGGCGGCGCGCTTGGCGCGCCTGAGCCCTACGGCGCGGCGCGTGCTGGCCGAGCGGCTGGTGGGCAACATCAAGACCCATGTGGTCTATGCCGCGCTGGCCGCCCGGGCGGGGCGGGCCGAGGCGCCCTCGGCGACGCTCGTGGCCCCGCTGCCCGGAGACCTTGTGCCCCATCTCACCGTGGCGCCGGCCAAGCTGGCGCGTGCGGTGCTGCGCGACGGAACCGTTACCCTCACGCTCGACGGGGCGACCCATAAGATCGCCCTCACCGCCGAACGCCGGCGCGCCGAAGCAGTGGGAGCGATGCTCTCAGCGGTTGACGGGCGGCGGACGCTCGATGCGATCCTGCGGGCCGCAACGCCG
>JBCBEP010000129.1:0-8862 GCA_038528605.1 Pseudomonadota bacterium
CGAGAGACCGATCGTGGTGGCGAGCTTCACGCCGTAGAAGACCGCGATCTTGGGCTCGTCCGTCGCATCGGGGCTCACCTGCACGGTCATCTCGTGGAGACCCTCGTAGCGCACCACCCGCCCGCCGATCAGGAAACTGTCCCCGGGCGTGAGGGTGGCGGCGAACATCTCCTCCACCTCGCCGATCTTTGCCCCGCCGCCACGACGGCCCATGCGCACGCCGAGTGTTTCGGGGGCTACGATGGTGCCCACGTTCATGCGGAGGCGCTGGGCTGTGCGCGGGTCGCGGAGCTGCCATGCCCCGTCCCGCTCCACCAGCCGGCGCCACTGGTCGTAGGCGCGGAGCGCGTAGCCGCCGGTGGCGCAGAATTCGAGACACCGGTCGAACTCCCCGCGGGTGAGTGCCGCATAGGGCCCCGCGCGGCGCACCTCTTCGAAGAACGCGTCCGCCTCGAAGGGGCCCGAGGCGGCGGTGAGGAGCAGGTGCTGGCAGAGCACGTCGAGCCCGCCGGGGCGCAGATGATCCGCATCGTAATCGCCGTCCGCCACCGCATCGAGCGCGGCGTGGCACTCGACCACCTCCATGCGGTTGGCGGGTACCAGCAGCGCCTTCGACGGCGCGTCGTAGCGGTGGTTGGCCCGGCCGATGCGCTGGACGAGCTTCTTCACCTGCTTCGGCGCGCCCACCTGGATCACGAGATCCACATCGCCCCAGTCGAGCCCAAGATCGAGTGAGGCGGTGGCGACGACGGCCCGCAGGCTGCCCTCAGCCATCGCGGCCTCCACCTTCTGGCGCGCCTCCCGGCCGAGGGAGCCGTGGTGGAGTGCGATGGGCAGGCCCTGCGTGTTCGCGGCCCATAGCGCCTGAAAGAAGAGCTCGGCCTGGGCGCGGGTGTTGATGAAGACGATGGTGGTTCTGTGCTTCGCGATTTCGTCCATGATCGCGGCCGCGGCGTAGCGCCCGCCCATGCCCGCCCAGGGCGGATCGCCCGCATCGCGCAGGAGGCGGATATCGGGCGGCGGACCGGGATCGGCGTGGATCACCTCGCAGGCGCCCGGGGCCAGCCAGTCCGCGATCTCCTGCGGCCGGTCCACCGTGGCCGAGAGCGCGGTGAGACGCAGCCCGGGGGCGAGGCCGCGGAGACGGGCGAGGCCGAGCGCCAGCTGGTCCCCCCGCTTGGTGCCGGCGAGCGCGTGCACCTCGTCGACCACCACGCGCGAGAGCCCGGCGAAGACCAGCTCCGGTCGCTCCCAGGAGAGCATGAGGGCGAGGCTCTCGGGCGTGGTGAGCAGGATGTCCGGCGGGCTGCGGCGCTGGCGCTGGCGTACGGCCTGGGAAGTATCGCCGGTCCGGTCCTCCACGCTGATGCCGAGGTCCATCTCCTCGACAGGGCGGCGGAGGTTGCGCCCGATATCGGCGGCCAGCGCCTTCAGGGGCGAGACGTAGAGGGTGTGGAGGGCGCCGGCTGTCCTGCCTTGGGCAAGCTCTATCAGGGAGGGCAGAAAGCCGGCCAGCGTCTTGCCCGCGCCCGTGGGCGCGATGAGCAAGCTCGCGGCAGCGGTGCTGCGCAGCATCGTGAGCTGATGGGGATGCGGCGCCCAACCGCGCGTGGCGAACCAGCCGGCGAAGGGTTCCGGCAGCGGCATCGGACGGGAGGCGGGCTCACATGTAATCCCGCGCTTTGTGCTTGCTTCCTCGCGCGCCGACATGTTGAGGCCTCCCTGCCCTGTCCCTCGACGTCTGCGGCCGCGCCCACCCACGTCATCGTTGCCCGCGCATCATGAACTTTCCACGAACATTGTGCCCGTTCCTCGCACTCTCAGTCGAGATCGGTCGATCTGCGCGGATTGAAAGGGCGTCGCATACGGGCGCGGCAGCGTGCTGCGGGGTCGCGATCCTCGCACCAGGCTGAAGCGCGCTGCGCGTTTGCGCTTTGCGTGCCGGCTCGCGCGCCCGCTGTCCGGCGTCGATGGGCCGGGCTGCGCAAGCGTTCGCCCGCCGAGGGCGCGCTCGCAGCCGCGTGCGCGGCGTGGCCGGACCCCTTGTCAAAGCTTGATTTGACGGCGTTGCCCTGCGTTTATGCATCCAACCCCGTTGGGAGCGGAGCAGGGCCAGTGCTGCAGCAGACGCAGGGACAGAATGCGGGCCAGGCGCCGTCGGACGGCGCGCAACCTCTGCTGTCCGTTGAAGCGCTCTCGGTTGCCTTCGGATATGGCCGCTCCGCCCGCGAGGTGGTGCATGGCGTGGGCTTCACGCTCGAGCGGGGCGAGACCCTTGCGCTGGTCGGCGAGTCGGGCAGTGGCAAGACGCTCACGGGCAAGGCGGTAATGGGTCTTCTGCCGCACGGGGCCACGGCCACTGGCGGCAAGGCGGTGTTCAGCCCTGGCGCTGCGGGCGATGGGGTGCCGCTCAACCTTCTGAAGGCGAGCAAGAGCAAGCTCCGCAGGCTCCGCGGCACCGAGATTTCGATGATCTTCCAGGAGCCGCTCTCCTCGTTCTCGCCGCTCCACCGTACGGGCCCGCAGATCGCCGAGGTGTTGGAGATCCACGGCGTCGGCGGGCGCAAGGCGAAGGAACGCACGCTGAAGACCCTCGCCGAGGTGGGGTGCCCGGACCCGGAGCGGGTGTGGCGCGCTTATCCCTTCGAGCTCTCGGGCGGACTTCGCCAGCGCGCGATGATCGCCATGGCGATGGTGGGCGAGCCGACGCTGGTGATTGCCGACGAGCCGACCACCGCGCTCGACGTGACGACGCAGGCGGTGGTGCTCGATCTCCTCAAGGGTCTCTCCAAGAGCCGCGGGCTGGCCACGATCCTCATCACGCACGACCTCGGTGTGGTCGCCAATATGGCGGACAGCGTGGTGGTGTTGCGTCAGGGCGCTGTGGTCGAGAGCGGTCCGGCGCAGACGGTGCTGGAGGCCCCGGGCCACGCCTATACGCGCCGGCTTATTGCGGCCGCCCCGAGGTTGCCGGAGCAATGCGCGGAGCATGATGCGCCGGGGAACGACTTCATCCTGCGCATCGACGGCCTCTCGAAGACCTATCCGGGCAAGAAGCGCAGCTTCGGGCGGGACGATCCGCCGGTAAGGGCGCTCTCGGACTATGCGATCGACCTCGAGCGTGGGGAGACGGTCGCGGTGGTGGGCGAGTCAGGCTCCGGCAAGTCGACCGTCGCGAAGCTCGCACTCCGGGCTATCGAGCCGGACCCTGGCGCCGTTATCCGCTTCCGTGCCCGCTTCGGCGAGGAGGTGGATGTCACGGCCCTCGGCGCAGCCGGGCTGAAGGAGTACCGCCGCCAGGCGCAGATGGTGTTTCAGGACCCTTACGGCGCGCTCAGCCCGCGCATGAGCGTGCAGGACATCCTGACCGAGCCAATGGCGATCCATAACCTCGGCAATGCGCGCCAGCGGCGTCAGGAGGCGGCGCGGATCATGGAGCGCGTGGGCCTCTCGGCGGACCATCTGGGCCGCTTCCCCCATGCCTTTTCGGGCGGGCAGCGCCAGCGCATTGCCATCGCGCGTGCGCTCATCCTCGAGCCCGAGCTGCTGATCTGCGACGAACCCACCTCGGCGCTCGATGTCTCGGTGCAGGCGGAGGTGCTCGATCTTCTCGACCAGCTGAAGGCCGATTTCGGCCTCTCCTACCTCTTCATCAGCCATGATCTCGCGGTTGTGGCGCGCCTGGCCGACCGGGTCATGGTGATGCGCCGCGGCCGGGTGGTGGAGCAGGGGCCGGCGGAGGCGATCTTCCGCGATCCCCGCCACCCTTACACCCGTGCCCTCATGGCCGCCTCGCCCGAGCCGGATGTGGATGCAAAGCTCGATTTGAAGCTCGTCGCCGCCGGGGCGGGCGAGCCTGAGGAATGGCCCGATCCCTTCCGCTACGAGGGGGATAACGCGCCGGGCCTCGTCACCGTCGGCCCCGGCCATGAAGTGAGATGTGCAGCATGACCCTCTTTGCCCGTTCTCGCCTGAGCCCGCTCGCCTGCCTGTTCGCGCTGCTGCCCGCCGCAGCCCTGGCGCAGGGCCTCACGGTGCCGCCCGTGGAGGCGCCGATGCTCGTGGATCGTGTCGCCGCCGGGGAACTGCCCGCCGTGGCCGACCGGTTGCCCGCGGAGCCGATGGTGGTGGATCTTGAGTCGAAAGGGCGCGAGGCCGGCCAGCACGGCGGGCGCATCACCACTTTCGTGAGCCGCGCCAAGGATATCCGCTACATGGCGGCCTGGGGCTATGCGCGCCTTGTGGGCTACGACGAGAACTACGAGCTGGCGCCGGATATCCTCGAGGATGTCGAGGTCAGCGCGGATGGTACCACCTACACCTTTCACCTGCGCGATGGGCACCGCTGGTCCGACGGTCACCCCTTCACCACCGAGGATTTCCGCTTCTGGTGGGAGGACGCGGCGAACAACGACGAGATCTCGCCCAAGGGTCCGCCGGTGGAGCTATTGGTCGACGGCAAGCCGCCGGTGGTGACTGTGATCGACGAGACCACGATCGCGTATCGCTGGGAGAAGCCGAACCCCCGCTTCCTGCCAGCACTTGCCCAGGCCCGTCCCGTCTACATCTACCTGCCCGCCCACTACATGAAGATGTACCATGCGGATTTCACCTCGATGGAGGTGCTCGAGCCGCTGATGGAGAAAAAGAAGGCGCAGACCTGGGCCGCGCTCTTCAACAGGTACAACAACCAGTACAAGTTCGATAATCCGAAGCTGCCCGTGCTGCAGCCCTGGGTGAACACCTCGAAGAAGAATAGCCAGCGCTACACGCTCGTGCGCAACCCGTTCTACCACCGCGTCGACACCAATGGCCGCCAGCTGCCTTATGTCGACAGCGTGGAGATGGAAATTGCAGCCTCCGGGCTGGTCGCGGCGAAAGCTACTCGGGGAGAGGCGGACCTTCAGAGCCGCGGCCTAAGCTTCTCGGATGCGCCGGTGCTGAAGCGCGGCGCGGCCGATAACGGTTTCGACGTCTCGCTCTGGCGTTCCGGCGCCGCCAGCGAGATCGCCATCTATCCGAACCTCAACTACAACGACGAGGTATGGCGCGGCGTGATGCAGGATGTTCGCTTCCGCCGTGCGCTCAGCCTCGCCATCAGCCGCAAGGCCATCAACAAGGTGCTCTATTTCGGCCTCGCGGCGGAGCGTGGCGTAGCGGCGCTCGAGGAGAGCCCGTTCTTCAGCGAGCAGAAGGCGAACGCCTGGGCGCGCTTCGATCTCGACGAGGCGAACAAGCTGCTCGACGAGATGGGCCTGACCAAGCGCAACGGCGCCGGCACCCGCCTCCTGCCCGATGGCCGGCCGATGGAGATCGTGATCGAGACGGCCGGCGAGCGGCGCGAGGAGGAGGACGCGCTCCAGATCGTCGCCGCCACCTGGGCGCGCATCGGTCTCCGCCTCCTTGTGAAGCCGCTCGACCGGGACATTCTGCGCACCCGCGCCTATGCCGGGCGTTCCATGATGGTGAGCTGGTGGGGCTGGAACAACGGCGTACCCACGGCCGATAGCGCGCCGGACGAGGTCGCCCCGGTCATGCAGGCGAGCTTCTGCTGGCCGAAATGGGGCCAGCATTATCAGACCAAGGGCGCTGCCGGCGAAGCGCCCAGCCTGCCGAAGGCGCAGCGGTTGCTCGAGCTCTACGAGACCTGGTCGACCGCCGCCGACAAGCCGACCCGCGCCGAGGCGTGGTCCGAGATGCTCGCGATCCATGCGGATGAGGTCTACGCCATCGGCACGGTCTCTCGTGCGCCTGTGCCCATTGTCTCGGGCGACGCGCTGCGCAACGTGCCCGTGCAGGGCCTCTATACCTGGGACCCGGGCGCCCAGCTCGGCGTGCACCGGATCGACGAGTTCTGGTTCGCCGACACCGAGCGTCGTGAGGCGGCCATGGACACGGAACTCGCGGAAATCACGATCATGGAGGCGATCGAGACGGGAGCTGGGGCGACCCAATGATCCGCTACCTCGCCCGCCGCCTCGGCACCATGCTGGTCACGCTGGTCGCCATCTCGGCGCTGGTCTTCGTCATCATCAACCTGCCCCCCGGCAACTACATGACGAACGCCATCGCCGAGATGCGGGCGACGGGCGAAGCGGCCGGCGTGCAGAAGGCGCAGGCTCTGATGGAGGAGTACGCGCTCGACCGGCCGATCTGGGAGCAATACCTCATCTGGATCGGCGCCTGGCCGGGCCCCAACGGCTTCTCGGGCCTGATCCAGGGCAATTTCGGCTGGTCCTTCGAGCTTAACCGCCCGGTGGCCGAAGTGGTGGGCGAGCTTGCCTGGCTCACCGTGGCCGTGAACCTCGCCGCTCTTCTCTTCGTCTATCTCGTGGCGCTGCCGCTCGGCACTATCGCGGCGGTGAAGGCGAATACCTGGGTCGACTATGTGGCCAGTTTCCTCGGCTATATCGGCCTCGCCACGCCGAACTTCCTGCTCGCGCTCATCATGCTCTTCTACGGCGCGCAGTACTTCAACATCCCCATCGGCGGGCTCATGAGCCGGGAGTTCGAGGGCGAACCGATGTCCTGGGCCAAGGCCGCCGATATCGGGCTGCATCTGATCGTGCCCACCATCGTCATCGGCACCTCCGCCGCCGCCGCGGTCATGCGCCGCCTCCGGGCGAACCTGATGGACGAGCTCAACAAGCCCTATGTCACTACCGCGCGGGCCAAGGGCTGCTCGGCCACGCGCCGGATCACGCGCTACCCGCTCCGCATGGCGCTAAACCCCTTCGTGGCCGATATCGGCAATCTCGCACCTCAGCTTGTGTCGGGCTCGGTCATGATCTCTGTCGTCATGTCGCTGCCCACCCTCGGGCCGATCCTGCTTCAGAGCCTCCGCAGCCAGGACATTTTCATGTCCGGCTTCATCCTGCTCTTCGTCTCCGGGCTCACGCTGATCGGCATGCTGATCTCGGACATCCTCCTCGCGGTGCTCGACCCGCGCATCCGCCTGGCGAAGCGAGGCTGAGATGACCGTGACCAAAGAGCATTTCGTCGCCCCGGACACGACGCACGACGCTGACGCCGCCCTCCAGGAGCTGGACCGCGCGGATCTCGACGCGCCCACCCGCGTCCTCGTCTGGCGCCGCTTCCGCCGCCACCGGCTGGGCGTCGTTTGCTTCCTGATCCTGGCCATTGGCTACGCCGTCCTGCCCTTTGTCGAGGTGTTTGCGCCCTATGGCCCGAACACCTTCAATGAGGATGCGATCTATGCGCCGCCCCAGGGCCTCTATCTCTACCACGAGGGCCAGTTCGTGGGTCTGCACACCTATCAGACCGCCACGGTCTACGACCTCGACACAGGCCTCGTCCGCGCGGAGACCGACTTCAGCCGCCCAATGCCCGTGCCACTCTTCCAGAGCTGCGGGGAGAGCTACCATCTCCTGGGTCTGATCGAGTCCAACTGGCGCATGATCTGCCCGCCTGAGGGCGGTGAGCTGTTCCTCGCGGGGTCGGACCGTCTTGGCCGCGATCTCCTCTCCCGCATGATCTACGGCGCGCGCCTTTCCATGACGATCGGCCTCATCGGCGTTGCGGTCAGCTTCGCCATCGGCCTGATCCTCGGCGGCATGGCGGGCTATTTCGGCGGCTGGATCGACGCCGCCGTCTCCCGCGCGATCGAAATCTTCCGCTCGCTGCCGGAGCTGCCGATGTGGCTCGCCCTCTCCGCTGCCGTGCCCGTGAGCTGGTCGCCCGTCGCCGTCTTCTTCATCATCTCCATCATCCTCGGGCTGCTCGACTGGCCGGGCCTTGCCCGCGCCGTCCGCTCGAAGTTCCTCGCACTCCGTGAGGAGGACTATGTGCGCGCGGCCGAGCTGATGGGCGCCTCCCCCCGGCGCATCATCTGGCGGCACATGACACCCAACTTCATGAGCCACCTGATCGCCTCGGCCTCCCTCTCGATCCCCGCCATGATCCTGGGCGAGACCGCGCTCTCCTTCCTCGGCCTCGGCCTGCGCCCGCCAGCGGTCTCCTGGGGCATGATGCTGAACGACGCGCTGAACCTTTCGGCCGTGGAGCTCTACCCCTGGCTCCTTCTGCCCATGCTCCCGGTTATCGTCGCCGTCCTCGCCTTCAGCTTCGTTGGCGACGCCCTGCGAGACGCGCTCGACCCCTATTCCTGAGCGCAGCGGCGCCGTCGCGCGAAGGAAGCGCTACCCAGACGTCATCTGCCCGACATGCAGGAGACGTACCCTCCTTTCCATGCGCTGGCCGCATATCATTCGGGCCGTGCGCTGGGATAATGGAGGAAAAACCATGAACCGCACCGCCCTCGTCACTGCTTTCTTCATCGCCGCCTTCCCCGCAGCCGGTCTGGCGCAGAGCCTCGGCGCCGATGCGGTGAAGGACGCTGCCGCCGCCGCCGCGAAGGACGCGGCCGCGGATGCCGCCAAGGATCAGGCCGGCAAGGCCATCGACGGTGCCCTGGGCACCAGCACCGATGATGCCGCCGCGGCGGCCGATACCGCCACGGAGGCGACCGAAGCTGCGGCGGATCCGGCGGGTACCGCGAGCGACGCCGCTGGTGAGGCGGCAACGGAAGCGGCGGGCGATGCCGAGGCAAGCACCACGGAAGAGGCGACCGCCGCAGCAGGGGACGCGACGGAGGCCGCCGGCACCGCCACCGACGCTGCGAGCGCGGCGTCCGAAACTGCGGAGACGGCTGATGCGGTAAGCGACACGGCTGAGAGCACGAGCGGAACGCTCAGCACCGGCAGCCTGCAGGACGCGGCCACAAGCGCCGCTCAGGACGCTGCCGAGGATGCGGCGAAGAAGGCGGCCACCGACGCGGTGAAGAAGCAGGCCACTGGCGCCGTTCTTGGCAACTGATCAGCCGCCAGCCTCGGCCAGCAGCCA
>JBCBEP010000130.1:0-8710 GCA_038528605.1 Pseudomonadota bacterium
AGCCGTGCGGGTCCGGCCCCCAATAGGGCATGCCGGGCAGGCCGTTGGCCCAGTTCGGGGTCAGGAGGCGGAGGCTCTCCCAGGGCCGGCCGCGCCAGCTTTGGCCGACGAGGCCGCGCTCGAGCAGCAGATGCTCGATGCCCCGCTGCGTAAGCTCGCGGCTCATGGCGAGGCCGGCCTGACCGGCACCGATGATGATGGTGTTGGTGCGGCGGGGATGCATGGCGTCCGCTCCTCTCTTCGCGGTCGTTCGGGGGCGATCTTTGGGCTGCGGGTCCCGGGAGGTTCCCGGGGCCCGCATGGGGGTTACCAGTCGTCCCGGGCGAGCACGGGCGTGGTGAACAGGTCGCGGATGTCGGCGTCCGTCAGCGCAATGTCGCGGCGCAGATGCGCGTTGATCAGCAGCTTCCGGCGCTGCTCGATCCGGCGCGCGCGCCGGGCCGAGAGGGCCGCGAGGAACCGGCGGAGCGCGGCGAGCGCGGGCCGGAGGATTGGCCCGAAGACGGGTCCGAAGACGGGTCCGAAGACGGGCCGGATCACGGTGCTTGGGGCGGGCGGCAGGGGTGCCGCGCTGGTCCCGAATGTCATTGGAAGTCTCCTAAGGGTTACGGCTCAGGCCACGCTCACATGGACGGCGGTGGGGTTGGTGATGATGTCGAAGACGGCCGAGCGCCGCTGCGACTGGGCGACGAGCGCCGCGATGTCCTCGGCCGAGGCGTCGGCATCCACGTGGAAGGTCACGCGGATGGCGCTGAAGCCGTTCCGCACGCCTGCGTCGATGCCCAGGATTCCCTGCAGATCCATGTCGCCCTCGACCTCGGCCCGGACGCTGCGGAGCTGGATGCCGCGGTTCTGGGCGACGGTGGCGACGCCCGCGGTGAGGCAGCTGGCGAGGCCGGCGAGGACGATCTCCACGGGCGTGGCGCCGTTGTTCTCGGCAGCGAACTGGGGCGGGTGGTCCGCATCGATGATGTGGGTGCGCTCCCGCGTCTGCTCCTCGCCGAGGCCGAAGAAGCCCGCCATCACGGAGCGGCTATGGGTGCCGCTCTGCCAGTCGCAGCGGGCGCGCCAGGTGAACTGGGCGCCGGCGGGTGCGTCGGTAAGGGCGGCGCGGGCGTCGAGGATCGCCTCGAGGTTAACGCCGTTGTCGGTTGCGGTGGTACGCGTCTCGATGGTCATGCCTTGGTTCCTTTGGCTTGGCCGCCGGCATGCGCCTCTGGCATGGCCGGCTGGGTGAGCGGAACCTGGGCGCCTGGCGCCCCGAAATCCTGATGACGATGTGAAGGATTTCGGAGGATTGGTTTTGCCTAGGCGCCGGAGCCGCGCCGCGCGGATCGGCGACGGACCGTCGCCGTTGCTGGTCGCCCATGGCCCCAGCCGTGGCCGGAAACCCGGGTGGCTTCGGGTGCGTGCTGCGGGAAGGCGCGCCGCGATTGCGGGCTTGGGGGCAGTGCAGGCCGTCCTGGCAGTGCAGGCCCGGGCGCCCCTTGCAGGCTGGGTGGGCAGTGCAGGCTGGGTGCGCCGCTAGGGGGCGATATCCGCGGGCGGTGCGCCGGTTGCGGCACGGCGATGGGCCTCGCTGAGCGCGGCTTCGAAGGTGCGGGTATAGCGCTCGGGGTCGAACGGGCCGCCGGGGGCATTGGACGCGGCGAGGCGGGTGCGCAGTGTCTCGAGCGCCGTGGCATCCCGGGCGAGCAGCCGGGCGCGGGCGGCGTATTGCTCGGCCGTGTCGGTCACGAGCTCCGGCAGGCCCGCGGCTTCGAGAAGGCTCGCGGCCATGCGGGCAGGATAGCCCCGGCCGCGACGGGTGAGGACCGGCAGGCCGGCGGCGAGCGCATCCCCCGCCGTGGCGCCGGCGCCGTAGATCGCGGTGTCGAGGAAGAGGTCGGCTGCCGAAAGACGGTCGAGATAGGTCTCGTAAGGAGCCTTGCCCGTGGTGATCAGGCGCTCGGGGGCGATGCCTGCCTGCGTGGCCGCGGCGCGGAGGGCGTGTTCTGAGCTCGGGTGGGCGGTGTAGAGCCAGAGGACGCTGCCCTCGATCTCGCGGAGAAGGTCGAGCCAGAGGGCGATGTCAGACCGCGCGATCTTGTAGGGGTCGTTGAAGCTGCAGAAGACGAAGCCTTCCGGTGGCAGGCCGTGGCGGGCGCGGGCCGCTGAGCGGGCTGCCGAACTGTCAATCGGGGCAGGCAGGGTTCCTGGCATGGCGCCGGGCAGAGCACTGGGCAGAGCACTGGGCAGAGCACTGGGTAGAGCACTGGGCAGGGATCCGGGCAGCGCACTTGGCCGGGTGGTGTCGTCCCGCGGCTGGTAGGTGTCGGGCATGAGGATCAGGCATTCGTCGTAGGCGGCGCGGGCCTCCTCGGGGATCAGCCTGCGGTCGGCCACGAGGTAGTCGATGAAAGGCGCGCCCATGCTGCCGGGATAGCCGAGGAAGCTGATCTGCACGGGCGCTGCGCGGGCGGCGAGGATGCCGGTGCGCGCGCGCAGGGTGTAGCCGGTGAGATCGATCGCGATGTCGAGGCCGCGGCTGCGCGCGAGGGCGGCGGCGTCCTGATCGCTGAGATCGCGGATGTCGTGAAACCTCCCGAAGGCGCGGCGCAGCCGGTCCGCGAACGGTCCCGCCGGCCCGTTGCCATAGGAGAAGGCCTCGATCTCGAACGCCGCCGGGTCGTGCAGCTCGAAGAGGCGGACGGCGAGGCGCATCACGGGGTGTTCGTGGAACTCGGCGGAGAAATAGCCGATGCGGATCTTCTCGCCGGGCGCCTTCGGCCGGGCGGGGAGGGGCTCGCCGGCGGTGAAGCGCCGGGCGGCCCAGAGGCGGGCGCGCGCGAGGTTGCGCTCTGGGCTGTCGTCGAAGGAGAGGAGGGAGAAGGGCGGCACCTCCTCGCCCTCGATGCCCAGCGTCTCGCGGCGGGGCGCGAAGGTCTCGGCGGCGGACCAGTCGTTGATCCGCGCCTGCTGGTAGATGCATTGGGCGAGGACGGCGGCGGCTGAGGGGTCGAGGGCAAGGGCGCGGCGGAAGGCCTCGATGGCGGCTTCGATCTCGCCGAGATCCTTGAGCGCGATGGCGAGGTTGTTCTCCGCGTCGAAGAAGTCCGGCCGGAGGGTGAGGGCCTGGCGCAACTGCGCCGCCGCAGGCCACGGCCGGCCCAGGCGGAGGAGGGCGATGGCGAGGTTGTTGAGGGCCTCGGGATAGTCAGGCCGGAGAGCGAGGGCCTGTCGGAAGCTGTCGACAGCCCGGTCGAGCGCGCCGTGATCCGTGAGGGCGAGCCCGAGATTGTTATGCGCCTCGGCAAAGCGCGGGGCGGCCTTGAGGCAAGCCTCCAGGGCCGCGATGGCCGGCCCGCTCGCACGATCCGCGAGGTGGAGGAGCGCGCGCTCGTTGAGCGCTTCGGGGTAGGCGGGGGCGGCGGCGAGGCAGCGGTCGAGCGCCGTGCGGGCAGCGGCGCCATGGCCGAGCGCCTTCTCCGCCATGGCGAGGTTGAACTGGACGCCGGGGTGCCTGGGCTGGAGGGCGGCGGCGCGGCGCAGGCTTTCCGCGGCCGGGGCGTGGCGGCCCTGCCTGAGCTGTATGGTGCCGAGGTTGAAGGGCGCGTCCGGAAAGCGGGGGGTCGACCGCGGCGGCGCGGGCGAAGGCGGCCTCTGCCTCCTCCAGCCGGTTCAGCGCCGCATATGCCGCGCCCAGCAGGTTCCAGGGCAGGGGCGAGCCGGGGTGGCGCCTGGTGAGCGCCGAAGCGCCCTGCAGAACCTCGGCATGGCGCCCTGCCTCGAAGGCCGCGCCGAGGGGGACGAGGGCGCGGTGCAGCTCGTCGGCCGGGCGGCCCGGCTTTGGCGCTGGTGCAGGTCCTTGTCCCGGCCGTGGTGCAGGCGCCCTTGTGGGCCTTGTTGGAGGCCCTGTTGTGGGCCGGGCGGCGGGCAAGGCGGCGAGGGCCTTCTGCGCGTCGCGGTTGCCGGGCTGGGCCTTGAGGATGGCGCGCAGGATGGCGGCGGCCTCCGCCACCTCGCCCTTCGCGGCATGGGCCCTGGCGCGTCTCAGCGCTTCCTTGGCCGTTACCTTCGCCACGCTCTCCTGCCCTCCGCCTCGCGATGACGCCCCGTAGCACAGCCGTAGCACTGCCCCGTAGCGCTGCCGCAGCATCGCCCCGCAGCATCGCCCCGTCGCTTCGCCCCGCAGCGCCGCCTTGCTGCCTGTGCGCCGCTGAGGGGGGACCGCCATCAGGTAGCCGCCATGAGGCGATCGCTATCAGCTTGCGGGCCGTTCCGCCCAGCCCGCGAAGATCCGCTCGAGGGCGACCACCGCGTAGTAGAGCGCGATGCCGAGGACGGCGAGGGCGATCAGCACCGCGAACATGAGCGGGTAGTTCGAGTTCGTCTGCCCCGAGAGGAAGAGCGCGCCGAGCCCGCGGCCATGGGGCGAGACGATCTCGACGAGATTGGTGCCGATGAAGGCGAGGGTGACCGAGACCTTCAGGGCGCCGAAGAACTCCGGCAGCGTCTTCGGCAGGGCGATCTTCCAGAAGATGGTGAGGTTCGAGGCGCCGAGGGCGCGCAGGATGTCCCGATACTCCGGCTCGAGGGTGGAGAGGCCGACGGCGATGGAGACGGCGATGGGGAAGAAGGAGATGAGGAAGGCCATCAGCACCGTGTTGAAGTCGTGCTGGCCGATGAAGAGGAGGGCGAGCACGGGCACCAGCGTGGCCTTGGGGATGGCGTTGAAGCCGACGAGGAGCGGGTAGAGACCGTCCCGCGCCGTCCGGGAGAAGCCCATGATCATGCCGAGGAGGAGGCCGACGATGACGGCCAGCAGGAGGCCCACGACCGTGCGCCACAGCGTCTCCCAGGCGCCGATGAGGAAGAGATCGGCGAAGCGGATATAGGCGGCGGGCAGGTCGCTTGGCGAGGCCATCACGAAGTCCGGCCAGCCATTGGCCCAGACCAGCAGTTCCCAGAGCGCCGTGAAGAGGATGATGGCGAGGATGGGGACGGCGATGCGCTGGAGACGCTCCATCAGCCCGCATCCTCCACCGGCCGGCCCTGGGCGATCTTGATCTCGTCGCGGAGGGTGTGGAGCATCTGCCCCACCTCGGGCGTGAACAGGATGTCGAGGCTGCGGTCCGCGGGGAGATCGACCTCGACCACGCGCTGGGTGCGCGCGGGGCGGCCCGAGAGCACCACGACCTGGTCGCCGAGGAAGACGCTTTCCCGCAGGTCGTGGGTGATGAGAAGGGCGGTGAAGGGTTCGGCCTGGCGGAGGCCGCGCATCGTTTGCCAGAGGTCTTCCCGCGTGAAGGCGTCGAGCGCGCCGAAGGGCTCGTCCATGATCAGCACGTCGGGCTTGTGCACGATGGCGCGGCAGAGCGAGGCGCGCTGGCGCATGCCGCCTGAGAGCTCGGACGGGCGCTTCGCCTCGAAGCCTTCGAGCCCCACCATCGCCAGCAGTTCCTCGGCCCGGGCCACGCGGTCCCGCCGCGGCATGGCGGGGGCGACGATTTCGAGCGGCAGGATGACGTTGTCGAGGATCGTGCGCCATTCGAGGAGCACGGGGTTCTGGAAGGCCATGCCCACGGTCTTGCGCGGGGAGGTGACCTTGCTGCCATGGAGCCAGACCTCGCCCTCGTCGGGCCGCATGAGCCCGGCCACGAGGCGGGTGAGCGTGGACTTGCCGCAGCCGGAAGGGCCGACGACGGCGCAGAAGGCGCCCTCGGCCACGGACATGTCCAGCCCGTCGAGCACCGGCAGGGGCCCTGCCTTGGTGCGGTAGGCGTGCCTGACCTGGCGGATTTCGAGTTGGGACATGGGCGGGGCCCCGCGGCAGCCGGGTGGCAGGGCGGGCAGGCTGGGACGCCGGCCCGCCGTGAGGCTCTAGTCGAGCGTGCGGATCTCCGCCGCCGGCAGATAGCGCGCATCGAAGATCACGGCAGGGTCCGGCGCGTTCTGGAACTCGTAGACCGTTTTGGTTTGCTCGATCGCGGCGGCGAAGCGTTCGGGGTCGACCGTGCCCATGCCGTTCGCGCGCACATAGTCCGTCAGCACGTTCGCCTCCGCGGCGAGCAGGAGGCGGCGTTCCTCGAGGGCTGCATCGGCGGCCGGGTTGCGCTTCAGGAGCGAGGCGATGGCCACCTCCGGCGCTTCGATCGCCCGCTTCCAGCCCTTGGCGATGCCGGTGAGAAAGCCTGTGACTGCATCGGGGTTGGCCGCGGCGAAGTCGGTATTGACGATGATGGCATTGCCGTAGAGCTCGACGCCGTAGTCCGCCATCAGGAGCACGGAGATATCGTCCTCCGGCACGCCGAGGCGGATGAGGTTCAGCGTGGAGGAGAACGAGAAGCCGGTGACGGCATCAACCTCGCCCTGCGCCAGCATGGGCTCGCGCGTGGGGAAGCCCACGGGCTCGACCGTGATGGCCGCCATGTCGAGCCCGTTCTCCGCGGCGAAGATGGGGAACTGCGCCCAGGCACCGTCCGGCGGCGGGGCGCCGAGGGTGCGGCCCTCAAGATCGGCGGGCGTCGAGACGCCCTGGCTCACGCGGCCGACCACGGCGAAGGGCGGCTTGTCGTACACCATCATCACGGCGGCCACCGGTGCGCCCGGGTTCTGGTCGAGAAAGCGCATGAGCGAGTTGATGTCGGCGAAGCCCACCGGGAAGGCGCCGGTGGCCACCTTGGGGATGGCGGCGAGGGAGCCCTTGCCCTCCTCGATCGTCACGTCGAGCCCGGCCTCCGTAAAGAAGCCTTCGTCGACCGCGATTGTGTAGGGCGCTGCCGGTCCCTCGAACTTCCAGTCGAGCGCGAAGGGCATGGCGGTTTGCGCCATGGCGATGGAGGCGCCGAGGCAGCCGGCCGCTGCCAGAAGGAATCCGCGAAGCATGATGGTCTCCTCTTGCCGAACACCTCACCCTAATGACGCAGTGCGGTACAAACCAAGTGGTTTGAGCCGCGTGGCTCAGGGGCGTTTGCAGGTGGCGACGACGGGGTCCCACGCTCTGCGGGCGGGATCGTCCGGCCCGATCCGGAACTGGAGGACCCTGTCGAGATGATCCTCCGCGGCGGCTTGCCCCCGGTCGGGCGGGCGAAGCGCGGGCGGCAGCGGCAGTGGAAGCAGGCCGGTGTGGCGGAGGGCGATGAAGAGCGACCGCAAGTTTCTTCTCCACGCATGGCCCTTCGACGCGCCCGCCGCTGCGGTGCTCATCGTCGCGGCGGTGGATACGAGAGCATGCAGGCTCGCCCAGACGCTTCTCGTTCGGGGAGGGTGTCCTGTTGCAGCAGGGCAGGCTCGATGACCGCAGGGCCCTGCCGCCTGTGGCGCCGGCCGCCCGACCGTTTTGGCTACGGCGCCTGCCAGCCGCCGCGGAGGAGGGCTGCCTCCTCGTCCGGTGTGAGGGTGGCGCCAGCGTTGAGGGCGTCGAGCATCGCTTCGAGCGTGGTCTCGGCCGGCCCGCCTGCTGCCGGCGCATACCCTTCGCCGTAGGGCACCGCATCGGCGATTGGGGCTGCGACCACGATCTCGACATGCCAGACGCCCGTGGGCTGCCGGCAGGCGATGCCGAGTTCGAGGTCTTCCGGCAGCTCGCCGATCACCTCGAACTCGCGGCAGGCGCGGCCGGTGCCGTCGAGGAAGGTCAGCATCGGCTGCACGCCCGCGCCGGACAGGCTGCCGCTCGGCAGGGTCTCGAGCGCGCGGTGAAGCGGCCCGCCCGGCACGGCGTCGCCCAGCACGGCGATCTTCGCTGCCGGTGGTGGCGCGAGCAGGCTCAGCCCGCCGCCGACCCCGAGCGCGAGGGCGAGGCTCGCGGCAATGGCCGTCGGGATCCAGACCCGCGGGCGGCGGAGCACCGCCACCTTGCCCGGCAGGGCAAAGAGCGTGGCGCGGATGCCGGCCGGCATGGGCTCGCGCAAGGGTTCCTCGAAGGCCGCGCGGATCAGCCGGTTGCTGCGCGCGATCCGCTCGGCGTAGGCAAGCGCGTCTGCATCGCTTGCCACGAGCTCGCGGATCTCCTGTTCCCGGGGATCGCCGTCCAGCGATCCGTCGACCAGCCTCGCGATCATCTCTTTGTCCCCTTCGGTCATCATGTCGCCTGATCCTCGGTAAGCGGGAGAAGCCGTGCGCGGGCGCGGGCGAGCCTGCTCATCACGGTGCCGACGGGGATGTCGAGGATCTCCGCCGTCTCCTTGTACGTATACCCTTCGATGGCCACCAAGCCGATCACGAGCCGCTGCTCCTCGGGCAGCTCGGCGATCGCTTCGCGGATGCGCCCGAGGAGCAGCCGGTCGTCTCGGCTGCGTGCGTCGCGGCCATCGTCAGACAGCGTGTCGAGGGCCTCGGGCGGGGCCGTGTGCCCCCGGCGGGAGCGCTTGCGTCTCTCGTCGATGAACGTGGTCTGCACGATCCGGAACATCCAGCTGTCGAGCCGGGTGCCCGGCTGGAACTGGCCGGCGCGGTCGAGCGCCTTGAGGCAGGCGGTCTGGACCAGATCGTCCCCCTCGTCCCGGTTGCCGCAGAGGGCGAGGGCGAAGCGGCGGAGGCGTGGCACGAGCACCGCCAGATTGGCCCGTATTTCCTCCGTCATGCCACGCCCTCGGGGTTACGCCTGTCCTGCCTCGCCGGACCTATAAGGGTGCCGGCATGCGCCGTTCTGTTGGGCGCTGTCGAGGGGATAACGGTGCCCCTTGGCGTTTATTCCTTCCGGCTGATGGATTATTTTCTCACCCGC
>JBCBEP010000131.1:0-8521 GCA_038528605.1 Pseudomonadota bacterium
TGGGCTGCTCCAAGGTGCCGGACATCAATGATGTGGGCCTGATGGAGGACCGCGCGACCTGCCGCATCTCGTCCCAGCACGTGGCCAACTGGCTGCGCCACGGCGTGGTGAGCGAGGAGGAGGTGATGGCGGCGCTGAAGCGCATGGCCGAGGTGGTGGACCGCCAGAATGCCGGCGACCCGCTCTACGAGCCGATGGCTCCGGCCTTCGACGGGCCCGCCTTCGCGGCAGCGCGCGACCTCATCTTCGAAGGCCGCACCCAACCCTCCGGCTACACCGAGCCCCTGCTCCACGCCTGGCGCCTGAAGAAAAAGGCCGCCTGACGGGCTTGGTCAGGACGGGGCAGCGCGGGGTATAGGAGCAGCGGGTTTCGCGGCGCCGGGCGGTCTGGCGTTGCACCGCGATCATCAATCCGCTTCTATCTGTGGTGACGCTCGGCACAATGGGTATGGGAAGCATGGTCGACACCGGTATGCCAGCGATGCGCAGGCTCGGCGGCGCGGTTGGGAGCCTGTGGGAGCCGATATCCGAGGAGCGCCTCGCTCTCTATCTGCGGCTGGCGCTGGCCATCGCGATACTCACCGTGGGCTTCGAGAAGAGCCTCGAGATGCCGGGCGATATCGGCACGGAGCGCTACCACCTGGTGGCGGCGACCCTGACGATGCTGGCGGCCGTCCCGCTGGTGCTGCTGGAGCGGACCACGCGGCTCGGTATCGTTCTCTTCACCGCGGGCCTCGCGGTCTATGTAGCGGTGAAATGGGCAGGATATCACAATCACGGCTGGCTGACGGCGTGGACCATTCCCGTCGCCGCCCTGTTCGGCATGCGCTGGTGGGACTCCGATCTTTATCGCTGGTATCTGCGCATGACGCTCGGCATCGCGATGCTGGCGGCGTGTGCGCAGAAGCTGCTGGCGGGAACCTATATCGACGGGAGTTACATCACCTATCTCAGCCTGCACGGCTCGAGCACGGAGCGCTTGTTCGGCTTTCTCTGCTGTGCGGATGCGGCCAACGGTTCCTGTGGCTGGCACCGGTTTCTGGGTACATTCATCGTCGTTTGGCAGGCCGCCGTCGGTATTCTGCTGATTGCCGGGCTGCGCAGCATCGCCTTTCTCGCGATCGAGGTGGCCTTCCTGCTGGGTGCCGGGCTGTATGCGGACGAAATGAACTTCCAGGTGCTGAACATCGCCCTTCTGTGCATCGGCTTCGGCTATGGCATGCGGCCCTGGCTCTGCGCGATCTGCCTCGCGCTGCTGCTGGTGGACACCTACAGTATCAGCGCGATGGTGGATCATGTCCTCTGAGCCGATGCAGGCGGGGCAGTGGAGCGCTCCACGCTGGCTCAAGCTCGTCATCTTCGCGTTGCTGGCGTTGCACACGGTCTGGGTGGCCGTGCATTTGCGGCTCGTCTCCGAGGGGGCGATCAACCCCTGGAAGCTTGGCGGCTACGGCATGTATACCGTGCCGCACCCGTTCCCGCGGCTGCATGTCTTCGCCATCAACCGGGAGACGCGGACGTGGAGCGAGCTGAGCGTCGGCACGTTCAGCAGCTACCGCTTCGACCTTGCGAGCGACCTGCACACCTTCAATTGCCGCATGGCGGGCGCATCGGCCTTGAGCGCCTTTCTCGATGACAACCCGCATCTGCGCCGCATGCCGCTTACGCTGGCCCTCAGTCGGGAGACGATGACGGAGGAGCCGATCGGCGCGCGCCGGCAGATCTATGCGACCACCGAAATCGCCTGGAGCGACGCCGAGACCTTCACGTACCGCAGCGAGGTATGCGGCAGCACCTCGGAGGGCCGGGTGACCTACGCGGCCCCGGGCTGACCTTTCCGATTCACCCTCGCGCTCATTGTTCATCCCGGATACCTCTTGGCCGCGTTTGATAGGCTGGGAGGACTAGGCGATGGCGGCGATCACGCTCGAGAAGGCGCGAGAGATCATTCGGGGGACGCTCGCGAAGGGGCACGAGATGGGGCTGAAGCCGCTCTCGGTGGTCGTGCTCGATGCGGGCGGGAACGTGAAGGCGTTCGAGCGTGAAGACGGTGCCTCGAACCTGCGCTTCAACATGGCCTATGCGAAGGCCTATGGGTGCATCGGCGTGGGCCTCGGCGGCCGGGCGATGATGAACCGGGCGGAGAGCCAGGCCTATTTCATGAATTCGCTGACGGCGGCCTTCGGCGGCAATGTGCTGCCCGTGCCCGGGGGCATTCTGGTGCGTGATGGCGAGGGCGGGGCTGTGATCGGCGCGGTCGGCATCACTGGCGATACGTCGGATAATGACGAAGCGGCGGGCCTGGCAGCGATCGCTGCGGCGGGTTTGGTGGCCGATGGCGGCTGAGTGTCGGTCTGTCTAGACAACACCCTTGCGTGATGTTGCATTTCCTTCATAAAAGCGTCGCATGAAGGAAATCGAACTCAAACTGTTGGTCGATGCCAAGGGGTTGACCGCCCTCCGGCGGCGCATTGCGGCGGCGGCGGACGGTGCGCCGCCCAAGGTGCGCCAGCTCGCCACCGTCTATCTCGACACGGCGGAGGGCGGGCTGGCGGCGGCCGGCATCGCGCTGCGGCTGAGGCGCGAGGGGCGCTCCTGGACCCAGACGGTGAAGGCGGGCCGGTCCATGCGCGCGGGTCTCAGCGAGACGCGGGAGGTCGACACGCCCTCGCGCGGGGGGCGGGTGGATATCGCCGCGATCCCCGATCCGGCCGTGCGTGCGGCGGTGGAGGCGGCGGCAGCGGGCCTGCCGCTGGCGCCCGTGTTCGAGACGCCGATGCGGCGGAGCACCTGGGAGGTCGCGATCGAGGGCGCGCGTATCGAGGTGGCGCTCGATCGCGGCGAGATCCGCGCCGACGGGCGTGCCGAGGCGCTGGACGAACTGGAGCTCGAGCTGCTCGAGGGCCCGCCGGGGGCGCTTTTCGCGCTGGCCCGCAAGCTCTTCCCCGAGGGGCCGCTGCGGTTCTCCACGCTCAACAAGGCCGGGCGGGGGCGGCTACTGGCGGCTGGCAAGGCCGCGGTGCCGCCTCCGCTGCCAAGGCTGGCGGCTGCACCGGGCCTATCGCCCGATGCGACAGTGGAAGCGGCGGGGCGCGAGATCCTGGCCGAGTGTTTCTCCCAGATCGCGGCGAATGTGGAGGCGGTGCAGGCGGGTGACGATCCGGAGGGGCCACACCAGCTTCGGGTTGGCCTGCGCCGCCTGCGCTCCGCGCTGAAGCTCATGCGGCCTGCCTTCGACGGGCAGCGCTTCAGGGCCATCGAGGCGGAGGCGAAGTGGCTTGGCGGCGAGGCGGGCCGGCTCCGCGACCTCGATGTGGCGCTGGCGGATCTCGTGGAGCCCGCGGCGGCGAAGGCGCCCGACGAGCCCGGCTTCGTGCCCCTCGCCGCGGGGCTTACGGCGCGAGCGGCGGAGGAACGGGTGCGGCTGCGGGCGACCTTGGCCGGTGCACGGGTGACGGCGTTCCTGTTCGATTTGGCGGAGTTCGTCGCGCTGCGCGGCTGGCTCGACCCGGCGGACCATGACCAGACGGCGCGGCTGGCCCGGCCCTTTGCCGCGCTGGCGGCAGAAGCGATGAAGGCTGCCGATGCGAAGGCCGCGAAGCGGGCGAAGGCGGGCAAGGCGGGGATCGAGGCGCTCGACATCGAAGCGCGGCACGAGCTCCGCAAGACGCTGAAGGCGCTCCGCTACATGCTGGAGTTCACCGCGCCGGCCTGGCCGGAGAAGGCGGTGAAGCGGCTGCTGAAGCCCCTCAAGGGCCTGCAGACGCTCTTCGGCAGCCTCAACGACGCGGCCATGGCCGAAGCCCTGTTCCTTTCGGTTGAGTCTCCCGCAGCGGGTGACCCTGTGGCAGCGCGCGCCGCCGGCCGGCTGATCGGGGCGGCGAACGCCGATGCGGCTCGGGACTGGGAGGCGGCCCGTGCGCGCTGGGCAGCCTTTGCCGAGGTGCGGCGCCCCTGGGCCTGAATGCTGGTGCCCGGGTCGAGCCCGGGACACGTCGAACTTTCAGGCGCTATGCCGCCACCGGTCCGGCGTCGTGCCACATGCCGCCGAGGACGAGGCCGCGGGCGGCGATGCGCTGGTGCGCCGTCTCGGTCTCGCCACGGACGTCCCTGAGCTCGAAAAGGCCGTCCTCGAGGGCGAGGACGGAGGCATCGGCGGGCGCGCCGATGGCGAGGCGGGCGATCTCGGGGCGACGCACGGCGGCAGCGGGTGCTGCGGTTGTGGCGCGGACGATGTCGGGCAGGTCCATGCCGAGATGCAGGAACTTGGTCATGGTGGTGACAAGGTCGTGCGCCGGCCCGTCGATGCAGAGGGCGTGGACGTCCGAGCTGATCACGTCGGGCGCGAAGCCGGCCGCCATCATGGCGCGGGCGGTGGCGAAGGCGAAGGAGCCTTGCCCGTGTCCGATATCGAAGATCACGCCGCGGGCGCGGGCGTCGAGCACCGCATCGCGCACCCGCCCGCTCGCATCCATGGGCGTGTTTGGGAAGGGCCGGAAGGCGTGGGTGAGCACGTCGCCCGGGCGGAGGGCGGCGCAGAGGTCCTCGTAGCGCGGCGGCGCCTCGTCGATATGCGCCATGATGGGCAGACCCGTCGCCTCGGCCACGTCCATGGCATAGGCGAGGGGCGCGAGGCCGTGGTCGCCCGAGGTGCGGCGGCCGAGGCGGATCTTGATGCCGATCACCGTTTCGGGGTGTTCGCGGGCGACGCGCACGGCCTCACGCGGGGACATGAGGGCGAGGTCGCGGCTTTCGCCCACCATCACCTCCCGGCTGAAGGCATAGACGCCGGCGATGGAGACATGGAGATAGGCGAGGATGCGCACGGGGGAGGGCGCGATCACATGGGCCGCGAAGCCGGCATAGTTGCCGGGGCCGGCGCTGCCGGTGTCGACGAGCGTGGCGGCGGCGGTTTTGCACGCGTAGCCGAGCGGGTCGACGCCGAGGGCGCTGCCGCCCCAGTAGACATGGGTGTGCAGGTCGATGAGGCCGGGGGTGACGATGAGGCCGGTGCAGTCCCGGCTCGCCGCGCCCTGGAGGCCCTGGCCGATGGCGGCGATGCGGCCGCCGGCGAAGGCGATGTCGGCGTCTCGGTCGAGGCCTTCCGCTGGGTCGAGCAGGCGGGCGCCCTTCAGGACGAGATCGTGGGTCGTGTCGGTCATGGGCTCCCTCCGCCGCTTGCCCTACCCTGTGGCGGCGCGGTGCGTGAGGGCAAGGGCGGGCTGTCTGGTCGCCCCGGCTTCGGACCTGGCGGTCCTCAGCGGCCCGCCCGCCAGCCGCGCCCCCGCGATTTGGATTAGCCCGCGGGCCCCGGATCAGGACGGGAGGATGCGGCAGCGCTGGGTGCCGAGGCCCGAGACGGCAAGCTCGAGCACGTCCCCGGGCTGGAGCCAGGCGGGCTCGCGCATGCCCATGGCCACGCCGGCGGGGGTGCCGGTGGCGATGATGTCGCCTGGCTCGAGGGTCATGAAGCCGGAGATATAGGCGATGAGCTCTGCGACCGGGAAGATCATCCCGGCGGTGCTGCCGGTCTGGCGCGGGGCGCCGTTGACCGTGAGCACGAGGTCGAGCGCTTGCGGGTCTGCCACCTCGTCCGCCGTGACGAGCCAGGGGCCGAGGGGCCCGAAGCCGTCATGGCTCTTGCCCTTCATCCACTGGCCGCCCCGCTGGGTCTGGTGGGTGCGTTCGCTGACATCGTTGAAGGCGGCGTAGCCGGCCACATGGGCGAGGGCGGCGCCTTCGGCGACGTAGCGGGCGCGGCTGCCGATGACGACGGCGAGTTCCACCTCATAGTCGAGCGCGCGGGCGTCGCGGGGCATCTCGATATCGTCGTTCGGGCCGGCGAGGCTGCTGGTCGCCTTCGAGAACAGCACCGGCTCCTCGGGCCTCGCGATGCCGATCTCCTCCGCATGGTCGTGGTAGTTGAGCCCCACGCAGACGAGTTTGCCCGGCCGGCCGACGCAGGGGCCGATGCGCTGGCTGCCGTTGAGCTCGGGCAGGGTCGTGGGGTCGAGCGCGCGCAGACGGTCGAGCGAGGATGGCGCGAGGCCCATGCCGCCGATCTCGGTCGCGTGACCCGAAAGATCCCGGAGCTTGCCTTCAGGACAGTGCAGCGCCGGCCGTTCCGCGCCCGGCGGGCCAACGCGCATGAGCTTCACGGCGGCCTTCCCCCTTTTTGCTTTACCGGGAGGATAAAGCCGGGGGGCTAGGGCCAAAGTATGGCGCACGCGGGAGTTGCAGGTACAACCGGTAGTGTGGGCTAGTCCTCGTCGAGGCTGCCATGCACCGCCACGATGTCGAGCGATGCCTCCTGGGGCTGGATGGCGCGGAAGCTTTCGGCCACGCCGGCATCGACGAGGCGGCGCTCGACGACCAGGAGGGTGTTCGGCGCGTGTTCTTCGGCAAGGCTCGCCATGAAGGCGAGCTCCTCCGCCGCGACGGGGCGGGCGGCCTCGACATCGGGGGCGCCCCAGTGGGCGACGAAATGCGCGGCGAGCGCCTCGATCTGGGCCTCGTACTCGGCGGGGGCGATTTGGGCGACGGCGACGACGGTGGCGCGCCCGAAGCTTTCGAGCCCGAGCCAGCCGTTTGAGAAAGCCTGGCGGGCCTTCCCGCTCGGCATTTCCGTGAGGTCCGAGAAGGCGAAGGCGCCGGAGATGGCCCATTCGTCCGGCTCGGCGGCGCGCTCGAAGATGTTGAGGTCGCTCTCGTCGAAGCGGAGGGTGCGGGCGAGCTTTGCCGGGGTGTCGCTCATCCGGTTTCTCCAAGGAGCATGGTGAGGGGGCGCAGCGTGGTCTCGCCGTTGCTGCGCTTTAGGAGCTGGCCGCCCTGCTCGTCGATCCCCATGAAGATTGCGCCCTTCTCCGGGCCGTCCTCCAGCGGCTCGCCCATGCGCCAGGCGCGCCCGCGCCAATGCTCCTGAAGACCCGCGAGGCCGCGTTCCTCGAGCGTGTTGAGCCAGACGAGGGAGTGGCGGGACCAGCTTTCGAGAAGGGCGACGGGCGTGATCTCTCCGCAGCCCTCGAGGTGGAGGGCTGTCTCGTCTGGCGCGAGACTGTCGGAGGCGGGCAGGAAGGCGAGGTGGAAGCCGATGACCAGCCAGTCGGGCTCCGCGGCGGGATCCTCGGTGCTGGCAGCGGCCCCGAAGGCACCGGCGCGGCCGCCATTGATGCGCAGACCGGCCGGCCAGTCGTAATGCACCGCAACCTCCGGCGGGGCGAGGGCACCGAGCGAGTCTCCAAGGCCGAGCTCTAGCGCGAAGAGCGCGCCCATGGCCGTGGCCAGCGGCTCCTCCGGCGCGAGGACGATGGCGGCCCTGAGTGTGTCCTGTTCGTAGGACCAGACCATGAGGCCCGGATCGATGCCGATGGCAGCCTGGGCCATGGCGCGGGCCATGGGTGCCTGGCCTGGCAGGGCGCGCTCCGCCCGCAGGCGGGGCGGCATCAGCGGCTCGGCGCCTGGCGCGATGAGCCCGTCGGTCGGCATACTCGCCATGGGTCAGGCGACCGGGCTGGTGCTGGCGGTGAGGGCGCCGGTGTCCATCAGCCTGTCCGCGATATCGAGGAAGGCGCGGGCCTGGGGGCTCGAGGGCTTGAGCGCCACGATCGGCGCCCCGCCATCGCCCGCCTCGCGGATCGCGAGATCGAGCGGGATCTCGCCGAGGAAGGGCGCCCCCATGCGCTCCGCTTCCGCCTTCGCGCCGCCCTGGCCGAAGGGGTAAGCCTCGTGGCCGCAGTTCGGGCAGATATAGCCGGACATGTTCTCGATGAAGCCGAGGATGGGCACCTCGGTCTTCTTGAACATGTCCACCGCCTTGCGGGCGTCGAGGAGCGCGATGTCCTGGGGCGTGGAGACCACGACCGCGCCGTTGACCTCGGCCTTCTGGGCGAGGGTGAGCTGCACGTCGCCGGTGCCGGGCGGCAGGTCGACGAACAGCACGTCTAGGCGGCCCCACTGGACCTGGCCGAGCATCTGCTGGAGCGCGCCCATCAGCATCGGGCCGCGCCAGACCACCGCCTCGCCCTCGGGCACCATGAAGCCGATGGACATGGCGGTGACGCCGTGGTTGCGGAGCGGCAGGATGATCTTGCCATCGGGGCTGGAGGGGCGGCCTGAGATCCCGAGCATGCGGGGCTGGGAGGGGCCGTAGACATCCGCATCGAGAAGGCCGACGCGCAGGCCCTTGGCCGCGAGGGCAACAGCGAGGTTGGACGTGACCGTGGACTTGCCGACACCGCCCTTGCCCGATGCGATGGCGATGATGCGTTCGACGCCGGGCACTTTCTTCGAGGCAGGTTCTGCGGGCTTCTTGCGGCCGCCGATATTCAGCTCCGGCGGCGGGCCCTTCGGCGCCGGGCGGGAGGCGGGGGCGGAGGGCTGCGTGGAATGCGCCGTGAGCACGGCGGAGACGCTGGCAACCCCCGGCAGCGCCTTGACCGCCGCTTCGGCCGCTGCGCGCACGGGCTCCATCGCCGGGCCCTTCGCGGGGTCGACCTCGATCACGAAGCTGATGCGGGCGCCC
>JBCBEP010000132.1:0-8489 GCA_038528605.1 Pseudomonadota bacterium
GCCATCGGGGCGCAGGCCCGAGCAGATGTCGAGCCCAGCGGGGCGGACGCTGGCGACGGCCTCGGCGGCGTTTCCGGGGTGGAGGCCGCCGGCGAGGAAGACGGGCAGAGGGCTTGCGGCCACGAAAGCGCGGCTCACGGTCCAATCATGTGCCCGGCCCGTACCGCCCAGCACGGCGTCGGCTGGCCGGCCGCTGTCGAGCAGGAACGCATCTGCATGCTCGGCATAGCTGTCGATGAGGTCGAGCGCGCTCGCATCCTCCACATGGACGACCTGAACGTAATGCAGCGGGCGCGCGGCGAGGGCGCATGCCTCAGTCGGGGCGATGTGGCGGACGACCTGGACTGCATCGACGCCCACGGCCGCTGCATCGCGGCCGATCTCCTCAGCCGTCTCCGATGCGGTAAGGAGGATCGGGCGCGCCCCTGCAGGCGCAGCCTTTGCGATTTCGCGCGCCGCCGCAAGCGTGAGGATGCCCGGGCCGGATGGCATCGGCCCCACGAGGCCGAACCAGTCAGCCCCGGCCTTCGCGGCCAGCCGGGCCTCCGCAGCATTGGCGATGCAGCAAATCTTGATCTCGATCCCAGCCATCGCCGCCCGCGTGCCTGCCGCCCTACCGGTCCTGCATCGCGCGGACGACGGCGGGCTGCAAGAGGGGGTCCTTGCGCGCGGGTGGCTCTTCGGCCTCTATCGCGTCTCTCGCAGGGCGGAGGTTGGAATGGCGAAGCCGCAGGATACGGCGCGGCGTGCAGCGCTGCTCGGCCATGCGGCGATGCTGGCCTTCGCGCTGACCATCTCGGTGAGCTTCACGCTCGGCAAGCGGGCGGTGCCGTATCTTTCGCCGGAAGCGATCACGGCGGCGCGGTTTCTCGTCGCCTGCCTCGCCATCGGGGTGCTGGCGGTGCCGGCGCTGCGGCCCGCTCACTTCGGCGCGCTCTGGCGCTTCGGAGTGATCGGCGGGCTCTTCGCGGCCTATTTCGTGCTGATGTTCGAGGCGTTGTCGCTCACGGATCCCGTCTCGGTCGCCGCAATTTTCACGCTGACCCCGGCGATGTCCGCAGGCTTCGGCTGGGTGCTCCTCGGGCAGCGGGCGAGCGGGATGATGCTGGGGGCACTCGCGCTCGGCGCCGCCGGCGCGCTCTGGGTGGTGTTTCGCGGTGATGTCTCGGCCATCCTGGCCTTCGATCTTGGCCTTGGGGAATGGCTCTTCGTTCTCGGCTGTCTGGCCCATGCGGCTTACACGCCCCTCACGAGGAAGCTCTCGCGAGGGGAGCCGGCAGCGGTCTTCGCCCTGGGCGCTCTCGTGGCAGGGCTTGGCGTGACGCTTCTCTGGGGCGGGCAGGGCGTGGTGGCGACCGATTGGGCCGGGCTTCCCTTCATCGCGATTGTGGCCGTGCTCTATCTCGGCCTCGCCGCGACCGCCTTCACCTTCATCCTCACGCGCTTTGCCGCCGCCCGGCTACCATCGGGCAAGGTCATGGCCTATGGCTATCTCGTGCCCGTCTTCGTGATCCTGTGGGAGGGGGTGTTGACCGGGGCGTGGGTGGCGCTTCCCGTCTGGCTCGGCGTGCTCGCCACGATCGCAGCGCTCGCCATCCTGTTGGCGGAGCACGACCGGTAGCGCCGATCAGGAAGCCAGCGCGCTCCCGGGCGTCAGCCCACGCAGGAAGAGGCCGGCAAGCATGCGCCCGGCGTCCTCGTAGCGCCTCGGCGTACCATCGGGCCCTAGGATCGCCCGCACCTGCGCATCGAAATCCGCGTAGTGCTGCGTGGTGGCCCAGATCGCGAAGATCAGGTGCTGTGGTGCCTCGCAGGCGATCCGCCCCTCGGTCGCCCAGGCGGCGATCACGGCGGACTTTTCGTCAACCAGCTCCCGCAGCGGCCCGGCCAACATGTCCCCCAACACCGGCGCGCCGCGCATGATCTCCGTGGCGAAGACGCGGGATGCTTCCGGGCTTGCCGCGGTCATCTCCAGCTTGCGCGCGACATAGCCGCCGATCTCTTCCAGCGGATCGCCCTCAGCGTCGATCGCGGCCAGCGGCTCGAGCCAGTGTTCGAGCAGGCTGTCGAGCGCCGCGCGGTAGAGCGCTTCCTTCGAGGAGAAGTAGTAAAGGAGGTTGGGCTTCGACATGCCGGCTGCCTCGGCCAGCGCATCCACCGTCGCGCCCTCGTATCCCGCACGCGAGAACACCTTGAGCGCCGCTGCGACCAGCCTTGCGCGGTTCTCGGTCTGGATGCGTGTCTGCCCGCCGCCCTCAGCCGCGCCTGAAGCACCCATCCTATCCTCCCGCTCCTCGGTCCGATTGCCCTTGACCGCCCTTCTCTGGCCGGTAGCGTCGCGTTGACTGTCCGGTCAAGCGGAAACCGGTCTTTGCCGGCCCAAGCGATGGTCGGCATCTGCAACGATGGCGAGGATGGAGAGCCCCATGCCCGAGGATATGCGCAGCGGCAGCAATCTCAGGATCGACGGCGCACGGCTCTGGGACAGCCTGATGGAGATGGCCAAGATCGGCCCCGGCGTGGCGGGCGGCAACAACCGGCAGACCCTCACGGAAGCGGATGCGGAGGGCCGGGTGCTCTTCCAGCGCTGGTGCGAGGCTGAAGGCATGACCATGGGCACGGACGAGATGGGCACGATGTTCGCGCGCCGCGCGGGCACGGATCCGGACGCGCTGCCGGTCTATGTCGGCAGCCATCTCGACACCCAGCCCACAGGCGGCAAGTATGACGGCGTGCTCGGCGTGCTCGGCGCGCTCGAGATGGTGCGGACGCTCAACGAGCTCGGCGTGAAGACCCGCCGGCCCATCGTGGTCGTCAACTGGACGAACGAGGAGGGCACGCGCTTTGCCCCGCCCATGCTCGCCTCGGGCGTCTTCGCGGGCGTGCATACGCAGGACTGGGCCTATGCCCGCACGGATGCGCAGGGCGTCACCTTCGGCGAGGCGCTCGCCGGTATCGGCTGGAAGGGCGAGGAGAAGGTGGGCGCCCGCGAGATGCACGCCTTCTTCGAGCTTCATATCGAGCAGGGCCCGATCCTCGAGGCAGAGGGGGTCGAGATCGGCGTCGTCACCCACGGCCAGGGCCTCCGCTGGATCCAGTGTACCGTGACGGGCAAGGAGAGCCATACGGGCTCCACCCCGATGCGCATGCGCCGGAACGCCGGCCGCGGCCTCGCGCAGCTCACCGAGCTCGTGCACGAGATTGCGATGGCCGAGCAGCCCGATGCGGTGGGCGCCATCGGCCATATCGACGTCTACCCCAACAGCCGCAACATCATCCCCGGCCGCGTGGTCTTCACGGTCGACTTCCGCTCGCACCATCTCGAGGTGCTGGAGCGCATGGTGGCGAAATACCTCGAGGCCGCCCCCGGCATCTGCGAGGCGCTGGGCTGCAGCTTCGAGCAGGAGATCGCCGGCAGCTTCGACCCCCCGGCCTTCGACGAAGGCTGTGTGACCGCCATCCGCGACGCCGCCGAGCATTTCGGTTACAGCCACATGAACATCGTTTCGGGTGCGGGCCACGACGCCTGCTGGATCAACCGCGTCGCCCCCACCGCGATGGTCATGTGCCCTTGCGTCGACGGCCTCAGCCACAACGAAGCCGAAGAAATCACCCCCGAATGGGCCGAGAAGGGCACCAACGTGCTGCTGAAGGCAGTGCTGGAAACCGCTGAGGTCGTTGGATGACTGGGCGATGATCCGGAACATGATCGGGGACAACACGGCGCGAGCGCTCTGCGCAACTCGGAGGACGATGGCATGAGCAAGGTGATCAAGGGTGGGACGGTGGTGACTGCCGACCGGGCCTGGGTGGCGGATGTGCTGGTGGAGGGGGAGACGGTTGCGGCTGTCGGCGAGAACCTCTCGGGCGACGAGGTCATCGATGCGACGGGCGCCTACGTGATCCCCGGCGGGATCGACCCGCACACGCATTTCGAGATGCCCTTCATGGGCACGAACGCCGCCGAGACCTTCGAGAGCGGGACTTTCGCAGCCGCGGCTGGCGGAACCACCATGCTGGTCGACTTCGTGCTGCCGGGGCCGGACGGCTCGCTCGTCAACGCCGTGGAGGACTGGCACCGGAAGTCCGGCCCGCAGATCAGCGTCGATCTCGGCTACCACATGGCCATCACCGGCTGGTCCGAGACCATCTTCAACGAGATGGCCAAGGTCGTGGAGATGGGGGTCAACACCTTCAAGCACTTCATGGCCTACAAGGGCGCGCTGATGATCGAGGACGACGAGATGTTCGCCTCCTTCCAGCGCTGCGCCGAGCTTGGTGCCCTGCCGCTCGTGCACGCGGAGAACGGGGATGTCGTCGCCGCCCTCCAGGCGAAGTATATGAGCGAGGGGCTGACCGGGCCCGAGGGCCATGCCTTCTCCCGCCCGCCCGAGGTGGAGGGCGAGGCCGCCAACCGCGCGATCATGATCGCCGATGCCGCAGGCGTGCCGCTCTACATCGTCCATGTCTCCTGCGAACAGGCGCATGAGGCGATCCGGCGCGCGCGTCAGAAGGGGATGCGCGTCTACGGCGAGCCGCTGATCCAGCACCTCACGCTCGACGAGACCGAGTACTTCAACAAGGACTGGGAGTATGCGGCGCGCCGCGTGATGTCCCCGCCCTTCCGCTCCAAGGAGCATCAGGACGGGCTCTGGGCGGGCCTCGCCGCGGGCTCGCTGCAGGTGGTGGCGACGGACCACGCCGCCTTCACCACCGAGCAGAAGCGCATGGGGCTCGGCGACTTCACCAAGATCCCGAACGGCACGGGCGGGACGGAGGAGCGGCTCGCCGTCCTCTGGACCAAGGGTGTCGACACGGGGCGGCTGACGCCCGAGGAGTTCGTGGCCGTCACCTCCACGAACATCGCCAAGATCCTGAACATCTACCCCAAAAAGGGCTCGATCACCGTGGGCGGGGATGCGGATATCGTGGTCTGGGACCCGACGATCTCGAAGACGATCAGCCCTGCGAACCAGAAATCGATCATCGACTACAATGTGTTCGAGGGGATCGAGGTGACGGCGCAGGCGCGCTACACGCTCTCCCGCGGCGAGGTGATCTGGGCCTGGGGCCGCAACAGCCAGCCCCAGCCTGGCCGTGGCCGCTTCATCCCGCGCCCTGCCTTCCCATCCGCGCACAAGGCCCTGAGCACCTGGAAGGCGCTGACGGCGCCCAAGGGCATCGAGCGCGACCCGCAGAATATCCCCTCAGGCGTCTGAATGCGGGGAGCGGCCCCGCGAAGCGCGATCAGGAGCTATTCGAGACGCTTTGAATCTCATGGTTGTGCGCCCGCTCCTTCATGTCACCATGACTGGATGACCCAACGAGAAGAGGAGTGTGCCCCATGAAACCCGCCACCGCCGCTGCGTCCCTCGCGGCCCTCCTCCTGGCCACAGGCGCTTTCGCCGACACGACTGACGTGACCTGGAAATCCAAGGTCGTCGTCGGCAAGGACGGGACGTTCTGCCGGGACGACCCGAACTGCTTCAATCGGTACCACCCGGATATCCCGCCGGTCGCGACCGCAGCGCCGGGGGACTACATCACCTTCCACACGCGCGACGCGCTCGACAGCGATCTCACGCTCGACTCGACCGCCGACGACGTGGCTGCCCTCGATCTCTCCGGCGTGCATCCGATGCAGGGGCCCGTCGCCATCGATGGGGCGGAGCGCGGCGACGTGCTGGCCGTCACCATCATCGACATCGTGCCGGACGAGTTCGGCTACACGGTCATCGTTCCCGGCTTCGGCTTCCTGCGGGACGAGTTCACCGAACCCTATTTCGTCGGCTGGAAGCAGGACCGGACGCATGCACGGTCGGACGCCATGCCGGGCATCGCGGTGCCCTATGAGGCCTTCACCGGCTCTATCGGCACCATGCCGGGCGAGGAGGAGGTGACCGCCTGGCTCGCGCGCGAGACCGACCTTGCGGCCGTGGGCGGCATCGCCCTGCCGCCGGAGCCCAACGGCGCCTTGCCGGCCGCCCTGTGCGGGCCGGATGGAAGCGTGGCCGAGCGTTGCCTTCGCACCATCCCGCCGCGCGAGAATGGCGGGAACATGGACGTGCAGCAGATGCAGGTGGGCACCACCATCCTGATCCCATGCTTCATCGACGGCTGCGGCCTGTTCGTCGGCGACGTGCACTACGCCCAGGGCGATGGCGAGGTCTCCGGCACGGCGATCGAGACGGGCGCCATCGTCACTGTGCGCACCGAGGTTCGGAAGGGTGCGGGCGCCGACATCACGGCCCCGCAGGTGGAGGGCGGGGCCCAGATCAAGAACATGGAGCCCTCCGGCTTCCACCAGACCATCGGCTACCCGCTGAAGGATGCGGGCGAGGTGCCCGTCTATCACACTTATCTCGACAGCGAGCCCATCGCGGGGCTGACCAACCTCTCCGAAGACCTCACGCTGGCGGCACGCAATGCCGTGCGGGCGATGGTCTCGCACATCCAACGGGTGCACGGCCTTACGCGGCAGCAGGCTTATATCCTCGCGAGCGTCGCCGTGGACCTACGCATCGGGCAGGTGGTGGACGTGCCGAACTACGTGGTCACCGCCGTTCTCAACAAGGATGTGTTCGAGGATGCGGAGGAGTAGACGCCACGTCCTTGCCGCCGCGCTATGGGCCCTTGCCGGGAGCGCGGCGGCCCACACGCCTTACGGACAGTGGGTGGTCTATCGCCAGAAGCACCTGCTGATCGGGGCGCATCGCGGCGATGCACATACCTATGCGCAGGCGAAGGCGGTGGTCGCCGCGCTCGAGACCGAACTGCCCGCCGCGGCGGCGCGGGTCGCCCGTGGCCCGCATCCCCAGCGCATCGCGTCGCTGATGGGCACGGGCCAGCTCAACGTCGCCGTGCTGTCTGAGGGAGAAGCCGTGGCGATGGCGCAGGGCAGCGCGCCGTTCGAGAACTACCGGCCGACGCCTCTCACCCGCCTTGCGGCGCTGAACGACGGCTACGCGCTCTTCGCCGCGGCGGCGCTGCCGGCAGACCATGGCTGGCTCATCGTCAACGCCCTCGACCACAGCGGCATCGCTCGCGCGCCGCGGGCCGGAGCCATTGCGCTCCACCCCGGCGCCGCCGCCTACTGGAGCGGCGATCCCAAACCCTGATCCCTTGTTCCGGCGGCGGGTCCGCGCGATGCTTCCCGGGCCCGCCTGCTTTGAAGGCGCTGGCCCCTCGGCGTCAGTCGAAGGGGACGAGGGGTTCGAGATCTGGGCGCAGCTCCACGCTTTCCTGCTCGTTCGGGTCGGTGCGGGCGATCACGGCCTTTGCCTCGCGGTCCGTGAGGTTGGCGGGCAGGTGGGGCATGCCGGCGGGGATGTAGACGAGGTCGCCCGCCTTCGTGTCCATCCGGTTCTCGAGTTCGTGCCCCCACCACATCACCACCTCGCCCTCGAGCGTGTAGATCGCCGTCTCGTGGCTCGCATGCAGGTGCGCCTTCGCCCGCGCGCCCGGGGGTATGGTGAGGAGATGCATGCAGATGCCCTTGGCGCCCACGGTCTCCGCCGCGATGCCCTCGAAATAGTCGAACCCCTGCTTGCCGCTATAGGTCCCGCCCGGGCGCAGCCGCGCACAGGCATCGCCCGTGGGTTTCGTAGTGTTGCCGCTCTCGGCCATCGGCTCCGCCCTTTCTCGATTGTCGGCTTCCCCGGAAAGTGCCTTTCGCTGGCCTCGCTCGCAATGCCTGCCCTATGCTTCTCGCAGGCGCAGCGGAGGCGCAGAAGGGGGATCTACCATGTCGAAGGCACGGGCGTTCGTGGCGCGGGAGTTCAAGCATATGCTGCCGCCGACGATCTTCTTCATCATCAGCTTCAACGTGCTCGTCATGACGGTGGAGATGCTCGACGCGGGCGGCGTTGCCGATGCATCAGCGCATCTGGCCGCCACCATCGCCGCACTGGTATGCGGCAAGGCGGTGCTCGTGGCGGACAAACTGCCCTTCTTCAACCGGTATCCCGAGCATCCGCTCATCTGGAACACCGCGTGGAAGACCGGGCTTTACGTGCTCGTGACCCTCGGCTTCCGCCTGATCGAGAAGCTGATCGGGGCTGCCACCGGGCAGTACGGATTTGTGGCTGGCCTCGAGGCGGATGTGGCCCATTTCGATTGGCCGAGGTTCATCGCGATCCAGATTTGGCTCGTGATCCTGTTCTTCGTCTACACGGCGGTGGGCGAACTTACGAACCAGATCGGCCGGGAACGGATCTTGCAGATGTTCCTCGGACCCGTGAGCAGGCGCGGCGAGAAGGAGGCCTGATGAGCGTAGCCGAAGACACCGCTTTCGCCTCAGCGGCCGCGCCGGCCGCGGCAGAGGAGGCGGCGGCGATCGAAGCGCGCGGGCTCGACCTCGTGTTTGAGACGCGGGATGGCCCCGTCCACGCGCTCTCCGGCGTCGACCTCACGATCCGGCCCGGCGATTTCGTGAGCTTCATCGGCCCATCGGGCTGCGGCAAGACCACCTTTCTGCGCGTCGTCGCAGC
>JBCBEP010000133.1:0-8487 GCA_038528605.1 Pseudomonadota bacterium
GGCATGGCGCAGATCGTGTTCTACCACGACACGGCGATCACGCCTGAGCCGCCCCGCTCCCTCGCCGCCCTGCTCGACTGGGCAAAGGCCAACCCCGGCCGCTTCGCCTATCCCGAACCGCCCAACTTCCTCGGCACGACGTTCCTCAAGCAGGCGCTCTACGGCCTGCTCGACGACACAAGCGCGCTCGGCGCCCAGGTCGACGAAGCGGCCTATGCCGACACCGTCGCCCCCCTCTGGACCTATCTCGACGCGCTTACCCCGCATCTCTGGCGCGAGGGCCGGGCTTACCCGCAAAACGGCGCGCGTCTCCGCCAGCTCCTCGCCGATGGCGAGATCGAGATCGCCTTCAGCTTCAACCCGGGCGAGGCCTCCTCCGCCATCGCGAATTTCGAGCTGCCGGAGAGCGTGCGCACCTACATTCTCGAGCGCGGCACCATCGGGAACACCAGCTTCGTCGCGATCCCCTTCAACGCCAGCGCCCCTGCAGGCGCGATGGTGCTCGCGAACTTCCTGATGTCCGCCGAAGCCCAGGCCCGCAAGCAGGATCCCGCCCATTGGGGCAACGGCACGGTGCTCGACATCGCGTCCTTGCCGGCGGAGGACCAGGCGCGCTTCGCGGCGATCGATCTCGGCCCCGCAACGCTGCCGCCCGAGGAGCTGGTGCCCGTCCTGCCCGAGCCGCATCCGAGCTGGATGGTCCGCATCGAGCGGGACTGGGCCGAGCGCTACGGCGTTGGGCAGTAAGGCAGGCGTCGCAGCTTCCGGGAGCCGCTTCGCCGCGCGTGCCGAGGCGGGCCTCCGCCTCGCCCCGGCCTTCACGCTGCTGGTGATGCTCGGGCCGGTCGCCGCCGGCATCCTCGGCACCCTCGGGCCGGCCTTCGGCTGGCTGCCGGCTCTCGGGGCCGACACGCCCGGGCTCGCGACCTTCAAGGCGCTGCTGAGCGAGCCGGGGATCGGCATCTCCATCAGGCTCTCGCTGGTCACGGGGCTCGCCGCCACCGCCATCAGCCTCGCCATCACGCTCCTCACCGTCGCCGCGCTGCAGGGCACGCGCGTCTTCAACGTGATCGAGCGGCTACTCTCCCCGCTGCTCGCCGTGCCCCATGCCGCCGCCGCCTACGGGCTGGCCTTCCTCATCGCGCCCTCGGGCTGGATCGCACGGCTGCTCTCGCCCTGGGCGACGGGTTGGGAGAGGCCGCCCGATATCCTCACGGCACAGGATCCCGCCGGCCTCGCGCTGATCGCGGGGCTTGTGGTGAAGGAGGTCCCGTTTCTCCTCCTGATGACGCTCGCGGCCCTCGGCCAGGCGGATGCGCGGCGGCGGCGCCTCGCGGGGCTCTGCCTCGGCTACGGGCCCATCGCGGCCTGGTTCTACGGCGTGCTGCCCGGGCTCTATGCCCAGATCCGCCTGCCGGTCTACGCCGTGCTCGCCTACTCCATGTCCACTGTCGAGGTCGCGATGATCCTCGGCCCCACCACACCGGCGCCTCTTTCAGTCCGCCTTGTGGACTGGATGAACGACCCGGATCTCGCGCTCCGCCTCGTGGCGGCGGCGGGCGCAGTGCTGCAGATGCTGCTGGTGGCCGGCGCACTGATCCTCTGGCGCTTCGGCGAGATCGCGACGGCCCGCCTCGGCCGCCGCTGCGCCGCCAGCGGCCGGCGCTTCGGGGGGGACGCCTGGCTCCGCGTGGGCGCCGGCAGCCTGGCCGCCCTCTGCGCCGCCGCCGTCATCCTCGGCATCGCGGGCCTCGCGCTCTGGTCTGTCGCGGGCCTCTGGCGCTTTCCCGAGGCCTGGCCGGACACGCTGACCCTGCGGAGCTGGGCGCGCCACGGCGAGGGCTTGCTCGCCCCGGCCGGCACCACGTTCCTCGTCGGCATCGCCTCCGCGGCCATCGCCGCCCTCCTCGCCATCGCCTGCCTCGAGACCGAGTACCGCTACGGCCAGCGACCGACGAGCCGCAGCCTCTGGCTGCTCTACACCCCCCTCCTCGTGCCGCAAACCGGGTTTCTCTTCGGCCTGCAGATCAGCGCCAGCGCCGCGGGGTTCGAGCGCGGGTTGCTGCCGGTGATCGCGACCCACCTCGTCTTCGTGCTCCCCTATGTCTTCCTCTCGCTATCCGGCCCCTGGCGGGCCTGGGACGGGCGGCAGGGGCTTGCCGCCGCCTGCCTCGGCGCGTCCCCGTGGCGCGTGCTGCTGGCGGTGCGCCTGCCCATGCTGCTCGCCCCTCTCCTCACCGCCTTCGCCGTGGGCTTCGCGGTCTCCGTCGGCCAGTACCTGCCCACCCTGTTGATCGGCGCGGGCCGCGTGGCGACCCTCACCACCGAAGCCGTGGCGCTCTCGGCGGGTGGGGACCGGCGGCTGATCGGGCTCTACGGGCTGGCCCAGGCGGCCGCCCCGCTGCCGGCCTTCGCGCTCGCCCTCGCCCTGCCCGCCCTCCTCTTCCGCCACCGGCGGGGTATGACGGTGGCGCAATGACCACCGCCGCGCCAGCCGCCGGGCACCTCGTGCTCGAGAACCTCACCGTCAGCCTCGCGGGCGAAAGGCTCGTCGAGATCGACGCGGCCGTGGGCCCGGGCGAGATCCTGACCGTGATGGGCCCCTCGGGGTCGGGCAAATCCACGCTGCTCGCCGCCATCACCGGCACGCTCGCCCCCGCCTTCGCCATGACCGGCCGCGTCCTGCTCGACGGGGCGGCCATCTCGTCACGGCCCACCCATCGCCGCGGCATCGGGCTGATGATGCAGGACGACGTTCTGTTCCCTCATCTCTCCGTCGGCGCGAACCTTGCCTTCGGGCTCAGTGCCGCCGTGCGCAGCACCGAAGAACGCCACGCCCGCGTGGAGGCCGCCCTTGCCGCCGCGGGCCTCGAGGGCATGGCGGCCCGCGATCCCGCCACGCTTTCAGGCGGCCAGCGCAGCCGCGTGGCCCTCATGCGCGCGCTCCTGGCCGAGCCGCACGCGATCCTGCTCGACGAACCGTTCTCAAAACTCGATGCCGGGCTTCGCGCCCAGATCCGGGGTTTCACCTTCGATCAGATCCGCGCGGCGGGCCTGCCGGCCATGCTGGTCACCCACGACCAGGAGGACGCGGCCGCGGCTGGCGGGCCGATCCTGCCGCCGCGCTCCGCTGGATGACGCCCTGCCGGACGATACGGCCGATCACATCGCGGTCTCCGGCCGGGAGTGTGGGATTCGAACCCACGGAGCCCTTGCAGGCTCGGTGGTTTTCAAGACCACTGCATTCGACCGCTCTGCCAACTCCCGCGCCAGGGCACCCGCATAAACCCGCGGGCCGCGGCCCTGTCAACGCCGCGCGCTTCCCTGCACCCGCCCCATCGCATACGGTCCGCTCGCAATCGAGGCCGCCGAGCGAGACGACAGAATGACCGAAGCCGCGCGACGCATCCGAGTGACCGGCCCGGCCGGTGCCGCGCGCGCCGGGTGCCGCGCCGCCGTCGTCGCCCCCCTGCTGCTGACCGGCCTCTTCCTGGCCCCCGGCTGCATGGAAGCGGCGGGGACGACCGGGGCGGAGAGTACCACCGCCTCGGGCAGCGAGACGGTCACCCCCGCCCCGCTCCCGGGCACGGCATCCCTGCCCGCCAGCTTCACCGGCCCGCCGCTCGTGGACCCAGCCCTTTACGGCCAGCCGCTCGAGGGGCCGATCTTCTCCGGGCTGGAGCCGCGGCCCGATATCTTCGAGGCGCGCGCCACCGTGCGCTGGCGCGGGCAGGAGACGCTCGCCGGCATATGGATCGCCCATCCCGCCGCGCCCCCCGCCATCCGCGCCCGCTTCATCAACCCCGATAACGGGCGCGGCGCGGATGGCGCTCTCATCCGCCGCGCCGGCGCCGAGAGGGCGCTTATCTCTTCGGAGGCTGCCGAGGCGCTGGAGATCCGCTCCTTCCGCGATGTCGAGGTGGTGATCGTTGCCGTGGACCTGCCGACGGTCATCGCCGTCGGTGAGCCAGGCGACCCCGAGACGCTTACGGATGCGGCTGTCGCGGATGGTTCCGATCCTCTTGCCACCCCGGAGATCGGTGATGTGGTCGCGAACGCCCGGATCGAGAGCGCGGCCGATGGCGAGGAGGAAGTGGAAGCCGCAGAAGAAGAAGCGGAGATCGTCCTCGCCCAGAACACCGCCGAGGAGCCCGCGTTCCTCTCCGAAGCCGAGGACGCGATCGACGACCTGCAGGGCCCGGTTGTCGAGGCGGACCCTGCGGCGGAGCGGGACAACACCACCAACTGGCAGCGCAGCGCGGATGCAGCCGAGCCCGGGGCCGCCGAAGCAGCCGACGATCTTGAGCAGAACCGTGTGATCAAGATTGACGGGCCAGCCGCCCCCATTGAAGCGCCGGACACGGCGCCGGTCGTGACCCAAACGCAGCCGGTCGAAACGCCGGAGGCCGAACCGGCGCCAGCGCCGGACGCAGAACCGGAGCCCGCCCCGAGCAACGCCGCGGCGACTGCCGAGCCACAGCCGGAGCCAGGGCCGGTGCCGGCGCCCGACCCTGAGCCGGCGGTGCAGGCTGCCGAGAGCGACGCAGCGGCAGAGCCCGAACGCGCAGAGACCCCGGCGCCGCAACCCGTGGAAGAAGGCCCGGCGGAGGCATCAGCCGAGCCCGCGCTGGCGCGGCCTTTCGTGCAGGCCGGCGTTTTCTCGGTCGAGGGCAATGCGCGCCGTGTCATCACAACGTTGCGCACGGCGGGCCATGGCGGCCGCATCTCGAACGTCACGCTCCAGAGCGGCCCCGCCTTCCGGGTGGTCGCCGGGCCTTTTACCTCTCGCGCCGACCGGCAGGATGCCATCCGCGTGCTGCGCAACCTCGGTATCGCAGACGCCGCGCCAACACGGCGCTAAGTGGGGCGACAGGAGCGGCGCTAGAAGCAGACGAGATCCGCCTCCGCCTGGGCGCGGCGCAGGTCGTCCACGATCGCCTTGTGCCGGGCGGAGCCGCGCATCGCCGCGACCCGCTCTCCCCCAACCTGGAGCGTGCGCAGCATCGTCTCCGCCTCGACATAGCGCTCATAGGTGAGCACCCCGGCGATGTGGTCGATGGAGCAGCTGCAGCGCTCCAGCACGGCCCGGCTCTGCCCGTTGGCCGCCATGCATCCGAGCACATAGTCCGCCCGCGCCACCGTCGGATAATCGCTCAGGATGGACTGCTGTGCCGGGGCTGCCGCGGCTGCGGCGACGACCAGCAGCGCCGCAATGCTAAGGCTTCGGGTCAAGCCGGATCTCCTCGAAATAGATCGCGCCCCCATCCGGCGCCGCCGTGCCACTTTCCGCCCCGGTCTGCGGGTCGGTACGCGGGCCTGCATCCGCGGTCATGGCCACCAGCATGCCCGGCGCGGCTTCGGCCACCACGAAGCGCAGCTCGATCGCCGCGAAGGGCCCCATGCGGCCGGCGTTCTCGTCCCCTTCGAAGGGCCTAACGCTGAGCGCCCGCGCTGGCAGGCGCGCGTTGCCTGCTGCCAGGATCATGGGCTGCATCTCGAGCCGCTCCGCAAGCGCCTCGCGAATGCGGTTCCGCAGGTAGAAAGGGCTGCCGCCCGTCGCGCGGCTGACCGAGCGTACGGTGTTCTCGAGAAACACCATCAGGAGCGGGTTGCCCGGCACACCGCGAAAGGGGTCGAGCCGGCGCGGCGTACCCTCCGCATCCAGGACGATGCGCGTTGCCTCGTCGGCCTCCGTGCCGTTCTCCACCGTAATGCGCCGGTCGAAATCCGGCCCGATGCGCGATGCATCGAAGGCCCTGCGTGTATGGGCATAGCCGATCACCGCGCCGGGTTTCGTCTGCGCGAGATGCGGGGTTGCGAAAAGCAGGTCTACCGCTTTCTCCGCCGCCACGGCCGGCGCGGCCCCCGGCATCGCCAGGACGAGCACGAGGAACATGGCGCGCAGAGCGGCGCTGGGACGGGCCTGTGACATCGATGCCTTTCGTCGCGAACGATTGCAGCCCTAGTTTCAGCGGGATCGAAAACAGGCGCAAGGCCGAGAAAGACAAGGAGCGAGACGTCCATGGAGCTGATCGTGATCGCCTGCCTGCTCAGCGCACCGGACACCTGCAAGGAACATCGCCTGCGCCTCACGCTCGAGGGCGGGGACGCTGGGCAGTGCATGTATTCCTCCCCGCCCCGCGTCGCGCGCTGGCAGGTCATGCACCGCAACTGGAAGGTCGAGCGCTGGTACTGCGCGATGGTGTCGGACGACGAGATCATCTGACGGCGCGACCTCGTCCGCCGCACCGTCTGGCGTTTCAAACGCCTCTCTGCCGCAGAGGCCCTTACTGCGCTCGCGCACGCATCCCTCCGAACCGCGGCAGCAACGGCACAGCCTTCCGCGGCGCATCCGGGCGACGAGCAGTGCCGGGCGCCGTGGATCGGTATATGGCCACGGTCGCCAGACAGCCGACGATTAACCACGTCACGTCGCTCAACGAGACCAGAAGTGGTATCGGCCCTGCGTGCGAAGGCAGATCAGTCCGCGCCGTTGCGATAGGCTGCATCAGCGCCGCGGCGTCGCCGCCGCGCGCGCCCACCACCTCCCCCACCCACCCGCCCTTTCGGTGGTGGGCGCGAAAGGCCGGCTGGGCCTGATGGAACTCCGAGGGAGGGAGCGGTTTCGTGCAGAATGCAGGGGAGCGGCTGGGGCGCGCCGATCCGAAGACGGTGCGGGCGGAGACGGGGTTTGCAATCGGGGGCGTGCCGCCAATCGGCCATGCGTGCCCAGTGTTGATGGACAGAAGCCTGCTCGCACACCATACCGTCTGGGCCGCGGCGGGCGCGCCCGATGCGGTCTTCTCCGCGTCGCCTCAGGCGCTTGCGGGGGCGATCGGCGCTCGGATCATCGATGTGACCGATTAGAACAGGCAGGGAGAGAGCCCATGGAAACCGTGTCAGAGAACCGCGCCTTCGGCGGCGTGCAGGGTGTGTACACGCACCGCTCCACCGCCTGCCAGTGCGACATGACCTTCGCGATCTACCTGCCCCCCGCCGCCGAGGAGGGCCCGGTGCCCTGCCTCTGGTATCTCTCCGGCCTTACCTGCACGCATGAGAACGCCATGACCAAGGCGGGCGCGCAGGGCTGGGCGGCAGAGCATGGCATCGCGGTGGTGTTCCCGGACACCTCCCCCCGCGGCGCGGACGTGGCGAACGACGACGCCTACGACCTTGGCCAGGGGGCGGGCTTCTACGTGGACGCCACCGAAAGCCCCTGGGCGCCCCATTTCGCCATGCGCCGCTACATCACCCAGGAACTCTTCGGCCTCGTCTCCGCCGAGTTCCCGGTGGATGAAGGGCGCATGGGCATCACCGGCCATTCCATGGGCGGGCACGGCGCGCTCACCCTCGCCATGGCGCGGCCGGACCTCTACCGCTCCGTATCCGCCTTCGCGCCCATCGCCAACCCCTCGGCGTCGGACTGGGGGCAGAAGCAGCTCGGCGCCTATCTCGGCGGGGACGAAAGCCTCTGGCGCGGGTATGACAGCAGCGTCCAGCTCGAGGAGACCGGCTGGCAAGGCGACATCCTCGTGGACCAGGGCAGCGCGGACCAGTTCCTCGACCTCCTGAAGCCCGAGGCCCTTGCCGCCGCAATCGCCCGCACGCGCACCCCTGCCATCTTCCGCATGCAGCCCGGCTACGACCACAGCTACTATTTCGTGGCCAGCTTCATGGAGGAGCATATTGGCTGGCACGCCGAGCGGCTGTAGCCCGCCATGTTGGAGGTTCTCCTCACCCTCTGCCTCGCCGCCGCACCCGACCAGTGCCGGACGGAGCGGCTGGCCGGCGGGGCGAGCCATGCCGAGTGCCACGCCCTGGCCAACCGCGCCCGGCTCACCGCCTCTGCGCGCGCCAACGGCGCGGAAATCGCGGTGGACTGGCCCTGCGTGCCTGGGGGCACGACCCCCAGCTTCACGCTGACCGAGATCGCGCCCGGCGTGCTGGTGCACAAGGGCGCGCACGCGGAGGCTGCACCGGAGAATGCGGGCGATATCGCCAATCTGGGCGTGGTGATCGGCGCAGAGTCCGTCGCGGTCATCGATACAGGCGGCTCGGCGCAGGTCGCCCGTGCCTTTCTCGCTGCGATCCGCGAGCGCACCAGCCTCCCCATCAGCCACGCGATCATCACGCATATGCATCCCGATCACGCGCTTGGCGCCTCCGTCTTCGCTGCCGAGGGGGCGGAGATCATCGGGCACCGCAGGCTGGGGAACGCCTTGGCGAGCAGGGCGGCGACCTATCTCGAGGCGGGCGAGCGGATCCTTGGCGACGCCTTCGCCGGCACGGAGATCGCGCTGCCGGAGGAGACGGTGGCCGATACGGCGACGATCGACCTCGGCGGACGGATGCTGCTCCTCGAGGCCCACCCCACCGCACATACGGACAACGATCTCACGGTCTACGACGACGCGACGCGCACACTTTTCGCCGGCGACCTGCTCTTCATCCATCACCTGCCGGTGATCGATGGCTCTATCCTAGGCT
>JBCBEP010000134.1:0-8345 GCA_038528605.1 Pseudomonadota bacterium
TCATCGCGCTCGGTCATCACCGGGCGGCTTTCTATGCGACTGACGATGCGCTGGCAGCGGATTTCGAGGCCGCCTGCGAGGCGACGGGGGACGATGCCTGGCGCATGCCGCTGGGCAAGCCCTATGCGGACCAATTGAAGAGCCGGAAGGCGGACATCAAGAATACTGGCGGCCGCCCGGCGGGCTCGATTACCGCGGCCGAGTTCCTGCACCGGTTCATCGAGGACGGGATGCCCTGGATCCACATCGATATCGCCGGTGTGGCGGAGAGCTCCAGCGGCACGGATCTCGCGCCCAAGGGCGCCACGGGATGGGGCGTCGCGGCGCTCGATGCCCTCGTGAAGGCGCGCTACGAGGGCTGAACGGCGTGGCCGAGCTTGGCTTCTATCGGCTGACCGAGACACCGCTCGAGCGGGCGCTTCCGGTGATGCTCGCGAAATCGCTCGAGCGGGGCTGGCGTGTCGAGGTGCGCGGGCGCGCCGCCGCGACCATGGAGGCGCTGGACCTCGCGCTCTGGAGCCACGAGCAGGAGGGATTTCTGCCGCATGGCCTGGCAGGCGGGCCCCATGACGCGCGCCAGCCGGTGCTGCTGACCACGGCGCCGTCCCCTGCCGGTGGGCCGCGGGAAGCGCTTTTCCTGATCGACCGGGCAGGGTTCGACACGGGCGAGGCCGCGGGCCTCACGCGCACGGCGCTGCTCTTCGACGGGCATGACCCCGAGGCGCTGGAGGAGGCCCGCACCCATTGGCGCTCGACCACCGCGGCCGGGCTGCGGGCGGTGTTCTGGGCGCAGGCGGCGGGCGGGCGCTGGGAAAAGCAGGCGGAGAGCGGGGGCTAGGCCGCCGCCGATGCCTCTTCGAGCTTTTCGCTCGCGGCCATCCACTGCGCCTCGGCCCTTTCCTGCGTCGCGAGCAGTTCGCCGCGCTTCTGGTTGAGCGCTTCGATCTTCTCGGCAGGGCCCTCGTAGAGCGCCGGGTCCGCCAACATGGCGTCGAGGCGTTCGAGGAGCTCGTTGATCTTCTCGAGCCGTGCCTCGGCGGCGGCCACTTCCGCCTTCAGGGGGGCCAGCGCCTTGCGGGTGGCGGCCCGCTCGCGGCGCTCGGCCGTACCCGCCGCTTCGCCGCCGCCACCCCCGGTCACCGGCTCGGGTGCGGCGAGGATCAGCCGCCGATACGCGGCCATGTCCTCCTCGTAGGGGGTAACGCGGCCGTCCTTCACCAGCCACAGCCGGTCCGCGACCAGCTCCACCAGGTGGGGGTCGTGCGTGATCAGGATCACCGCGCCGTTATAGGCGTTGAGTGCTTCCACCAGCGCCTCGCGGCTTTCCATGTCGAGATGGTTCGTCGGCTCGTCGAGGATCATGAGATGCGGCGCATCGAGGGCGGAGAGGCAGAGCAGCAGGCGCGCCTTCTGCCCACCCGAGAGCGCGGAGACCGGTGTCTCGGCGATGTCCGCCCCGATGCCGGCCTGGGCGAGACGGCTGCGCAGTTTCGCCGGCAGTTCTTCGGGGCGGGCGCGCCGGATGTGGTCGAGCGGTGTCTCCGCCGCCACCAGCTCCTCCGCCTGATGCTGGGCGAAGAAGCCGATGCGCAGCTTGCTGGAGGCATCGCGCCGCCCTGTGAGTGGCGCGAGCCGGCCGGCGATGAGCTTGGCGAGCGTGGATTTGCCCTGGCCGTTCGCGCCGAGAAGCGCGATCCGGTCGTCCTGGTCGATCCGGAAGTTGAGCCGTTGCAGGACCGGTGCGCCGCCGTAGCCGAGGCTCGCGCTCTCGACCTTCAGCACCGGTGGCGCCAGTTCCTCCGGTTCCGGGAAGCGGATCGGGGCGACGGCGGCATCCGCGTCCACGGCGATGGGTTGCATCTTCTCGAGCATCTTCAGGCGGCTTTGGGCCTGGCGCGCCTTGGTCGCCTTGTAGCGAAAGCGGTCCACGAAGCTTTGCAGATGGGCCGCGCGCGCCGCCTGCTTCTTCGCGCTCGCCGCCTGCAGGGCCATCTTCTCCCGCCGCATCCGGTCGAAATCGTCGAAATTCCCGGTGTAGAGCGCGAGTTTCCGGTCGTGGAGATGAAGGATATGGCTCGGCACGCGGTTCAGGAGCGCCCTGTCATGGCTGATGAGCATCAGCGAGTAAGGGTACCGGGCGAGATAGCTTTCGAGCCAGACGGTGCCCTCAAGGTCGAGATAGTTCGTCGGCTCGTCGAGCAGCAGGAGGTCCGGTGCCGAGAAGAGCACGGCGGCAAGCGCCACACGCATGCGCCAGCCGCCCGAAAACTCTGCCGTGGGGCGCAGCTGAGCCGCCGCGTCGAAGCCGAGGCCCGAGAGGATGCTTGCGGCGCGCGCCTCGGCCGAATGGGCGCCGATATCGGAGAGGCGCGCCTGAATCTCGGCAATGCGCGTCGGATCCTCTGCGATCTCCGCTTCCGTGAGCAACCGGCTGCGCTCCTCGTCCGCCTCCAGCACCGTCTCGACGAGCGAGCGGGCATCGCCAGGCGCCTCCTGCGCCACGCCGCCGAGACGCGCGCGGGAGGGCAGGGTGACGCTGCCCTGATCCGCCGAGAACTCCCCGCGGATCAGCCGGAAGAGCGTTGTCTTGCCGGCACCATTGCGCCCGACCAGCCCGATGCGCGCCTTCTCCGGCAGCCGCGCGCTGGCGCCCTCGAAGAGCGGCTTGCCCGCGAGGGCGAAGGAAAGGTTGTCGATCACCAGCATGCCGCGCGGGCTAGCAAAGCGGCTCCACCGCGTAAAGAGCACACGAAACCGAGAGATCGGTCTCTTTTCCGTGGGCTGACGGATCGGCGGCGCGATACTAGATTTGTTGCCCGATCAATCAGCCGGCTGGAAAACTGCCGCGTTGAATTGCTGGGAGGAGACGAAATGGGCGGGCGTCGCGGTGTGATGGCAACTGGCGCGCTACTTGCGATGGCGGGGCTGCTCGCCGGTTGCGGTGCTGTTCCGGCCCTGCCCAACCTCAGCCAGCTCTACCGCACTGCCACCGAGATCCCCGAGCCGCAGCGGCGGCCCATCATCGCCGTGCCGGGCATCCTCGGCTCACGCCTGATCCATCAGCCTTCCGGTCGGCTTGCCTGGGGGACGGCGGGGCTCAGTCTCGATCCGGACGATCCCGAGAGCGCGCGTATCCTTTCGCTGCCTATCTCCGAGGGTGATGAGACGCTCGAAGAGCTGATCGACGATGTGCGGCCGGACGGGATCTTTGGCGGCGGGGATGCCTCGCCCTTCATCGTGCCCATCGAGATCGACGTCTATCGCGGCCTGCTCGAGACCTTGATGACAGGGGGATACGACTACCGGCTCACCCGGGAAGACGAGCTTGCGCGCGAGTTCAACGCCGGCAGCTTCGAGTTCCCCTATGACTGGCGGCGCGATGTGGTCGAAGCGGCGCGCATTCTGGACGATTTCATCCAGCGCAAGAAGGAACAGGTGCGCCGTGTTCGCGCGGAGCGCTTTGGCGCCGTGCCGAAGGATGTGCGTTTCGATATCGTCGCCCATTCGATGGGTACGCTCGTGGTGCGCTACTACCTGATGTATGGCGGGCAGGACCTGCCGGCGGACGGCTCCCTGCCGGAGCTGACCTGGGAAGGCGCGAAGCATGTGGATTACGTCGTGCTCGTGGCGCCGCCTTTCCGCGGGTCGGTCACCGCGCTCGAGAACCTGGTGAACGGCAAGACCTTCAGCGCGATCACGCCGGATTATCCGCCCGCGCTCTTCGGGTCGTTCCCCTCGATCTACCAGCTTCTGCCGCGCCCGTCCGAGGGGCGGGTGCTGGAAGCATCGGGGCGGATCGTGGAGGAGGTGTACGACCCGGCCTATTGGGAGGAGCAGGGCTGGGGCCTGGTGGCGCCGGAGGCGATGTCGACCCTGCGGGTGCTTATGCCGGATGCCGCGAGCGACGAGGAGCGCCGGGAACGCGCGCGGCGTCATCTCGGCAAGCTGCTCGCGCGCGCCGAACAGTTCCACCGCGCGATCGATCGCCCGGCAGTGCCGCCGCCGGATCTCGACCTCTTCCTCGTTGTGGGCGGCGGGTTCGAGACCGCGGCCGGGGCGAGCGTTGGCGAGGACGGTGTGGTCGAGATCGACCGTTTTGCGGAGGGCGACGGCGTGGTCCTGAGGTCATCGGCGATCCCGAAACGTTTCGACCCGGGCCATGACGCCGCGGAGGTTTACCGCTCGGTCCTGCTCCTGCCGGAGGAGCATGTGGACATCGTCGCGAGCCCTGTCTTCGGGGACAACCTTCTCTACTGGCTCCTTCAGTGGCGCGCGCCGCCGCAGGTCGAGAGCGTGCAGCCCACGGTTGCCGAGGCGCCCGCGCTCCTGCGTCCGGGGCCGTGGGCGGCGAAGGCGCGGCGCGGTGCGGCGGTGCCCTAGGCGCGATCAGGCGGCGGGGCTGCGCCGCCGGATGATGACCATCGTATCGAAGGTCATGACGGTAATGCCATCCTGGTTCGTGACAGTGTGGCCGAAGGTGACCGTCCCACGGTCGGGCCTAGAGCGGGACGGCCGGGCCGCGAGCACCTCCACTGAAACTTTCAGCGTGTCGCCGGGGCGAACAGGGGCGCGCCAGCGGAGATTGTCCATGCCCGGACTGCCCATGCTGTTCTCCCGCCACTGCCGCTCCGCGAGCGTCAGGCCGAAGGCGGTGAGGAGCGTCTGGAAGCCAGAGGCGATGAGCCCGCCATAGGGCGAGGCCTTCGCAGCCTCCGGATCGGTGTGGAAATACTGCCAGTCGTACTTCTCGGCGAAGGCGATGATCTCGGCTTCCGAGAGGGTCTCGCCGGCTGTCTCGAACACCTGACCGGGCGCGAAATCCTCGAAACCCTTCATGCTACCTCGCGCTGGTAGTAGAGGAGGTCGAGCGGTGGGGCGTCGCCGGTCAACCGGGTGAGGAGGGCGTGCACCTGGCCCCGGTGATGCGTCTGGTGATTGAAGAAATGCGCCATCGCATGGTCGCGCCGCTGCGTCATGGTCATCGGCCCGGTGACGGTGGTGTAGGTGATCTCGGCGGCGAGGACGTCTTCGGTCAGGCCGTCGGCGTAGCGCAGGATATCCGCGTCCAGCACCCGGCGGGCGGCGGTCAGCTCGTCGAGATCGTCGTGCAGGATGCCGGTGAGGGCGAGCTTCGGCGGGCTCTGCTCGCGCAGGCGCGCGAGCCAGAGCAGGTCTGTCACCATGAGATGGTTGAGGGTGCCGAGCACGCTGCCGAAGAAAGCGCCGAGGTCCTGCTCGAGCGCTTCCGTCGTGAGCCCGGCGGCGGCGGCGTAGAGCCGCTCGTTGGCCCAGGCGTTGTAGGCGGCGAACATCCGGAAATGCGCTTTCATGGGCTCTCCATCGGTGTTAAGGCGCGCGCGCAATCCAGAGGGCGCCGCCTCTTCAGGCTGCGCCCGACCGCGCCGCCTCCGTGGGAGGGGCGCCAGACCACAGGAGCTTCCCATGGCCGTCAGCCGCACCTTCTCGATCATCAAGCCGGATGCCACCAAGCGCAACCTTACGGGCGCGATCAACGCCAAGCTCGAGGCGGCGGGCCTGCGCATCGTCGCGCAGAAGCGCATCCAGATGACCAAGGCCCAGGCCGAGAAGTTCTACGACGTTCATGCCGAGCGTCCGTTCTATGACGAGCTGACCTCCTTCATGTGCTCGGCGCCCGTGGTGGTGCAGGTGCTCGAGGGTGAGGACGCCGTGGCGAAGAACCGTGAGGTGATGGGCGCGACAAACCCGGCGGAGGCCGCTGAAGGCACGATCCGCAAGGATTTCGCGCTTTCCATCGGCGAGAACTCGGTGCACGGCTCGGACAGCGACGAGAACGCCGCCATCGAGATGGCCTATTTCTTCGCCGGCACCGAGATCGTCGGCTGATCAGGCTGTTGCGTCCTGCAGGTCCCGCTGCCGCGGGCCCTGCAGGACGCGATGGCCCCGCCCCCACCCCCCACCGCCACCCCCCGCCACCGCCCCCGCGCCCCGTTGGGGCTCGGGGGCGCCGCCGGCGGATGGCGGTGCGGGGTGGCGGCGGGGGCGGGGTGGTGGCAGCGGGCTGCCACGCTTTCGTGAGCGTCACTGGTGGGAGCGGCTGCCCGCCGCCACCTTGAAGCGAGAGGCTTCAGGGAGGTTCAGATGCTCTTCACAGGCTCTCGCGCATGGTGCGCCGCGCTGGCGCTCGCCGTTCTGCCCCATGTCGCACCGCAGGCGGCGCCGCTGCCGCCCATCCCTTTTCGGCCCGATGAGGCGGTGCTCGCCTGCCAGGCGCGCGGCATGCACGCTCTTGCCGAGGCGGACGGTGTTTCGGCGCGGCCGCAGGGCCGCTTCGCGACCGAGCGGATGCCGAAACATATGTGGCATGTGACCGGGCGCTTCGCGGTGCGTCTCGACGGCCGGGAACGGCTGGTCGCCGTCGACTGCGATGTCTCGTCCTCGGGTGTCGAGGTGTTCACGATGGAGGTCATGGCCGGCAAGGCGGGGTGACGGCGGCGCTCAGCGGTTCCGTTGGACCGTTGGATGGCCGGCGGGAAGGCCAAGGCTGTCCAGCTGCGCTTCCATCTCGGCGCTGAGCCGTGTGCTTCGGCGGTGGGCATCGGTCTGGCCGCTGTCGCGTCGGGGAGCGGGGGCTTCACCCCGCCGAAGGGCGTCGTAGCGGGCCCGCAATGCCGCCTTCTCCGCCGCTTCGGCGCTGTTCCAGTGGCGGCCCTCTAGGCCGAGGGCGACGGCCTGGAAGGCGAGGATATGCGGCCGCTCCCCCGCCGCGATCAAGCGGGCATAGGCAGCATCGGCGCCCAGCGCCTCGATCTCCGCTGCCTTCGTGATGCCGGCGCGCGCGAAAGCGGCAGCCATGGCGGTGCCGAGGTTGCGGATGCTGTCGACAGGGCGCTCATCCATGGTCGAAGAGCGCGATGGGGTTCTGCCTCAGCGCGTCCGCATCGCGCAGGAAGGCGCTCAGGACGGCGGGATAGAGCCGGTGCTCGAGGGCCCGGATGCGGGTGTCGAGCGCTGCGATGCTCTCGCCGGGGCGCACGGATGTGGCCGCCTGGCCGAGAATGTGGCCTGCGTCGAGGTCCTCGATCACCTCGTGCACCGTGCAGCCCAGGATCGCACAGCCGGCAGCACGGGCGCGGGCATGGGTGTCGAGCCCTTTGAAAGCGGGCAGGAGGGAGGGGTGGATGTTGAGCATTCGCCCGCGCCAGGGCGCGATCATCACCGGTGTCATGATGCGCATGAAGCCTGCCAGAACGACGATATCGACGCTGGCGGCCTGGAGGGCGGAGAGGAGGGCGGTGTCGAAGGCCACCCGGTCGCCTGCAAAACCGCGATGGTCGATGCCCCTGGCGGTGACACCGCGGGCTGCCGCCTTCTCGAGGGCCGGCGCCGTGGGGTCGTTTGAGAGCACGAGGCCCGGGGTCGCGCCGACCCGGCCGTCGGCCATGGCGTCGAGAAGTGCGACCATGTTGGAGCCGCGGCCCGAGACAAGGATGCCGATGCGCGGTTGGCTCATGCGAGCGTGCCTGTGTAGTGCACCGCGGCGGGGCCTTCGATGGCCTCGATCCGGCCGAGGACACGGACGCGCTCCCCCATCTCAGTGAGGGCGGCGGCCTCGGCTTCCGCGCCTTCCGGGGTTACGACGAGCACCATGCCGATACCGCAGTTGTAGGTTCGGAGCGCCTCCGTCTCGTCGAGGCCGGCGGTGTCCACAAGCCAGCGGAAGACCGGTGGCAGGGGCATGGCCGCAAGGTCGATCCGCGCCGCGCAGCCGTCGCTCAACACGCGGGGCAGGTTTTCGCTGAGGCCGCCGCCGGTGATGTGGCAGGCGGCGCGCAGGGTGCCGCGGGCGAGGGCTGCGCGCACGGGGGCCACGTAGAGGCGGGTTGGCTGGAGCAGGACGTCGCCGAGCGTTCGGTCCGCCGCGAAGGGACAGGGTGCCTCCCAGCCGAGGCCCGCCATGGCGACCGTGCGGCGGACGAGCGAGTAGCCGTTCGAATGGACGCCGTCGCTCTCAAGACCCAGCAGCACATCGCCCGGCTGCACGGGGCGCGGCAGAATCGCATCGCGTTCGACGGCGCCCACGGCGAAGCCCGCGAGGTCGAAATCCCCATCCGCATACATGCCCGGCATCTCGGCCGTCTCTCCGCCGAGAAGGGCAGCGCCCGAGGCAGCGCAGGCCCGGGCGATGCCTTCGACGACGCGGGCGGCGGCGTCGACCGAGAGCTTTCCCGTGGCGAAATAGTCGAGAAAGAAGAGGGGTTCGGCGCCCTGGCACACGAGGTCGTTCACGCACATTGCGACAAGGTCCTGGCCGATGCCGTCCAGCGCGCCGGTGTCGATGGCGAGGCGGAGCTTGGTGCCGACGC
>JBCBEP010000135.1:0-8296 GCA_038528605.1 Pseudomonadota bacterium
CGAACACCGTGATGCGTGCGCGAAGCTCGTCGTCGTCGACATCCGTGAGATTGAGTGCCATCGCTCGCTGCCTTTCTGCTCCAATGCCCTAGCGCTGGTTCTTCCAGCGGCATGTTGTGTTTGTGGGGCGCCTCAACGCTTTATTTTGTGCAACCCTAGCCGAGTCGCGGCCTTCCGTCACGTCCAAAGCTGTCCACAGGCCTCTGGCGGGCCGTTGCGGGACAGCCGTCACCAGCTCGTCCTGAACCATCGGACAAGCTCCACGGCCCGGCCCTGGACCGACCAGGGGCGCGGTGCCTCGAAGTCCCAGATCTCGTCATGCGGGCGCAGCGCGTAGACCGCGAGGCCCACCGCTGCCGCGTGCTCCGGCCCGGTGAGGCCCGAGGGCAACCCGGCGATGCGCAAGGGCCGGCCGACGCGCGGGCGCCGGCCGAGAATGCGGGTCACCATCTCATCGACCCCCGGCATCTGGCTCGCGGCCCCGGTCAACACGAAGGAGCAGCCGGGCATCTCCGTCACCCCAAGTTCCTCGAGCCGCGCGCGCAGGAGCCGCAGGGTCTCCTCAACGCGCGGCCGGATCACGCCGATCAGCATCCCGCGGGTGATCTGGCGCCGCTCGGGGCTCTCCTCCTCACCGCGCTTCGGCGCATCGATCATGTCGCGGTCGTCCGCGCCCGTGGCGATAACGCCGCCATGCAGCGTTTTGATCCGCTCCGCATCCGTCTGCGTCATCATCAGGCCAGCCGCGATGTCGGAGGTGACGTGCGCGCCGCCGAAGCGCACCTGATCGATGCAAACGAGATGGTCGCGCAGGAACACGCTGAAGGCCGTCGAGCCGCCGCCCATATCGATGGCGACACTGCCCGTGCGCTGCTCGTCCTCCACCAGGCTCGCGAGCCCCGCGGCATAGGGCGCGGCCACCACGCCGGCGAGGTCGAGGTCGCACTGGCGCACGCATTCCATGAGGTTCGCGAGCGGCCGGGCCGCCACCGTCACCACATGCACGGCGACCGAGAGCATCCGCCCCGTCATCCCCCGCGGGTCGGTCAGTCCCGTCTGCTGGTCGAGCGCCACCTCCACGGGCTGGGCGTGCAGCACCACGCGCCCCTCGCCGATCGGCGGGTCCGGCGCCTCGGCCAGGGCGTTGGCGATGTCGCGCTCGGTCACCCGCCCCGTCTCGGTCTCCACCTCGCCGAGCGTGGAGAAGCTCTCGGGCCGCCCGCCGGAGAAGCTGACGATCACCTGGTCCACTCGCTCGACCTTGGGTGCGGCCATCTGCTCGGCGGAGAGCAGCGCGTTGCGGATGGCCCGCGCCGCCTCGTCCATATCCACGATCTCGCCCCGCCGCACGCCGCGGGACTGGACGCAGCGCCCGCCCACAACCTCCACCGCACCGAAGAGCGACGTGCCCAGCTTGTCGGCCCCCCGCGCCGCATCCAGCCGGGCAGGGTCCAGCTTCAGGATCAGGCAGGTGATCTTCGAGGACCCGATATCGATCACCCCGATCCGCCCGCGCTTGATCGCGATGTCGAGCCGGCCGCGCATGGCGCGGTAGATGTCCGTGGCGCGGAAGTTCACAGATCCTTCCCTTCCTGGGCTTGGAGAACGCCGGTGAGACGCAACTCTTCGATGGCACGCGGGGTGAGGCGGAGGGTGGGCCGGCCGGGCAGCCGCAGGTCGACGACAGCGAGATCCCGCTCCAGGATCTCGTCGCGCTTCGCGGCCAGGACGCGCGCAAGCGCGATCAACGGCCGCTCAGCCGGCAGCAGGATGCGCAGGTCACGGTCGAGCACAAGGTCCCAGCGCCGCTCGCCCACGCGCACGAAGGCGCGGAGGCGCGGCTGGATTTCGGGCGCACCGGAGAAGATCTCGAGCGCCTCTTCCACCGCGTCCCGCGCGCCGGGGCCAACCAGCACGGGCAGATCGGGCAGCGCCGCACGCCGCAGCACGGGGCTCACCATCGTCCCGTCGGTCGCCACGGAGAAGAGATGCCCCGCCCCGTCCCGCCACAACGCAACGGCAGGGCGCGGGTCCACCTGTACGCGCAGCACCCCGGCGGGGTCGATCTGCACCGTCGCATCCGCCACGCCGCCGATGCCGGTCACCCGCTGGCGGAGCGCTACCACGTCGAGGCCGAGCGACGTCGCCCCCGCCTCGAGCCCGATGGCGCGCTGAACCTCCGCCTGCAAATGCGGCGTCGCCCCGGTCACCACCAGGCCCTGCAAGGCGAATTCGGGCCGGGCGGCCACCGCCTCCCAGCCAGCGACGATCCCCGCCTCCGCCGCACGGCGCAGCCCGTCATCCGCCACCACGCGCCAGCCGATAACGCCGAGCAGCGCGAGCGGCAGGTAGACGAGCACGGCAGAGCGCGTCCCCGGCTTGGCCCAGGCGCGCCGCAGCCGATAAGCGATCTTCGACGGCCCCGGCCCCATGGGCGCCCCGCGCATCCCGAGACGGAGCGACTTTCGCAGCGCCGTGACCGAGAAGCCCCGGCGCCGTCGCGGCTGCAAGGGCAGCGGCCCTGCGCGGCGCCCCAGCCCCCGGGCCAGAAAGGTCGGCGCCTCCCCGCCCATCGTCGCACGCCCATCATCGGGCGGTGCCGAAGTAGGGGCCGCTGGGTCCTCAAGAATACCCTCGATCCGCACCTCTTCCGCAGGCGGCTCGAAGCCCGGCAGCGCGGGCTCGTGCCCCTCCCCTACCGGTCGCATGACGCATCCTCCACCAGCCAGGCGCAGAGAGCCTCGAAACTCATCCCCACATGCGCCGCCTGCTCCGGCGCGAGCGAGGTGGGCGTCATGCCCGGCTGCGTGTTGGTCTCGAGCACCACCAGCCCATCGAGGCCCTTGGCATCGTCCCAGCGGAAATCGGTACGGCTGAGCCCCCGGCAGCCGAGCGCGCGATGCGCCGTCAGCGCATGGGCAAGGCAGGCATCGGCCACATGGTCAGGGATTTCGGCCGGCACCACATGCCGCGAGCCGCCATCTGCATATTTCGCGTAGTAATCGTACCAGCCCGTGGCGGCCACGATATCCGTCACCGCCAGCGCCCTGTCGCCCAGCACGGAGACGGTCAGCTCCCGCCCGGGCACGAAGCGCTCCACCATCAGCTGCGCCGGCGCATCCTCGGCAAGCCGCGCAGGCCCGTTCGCGCCTTCCATCACGAGATAGACGCCGACCGACGAGCCTTCGTTCACCGGCTTCACCACGTAAGGCGGCGCCATCGGATGGCCCGCAGCCACCTCGTCCCGGCCCACCACCAGGCCATGCGCCACCGGCAGGCCATGGGCGGCGTAGACCTGCTTCGCCCGCTCCTTGTCCATAGCAAGCGCCGAGGCGAGCACACCGGAATGCGTGTAGGGAAGCCCGAGCCATTCGAGGAGACCCTGGACCGCGCCATCCTCTCCCCACCGGCCATGCAACGCGTTGAAGACGACATCCGGGCGCGCGGCCAGAAGCTGCGCGCTCAGGTCCGCGCCCGCATCGATCTCGCTCACCTCGTAACCCGCGGCACGCAGCGCCGCTGCGCACTCGGCGCCGGACACGAGCGAGACCTCGCGTTCGGCCGACCGGCCGCCTTTCAGCACTGCCACGCGGGGAGCCGTCCTGCTCGACATGCCTCACCCGTATGTAGAGGGCTTCGCCCCCCGGCCCGGGTGTTCCCGGTGCCGTCACCGCCGCGCTTTTGCGCATGTCGGCTTAAGCCGGTACCCTAACGCCGATACGGGCGATTTCCCAGAGCAAATCGTGCCCGGAATGGGCTTTCACCCGCGCACGCACCGCCTCGCCAAGGTCTTCGAGATCCGCCGCCGTCGCGCCACCTGCATTGATCAGGAAGTTGGCGTGCTTCTCCGAGATCTGGGCGCCGCCGAGCCGCATGCCCCGGCAGCCCGCCTCCTCGATCAGCTTCCAGGCCTTGAGGTCCATCGGATCGCCTTCCGCCCCCGTCGAGGAGTAGCCAGCCGGGTTCCGGAAGGTCGACCCGCAGGAGCGCTCGTCGACTGGCTGGGAGGCGGCGCGCTTTTCCACCAGCCCCTCCATCCGCGCCGAAATCTCCGAAGGCTCCCCGGGCGCGCCCTGCAGCACCGCCTCCAGGATCACATGGTCGTCCGGCACGGCGGAGTGCCGGTAGCCGAAGCCGAGTGCGGCTGGCGCCATCTCCGCCACCCGGCCCGCACGGTCCATCACCGTCACGCGCTCCACCACATCGGCCGTGTAGCTGCCATAGCAGCCCGCATTCATCTTCACCGCCCCGCCGATGGTGCCGGGAATGGTGCGCAGAAACTCGAGGCCCGCAATGCCCGCCTCGGCCGCCCGCTTCGCCACCGCACTGTCGAGCGCGGCCGCCCCCACCCGCAGGCGCGCCCCCGGGAGCGGCTCGATCTCCCCGAAGGCCCGGCCGAGGCGCAGGCTCGCCCCCGGCAGCCCCCCGTCCCGGATGATGAGGTTCGAGCAGACTCCGAGCGGCGTCAGCGGCACATCGCGTGGGAGCGCTGCCAGAAAGGCCGCCAGATCCGCCCGGTCGGCCGGCTGGAAGAAAAGCGCCGCCGGCCCGCCCACGCGCAGCCAGGAAAGCGGCGCCAGCGGCCGCTCCAGGGTCAGCCGCCCGCGCAGCGGCGGCAGGGCAGATGCCAACGCGGTCATCCCAGTGATCAGGCCAGTCATCAGGTCACCTTGTTGCGGGCGATGGCTGGCGGGCGGGCCGGCGGTGATGCCGAAGGCATCAGCACGGGGCGTCCGTCAGCCCGCCCATTCAACGCCCGTCATCCCGCCCGTCTGACGCCCGCCGCCTCAAGACCCGCCAGCTGGTCCGGCAACGCATTGGCCCAGGCCGAGATGCTGCCCGCACCGAGGCAGATCACCAGGTCCCCCGGCTCGGCATGCTCGGCCACGAAGGCCGCCAGCTCCTCGGGGGCAGCCACCGCATGCGCCTGCCGGTGCCCATGGCCCCTCAGCCCACCCACCAGCGCATCCCGGCTGATCCCGGTAATGGGCGCCTCCCCGGCCGCGAACACATCCGCGATGCCCACCACATCCGCATCGTTGAAGCAGGCGCAGAAATCCGTGAAGAGATCCGACAGCCGCGAGTACCGGTGCGGCTGGTGCACCGCGATCACCTTGCCCTCGGTGGCCGAGCGCGCCGCCTTCAGCGCCGCCGCGATCTCCACCGGGTGGTGCCCGTAATCGTCGACGATCTCCACGCCCTGCCAGCTGCCCACCCGGGTGAAGCGCCGCTTGACGCCGGCAAAGCCCTCCAGCCCGCCGACGATCTCCTCGCCGCTCACCTTCAGCTCCCGCGCCACGGCGATCGCCGCCAGCGCGTTCAGCGCGTTGTGCTCGCCCGGCATCTTCATCGCGATCGACAGCCGCTCCTCGGCGCCATCCCGCCCGCGCAGCACCGCGTCGAAGCACACACCGCCATTCTCGTGGCGCACATTCTCGCCCCGCACATCCGCCTGGCGCGAGAAGCCGTAGGTCACCACCCGCCGGTCATCCACGCGCCCGATCAGCCCCTGCACCTCCGGATGGTCGATGCAGGCCACGAGGCAGCCATAGAACGGGATGTTGTGCACGAAGGCGTCGAAAGCGTCCCGCAGCTTCTCGACCGAGCCGTAGTGGTCCATGTGCTCGGGGTCGATATTGGTCACCACGGCAATGGTCGGCGGCAGCTTCACGAAAGTCCCGTCGGACTCGTCCGCCTCCACCACCATCCAGCGCCCCTCGCCCGCCCGCGCGTTCGAGCCATAGGCCTGGATGATCCCGCCATTGATCACCGTCGGGTCCGCCCCGCCAGCATCCAGCAAGGCGGCGCAAAGCGAGGTCGTCGTGGTCTTGCCGTGGGTGCCGGCCACCGCCACGTTCCAGCGCATGCGCATCAGCTCGGCCAGCATCTCCGCCCGCCGCACCACGGGCAGCGAGCGCGCCCGAGCCGCCTCGAGCTCCGGGTTCCCCGCCTTGATGGCCGAGGAGATCACCACCACGCCCGCGTCCCCGAGGTTCTCCTCGCGCTGGCCGACGAAGACCCTGGCGCCCAGCCGCTCAAGCCGCTCGGTGATGGCCGAGGCCTTCATGTCCGAGCCCTGCACGGTATAGCCGAGGTTCAGCATCACCTCCGCAATGCCCGACATGCCGATACCCCCGATGCCGACGAAATGGATCGGTCCGATATCGACGGGAAGGGCGGTCGGCGGCGTCATCGGCGGGCTCCTACTGGGGTGGCGGTCGCCGTTGCTATGGGCAACGATCCCTCCATCGCTATCAACCCATGGCGCCTTCGTGAAGTTCCTGCACAATATCTCCTAGCCGGCGCGCCGCCTCCGGCCGCCCCTGTGCCCGCGCCGCCGCAGCCATCGCCTCGGCCTCAGCGGGCGCTTCCTCGAGCAGCCGGCGGAGCACGGCGGCCAACGCCCCGGCGGTCAGCCCGGCTTCCGGCAGCACCACGGCCCCGCCCGCTTCGGCGAGGGCCGCGGCATTCGCGGTCTGATGGTCGTCCATGGCATGCGGGTAGGGCACCAGAAGGCTCGGCCGGCCGATGCAGGCGAGCTCCGCCACGGTCGACGCCCCCGCCCGCGCCACCACAAGCCGCGCCCCGGCGATGCGCACCGGCATGTCGTCGAAGAACGGCGCCAGCGCCGCGGCCACGCCGGCGGACCGGTAGGCCTCGGCGACGGTGCTCTCCTCGCCCTCGCGCACCTGCTGCACGAGATCGAGCCTGGCGCGCAGCGCCTCCGGCAGCATCGCCACGGCCTGGGGCACGACGCGCCCGAACACGCTCGCGCCCTGGCTGCCGCCGAAGACGAGCAGCCCGAGCCGCCCCGCATCGTTCGGATAGGGCGTCTCCCGCACCGCGATAATCGCGCCGCGCACCGGGTTGCCCACATCCTCAAGCCGGGCGCCCCGCGGCGGGTTCGCCAGCGGCCATGTTCCGCAGCAAACCCGCGCCACATGCGCCGCGAAAAGCCGGTTCACCCGGCCGAGCACCCCGTTCTGCTCATGGATGAGCCGCGGCACGCCCATGGTCCAGGCCGCCGCCAGGGCGGGCAGCGCCGGGTAGCCGCCGAAGCCCGCGACCACCGCCGGCCGGTCGGCCCCGAACCGCGCCCGCGCCGCCTTGATCCCCCGATAAATCGCGAAGGGCGCCGCAAGCCGCGCCAGTAGCCCGCCGCGCGTCGGGCTGGCGGCGGCGAACGACAGCCGCTCGACCCGCGCGTCGAACCCGCCCGCGTAGCGCAGCCCCCGCTCGTCCGAGGCCAGCGCCACGCGCCAGCCGCGCCCCAGCATCTCCTCGGCCAGGGCCTGGGCCGGAAACATATGCCCGCCGGTCCCCCCGGCGGCGATCACGAGCAGCGGCGCGGTCATGAGCCCTCCTGAAACGCTCTGGCCCGCCTAACAGCCAGCCCCGTCTCCGGAAAGCACCATCAGGGGCGCATGGCTGGCGGGCGGGCCGGCGGCGCCGCACAGCGGCGGCACGGGGCGCACGTCAGCGCGCCCCCAACAAGCAATGAGCGCCTGTCAGCGCGCCCACAAACCAGCTGGGCGCGTCAGCGCGGCCTCAGCCCCGCCCCTGATCAAGCTCCGCGCGCAGCATCGAGGCGGGATCCTGCGGCCGTGTCCGCGTCAGCGCCAGCAGCACGCCCATGGCCACCGCCGCCGCCATCATCGAGGAGCCGCCATAGCTGATAAAGGGCAGCGTCATCCCCTTCGCCGGCAGCAGCCGGATCGCCACCGCCAGGTTCACGAAGGCCTGCAAGCCGAAGGCCACCGCCAGCCCGGTCCCCGCCAGGCGCGCGAACATGCAGCGCTCCTCCAGCAACCGCGAGAGCGCCCGCAGCGTGATGAACAGGAAGCACCCGATGATCGCCAGCGTCAGCACCAGGCCGAACTCCTCGGCCGCGACGGCGATGATGAAATCCGTATGCGCGTCCGGCAGCGTCCACTTCACCGACCCCTGCGCCGGCCCCACGCCCAGCAGCGATCCCTCCCGGATCGCCGCCTCCGCATAGGCCAGCTGCGTGTGGGGATCGACCTCCGACTGGAAGTAGCCGTCGATCCGCCGCGCCACATGCTCCGAATTCGCATAGGCCACGAGCCCGGCGACGGACACCGCCCCCGCCAGCGCCACCAGCAGCAGCATCGGCGCGCCGGAGACAAACAGCATCGAGGCCCAGACCGCCAGCAGCAGCATCGCCTGCCCGAAATCTGGCTGTAGCGCGAGCACCCCGGCGATGAAGGTCGCGAAGATCCCCGTGATCACGCGCCCCGGCGGCCCGCCCCGCTCGAAGGTGCCGGCCATCACCCAG
>JBCBEP010000136.1:0-8135 GCA_038528605.1 Pseudomonadota bacterium
GCCGCGCGGTGGAGGCTGGCCCCACCGTCTTCACCATGCGCCATGTGTTCGAGGACCTCTTCGAGACCGCCGGGGCCGATCTCGCCGCCGAGGTCTCGCTCCGGCCTGCCCGCGTCCTCGCCCGCCATGCCTGGCCCGATGGCAGCCGGTTCGACCTCTTCGCCGATCTCGACGAGACCGCCGAAGCGGTCCGCGCCCTCGCCGGCCCCGCGGAGGCGGACCGCTACCGCCGCTTCGCCGCCGCGACCGAGGAGAGCTGGACCCTCTTCCGCCACAGCTTCGTGGAGGCGCCCCGCCCCACCCCGCTCGACGTGCTGCGCCGCATCGGCCTCGCAGGCATCCCGGCGCTCTTTCGCACCCGCCCTTCGGCCAGCCTCTTCCGCGTCCTGTCCGACCAGCTGGGCGATCCCCGGCTGCGACAGCTCTTCGCCCGCTACGCGACCTATTGCGGCTCCTCCCCCTTCGAGGCGCCCGCCACCCTCATGCTCATCGCCCATGTGGAACGGCTGGGGGTGTGGACGGTCGATGGCGGCATGTCCGCCCTCGCCGCCACCATCGCCCGCCTCGCCGAACGCGCGGGCGCCGAGATCCGCACAAGCGCCCCCGTCGCCCGGATCGAGACCGCGGGCGGGCGCACCAGCGGTGTCCTGCTCGAGAGCGGCGAGCGCCTCGCGGTCGATGCCGTCGTCTTCAACGGGGACGCCGCGGCCCTGCCCGCGGGCCTCCTAGGCGAGGCGCCGCGCCGCGCCACGCGCTCCGTGCCGCCCGCCCGCCGCTCCAGCTCCGCCCTCGTCTGGAGCGCGGTCACGCGGCCGGAGGGCTTCCCCCTCAGCCACCACACCATCTTCTTCGGGCCGGATTATGCGGGCGAGTTCGCGGCCATGGCCGCCGGCCGCCTGCCGCCGCACCCCACCACCTATGTCTGCGCCATGGACCGGGACGCAGACCGCAGCCTCGCCCCGGAAGGCTCCGAACGCCTCCACATCCAGGTCAACGCCCCCGCTACCGGAGACGGCCCCGCCGCGCCCACCGAGAAGGAGATCGAGACATGCCGCCAGCAGACCGAGGCGCTGATGGCGCAGGCGGGCCTCTCCCTCTCGCTGAGCCCGGAGACCACGAGGCTGACGGCGCCGCAGGACTTCGCGCGCCTCTTCCCGGCCACGGGCGGCGCGCTCTACGGGGAGGCGACGCACGGCCCCTTCGCGAGATTCCGCCGGGCGGCGACGGTCACGCGCATACCGGGCCTCTCGCTCGCGGGGGGCAGCGCCCATCCGGGGGCGGGCGCCCCGATGGCGGTCCTCTCGGGCCGCCTCGCGGCCGAGGCGACGATGGCGCACCTCGCTTCGATGCGCCCGTCCCGCCCGGCGGCTATCTCTGGTGGTATCTCGACGCGCTCTCGGACGACGGGCAGCACGGCCTGACGGTCATCGCCTTCGTCGGCTCCGTCTTCTCCCCCTATTACTGGTGGGCCGGGCACCGCGCGCCCGAGGACCATGTCTGCATCAATGTCTGCCTCTACGGCCCGAAGCGCCACCACTGGGCGATGACCGAGCGGGGCCGCACAGCGCTCGACCGGGGCGCCACCCATTTCCGTGTCGGCCCCTCCGCGCTCGCGTGGGACGGCACGCGCCTCACCCTCGATTTCGACGAGCGCGCCTCCCCCTTCCCCCGCCTGGTTCCCTACCCCATGCGCGGCCGAGTGGTGCTCCACCCGGAGGCGCTCGGCCGGGAAGCGCACAGCCTCGACCCTCAGGCCCGCCATCGCTGGGAGCCCGTCGCCCCCCTCGCCCGCGCCGAGGTCACCGTGACCGAGCCCGCCCTCACCTGGTCCGGCCACGGCTATATCGACACCAACAGCGGCACCGAGATGCTCGAGGCTGGCTTCAAGCGGTGGGACTGGTCGCGCGCCACGATGCCGGACGGTGCGGCCGCCATCCTCTACGACCTCACCTACCCCGATGGCACCCGCCACAGCATCGCCCGCCGCATCGCGCCCGACGGGACGCCCGAACCCTTCGGGGCCCCGCCCCGCCACCGCCTGCCCACCGGCTTCTGGGGCGTCGGACGCGAGACCCAGAGCGAGGCCGCGCCGAAACTCACCCGCAGCTTCGAGGACGCGCCCTTCTACACCCGCGCTGCCATCGAAACGTCGCTCCTCGGCGCCCGCGTGCCCGCCGTGCACGAAACCTTCAACGGCCCCCGCTTCGCCTCACCGGTCGTCAAGGCCATGCTCCCGATGCGCATGCCCCGCCGACCCGCCTGAGAGCGCCGCGCGACCGCTGAAACGCATCAAAGAATCTCCAAGAGACGTCCATATTCTCGCCTCCTCCAGCGTCGAGACGCGGTCGCCCGATATCGCATGACCGAGGACCGCGCCATTATGCGCCTTGCGCCCCCCCTTCGCCGGCTCACCGCCGCGCCGCACTGCCTGCCCTTCGTCGTCGCCGCCGCAGCCGCGGCCACGCTGGCCGCCGCTCTTGCCGCACCCGCCAGCGCCGCCACGCTGACCAACCCCACCGCCATCGGGATCACCATCCCCTCCGACAGCAACAACCCGGCCACCGGCCCGCTGACCGACGATGCCTACCTGCAGTCGCTGACCTTCACCGGCGGCATCATCTCGGGCACCGACAAGTTCTCCGCCGCGCGGGCCTTCACCGTCACCGGGGACCGCCGCCGCATCAACGCCGAGTTCGGCGAGGACGACGACGGCAGCGACGGGGACGACAATCCCTTCGTGAAGGCCAAACTCGCCGGCCCCGGCGAAACCTTCCCGCGGGAAAGCACCGACCCCGCCTTCCAGGACGCAGCCCTCCTCCAGGCGTTCAATTCGCTCAGCATCACCGAGATCAACGATGGCGAGGGCGGCGGCGGCTACGGCTTCAGGCTGGCCTTCGAGAACGGGCTGACCGACAATATCGTCGGCGATGTGAATGACGGGCTGCCCGAGCTCATCTTCTTCGAGCGGGGCCTCAACGACGTCTTCACCGTGCGGCTCATCACAGGCGGCACCTTCGAGACACCCGAATTCGCCCCCACCAGCGTGCAGCTCGACAGCCGCGACTTCTTCAACAGCGGCATCAGCATCGACACCACCGAAGCCACCCCGCAAAATCTCGGCATCGGCGGGCTCGATCTCGACAACTTCAACCTGGACGCAGGCGCCGTCGCCTTCGGCATCGAGATCACCTCCGGCGCGGGGCCCGACCTCACGGGCCTCCTGCTCGCCACCGATGATCCGTCGCGGTTCGAGGATCCGCTGCCGCTGGCCCCGGTCCCGCTGCCAGGCGCCTTCTTCCTGCTCATGGGCGGGCTCGCAGGGCTCATCATGCTCGGCCGTCGCCCCCGAGCCTGCTGAAGGGCTTGCTGACCGGCTTGCTGACGGTCGGACCGCCGCTGGTCACGCCCCGCTCCCGCAAGGCGCTTCACACGCGCGGCGTGATCTCCAGCGCCCGGCCGAGCTCGTCGCCCAGCAGGGCGGAGAGCACCATCAGATCCCGATCCATCTCGAAGCGCGTCGCGCCAGGCAGCTGCACCGCGCTCAGCACCCGGGCCGCCGCCGCCGGCGAGGGCCCCTCCGCCGCCAGCGTCTCCGCCGCACTCTCATAGGCAAAGCCGAGGAGCGACGGCATCAGAAACAGCCGGTCCGCGAACCCCGCCTCGCGCACCGCCGCGAACCCCGAAGCCTCCAGCAGCGCGGCGAGCGCGCCCGGCGCCAGCCAGTCCGGCGGCGCCATGGCAAAGGCCGCGAGGTCCTTCGCCCCCCGCACCGAAAGCGGGCGGCCGCTCAGATGCACCGCGCCCGTCGGCTCATGCTCCACCAGCACGCGCAAGGGCAGGCAGAGCCAGGGGATCACACCCTCGGCCGCGGGCGCGATCCACGCCTCGAAGCCTGCCACGCGATAGGCATCCGGCGCCCCGTCGTCGACGATCGCCGCCCGCGCCTCCGCCAGAACCGCCGAATAGGGCACGCCCACAGGCCAGTCCGCCACCCTCACGCCAAGCTTCATCGGGCGGTCAACGCTCCTCGCCCGACGCCGGGCTCTCCGCGGCAGCGCGCGGCCTGCCGCCCGGTGCGGGGTCGCGCCGCGGCGGGGCGGGCGGGCGCGGCTTCGTGATCGTGTCCCAGAACACGTCCTCGCGGCTGCGGCTGTTCTTGCCGCGCTCGCGCTCCGCCGGGTCCTCGCCCCGCGCCCGCGCCTCGCGATCCTCCCGGTTGATCTTCTTGATCGTCCAGAGCTGATAGACCGCAAAGCCCATCACCCCGCCGAAGAAGATCACGATTTCGATGATACCGTAGAGCTCCGTGCTCATCGCCGTCTCCCGTCCTGCCTTCCACCACATGACGACCCATCACAGCCCGAAGCAAGGCGGCAAAACCGGCACCAAGGCAGGGCGCGGCTGGTGGGCGGGCCGCTGAGGGCGCGGAGCGCCCGAAGCCGGGGCGTCCTCCAGCAAGCCCTCAGCTCTCGAAGCGCGTCTCCCCGCGCCGATCCACATCCATGGGCAGGTCCAGATGCACCGGCTGATGCGCCCGCTGGCTGCAGTGCTGGCGCGGGCAGAGCCGGCAGTTGATCCCGATGGGCGTCACCAGCCCCGGGTCGCCCAGCCGGAACGCCGCCGCATAGACCAGCCGCTCCGCATGCTCATGCGCACATCCCAGCGCCACCGCCAGGCGGTTGTCCTGGCTCTGCCGGCCCAGCACCGGCCGGTCCACCGTCCGGTTCACCGTGAAATAGCGCGAGCCGTCGGGCATCTCGACGAACTGCGGCACGATCCGCCCCGGCTGCCTGAAGCAGGTATGGATATCCAGCCGCGGGCACGCCCCGCCATACTGCGCGAGGTGGAACTGCGTGGCGTTGAACCGCTTCGTCACGTTCCCCGCCTTGTCGATGCGCATGAAGAAGAAGGGCACACCCAGCGCCCCTTCCCGTTGCAACGTCGTCAACCGGTGGCAGACCTGCTCGAAGCTCGCGCCGAAGCGGGCTGCCAGGTGGTCGATGTCGTAGCCGTGTCCCTCCGCTTCCGCCAGCAACGCGTCGTAGGGCATCAGTATCGCAGCGGCGACGTAGTTGCCCAGTTCGACCCTGCAGCGCGCGGCCGCCCGCGGCTCCTGCACCCGGCCCTCGGCGATGATCCGGTCGATCGCGGCACCGCCCTCGATCAGCGCAAGTATATGGGAAAGCTGGAAAACCCGGTTCTGATAGTCGAGCCCCTGGGAGAGCAGCACCCGCGCCTCTGTCCGGTCGAAATAGCGGAGCGCGTTCGGCATCGCCTCCACCGGCACCACCTCGACGCTGATCCCGTGCTTGTGGTCGAGCCGGCGCTTCAGCGAGCCATAGGGGTTGTCCGCCTCCATATCCGCCTCGGCCAGAAACCGCTCCGCCACCGCCTCCAGCGTCTCGAAATGGTTGCGATGCGCGCGGAAAAGGTCGTGCACCGCGCTCTCCGGCGTGGCCCCCACCACCCCGCCCGAGGCCCGCGCATCCCCTTCCGTCGCCGCCATCAGCCGCTCGCCGAGCGCCCGGTAGCTCTTATGGAGCTTCAGGAGCGCGTCCACGAGCCCCGGCGCATGGTCGATGGCCGCCCGCATCTCCTCGAGATCCGGCTTCTCGCCGGCGAAGATCGGGTCCTGGATCACGGCGCGCAGGTCGGCCAGCCGCGTCGGCCCGTCATCCGACACCATCTCCCGCCAGTCGACGCCGTAGACCTCCGAGAGCCGCATCAGCACCTGTACCGAGAGCGAGCGCTGGTTGTTCTCGAGCAGGTTCACATAGGCGGCCGAGAGACCAAGCGACCGCGCCATCTCCGCCTGGGTCTGCTGGCGTTCGCGCCTGAGCTGGCGAAGCCGGGGGCCCACGAAGTTCTTCGCCGCCTTCAAGGTGATTCGCCTTCCCGCCCGGCCGAAACCCTCAAGGCGCCGTTTTTGTTGCGTCGGCTCAACGAGCACCACACCCACAACATCTTGATCCTTTCCGCCCCTTGGAACCCAGATTTCCACCCTACGGCAGAACAGGGCCCAAATCACTTACAAACATTACAACTGTTGTCGCTGTAACCAACAGACCCAACAGCCCTACCCGCTTTTCATGGTCCTCCGCCCACCCGGGCAGCTACCCCACGCTCAGAAAAGCGGCACACCGCCGCAGCAGCGCCCGCATCCCGGGCCCATGAGGAGACGCGCCATGAAAAACGGCTTCACCCATCTTTTCATCCCCGGCCCGACCAACATCCCTGAGTCCGTGCGCCAGGCGATGAACGTGCCGATGCAGGACATGCGCGCGCCGGACTTCGGCGACCTCACCAAGCCGCTCTTCGCGGGCCTCAAGCGCGCGTTCATGACCGAGTCGGGCCGCATCTTCATGTTCCCGGGCTCCGGCACGGGCGCCTGGGAGAGCGCGATCTCCAACACCCTCAGCCCCGGCGACAAGGTGCTGATGAGCCGCTTCGGCCAGTTCTCGGGCCTCTGGGTCGACATGTGCAAGCGCTTCGGCCTCGACGTGCACCTGATCGATTGCGAGTGGGGCACGGGCGTGCCGGTCGAGGAGTATGCCAAGGTGCTCGAGGCCGATAAGGCGCACGAGATCAAGGCTGTCTTCGTCACGCAGAACGAGACCGCGACGGGCGTGACCTCGGACGTCCCGGGCGTGCGCGCGGCACTCGACGCCTGCAACCACCCGGCGCTTCTCGCCGTCGATGGCGTGAGCTCCATCGCGTCGATCGAGTTCCGCATGGAAGCCTGGGGCGTGGACCTCGCAGTCGCCGGCTCGCAGAAGGGCTTCATGCTCCCCGCCGGCATCGGCATCCTCGGCGTGTCGGACAAGGCGCTCGAGGCGCGCAAGACCGCCACGCTGCCGCGCACCTACTTCTCCTTCGACGACATGATGAAGGTGAACGACGACGGCTACTTCCCCTACACGCCGCCGACGCAGCTCTTCCACGGCCTGAAGGAAAGCCTCCGCCTCATCGAGGAAGAGGGCATCGAGAACATCTGGGCCCGCCACTACCGTCTCGCCGAGGGTGTGCGCCGCGCTGTCGACGCCTGGGGCCTGCGCCTCTGCGCCGCCGAGCCGAAGTGGCACTCCGACACCGTGTCGGCCATCCTCGTGCCCGAGGACATCGATGCGCGGAACGTGATCTCCGCCGGCTACAAGAACTACAACATCAGCTTCGGCTCCGGCCTCGCGAAGGTGATGGGCAAGGTGTTCCGCATCGGCCATCTCGGCGACCTCAACGAGGGCATGTGCCTCACGGCGCTGAGCCTCGCCGAGATGTCGCTCCGCGATGCCGGCTACCGTGTCGAGCTCGGCTCGGGCGTCGCCGCCGCGCAGGACTGGTACCTCACCTCCGGCGCCCAGGCGATGGCCCAGGCCGCCGAATAACGCGCCGGAATCGCGCGACGATCTCAGGGCGCCCGCTCAAGCGGGCGCCCTTTTCTTTCAGCGGCGCCAGGGCGTCGTACGGCCCTGAGCGGTGGCGTTCACGCTGGCGGTGACGAAGATGTCGAGGGCGCGGCCGAGGCGGCCTTCGAGGGCGGGGGCCTCGGGCGCCATGGCATCGGTGCCGGCGACGGCGTCGATCAGGAAGGCGTTTGCGGGGAGTGGCGGCAGCGCACGAACCTGTCGCGCGGGCGGCACCGTGGTGGCGATGGCGGCCGCAAGCAGCTGGGCTTTGCGCCCACCCGGCACCACGGCGCGGGAGAGCACGCTGTTGTACCCGCGGCGGCCCACTTCCCGCCCGATCTCGCGGTAGAGGAGGCGGGCGGCGGAGATGCCGGGCCGGCAATCCCGCGGCAGGGCCGCGATGCCCGGCAGTGCGCGGGCGTAGAGCATCTCCGCATGGTCGAGCAGGCGCGCGGTGGCGCGGCCGATGGCCGGGGAGAACACCGGGGCCGCGAGGAAGGCGTCCGGCTCAAGCCCCTCCGCGCGCAGCCAGGCGCGGGGCAGGTAAAGGCGCCCGGCCCTCGCGTCCTCCCCCACATCGCGGGCGATATTCGAGAGCTGCATGGCGGTGCCGAGATCGCAGGCGCGCGCCAGAACTTCGGGCCGCCGCTCGCCCATGATCAGCGTCATCATCACGCCGACGGTGGCAGCGACGCGGGCCGAATAGTCCTCCACATCCCGCAGCGTCTCGAA
>JBCBEP010000137.1:0-8114 GCA_038528605.1 Pseudomonadota bacterium
CAGCACATCCACTGCCGCCGTGACTACGCGATGATTGAGGGGTTCAATCCCGATATCGAGCTGACCCGCACGCAGACCCTGATGTCGGGTGCGTCTTGTTGCGACTTCCGATACAGGCTTGCCGATGGTGGACAGGGTCAGGGTTGAAAGACTTGCGGTTCCTTTCCTGCGCGTGAGCCTTGTAAAAGCTGCCTTTCATACATGGCGCAACATTCGTATCGATCGGCTCGTCCCGGTCATGTTTCGCAGCGCCGCATCGGGCGGGTTTCAGGTGCGCTTGATCAACGCGAGGCGGCCCAAACCGGACTTCGGCTCCTGGACGCTCATCGCGGGCGCAGCACCCGGAAGCGGGCCTTGCCGTCGAGCACGACGCTGCGCCCTCTCCTAACGCCGTCAGAACATCATGCAGTCAGCGCCTTCGGGGAGTTGCGCGCCATCCGGTGGAAGCGTCGGCACGTAGGAGAACGTCACGATCTGGGCGCCACTGTCGAACGCGATGAACAGCTCGTTCGAGCCCGGCCGAATGGCGATACCCTCCGGGTCGCGACCATGCTCGATGAGACTTGCTTGCGCGAGCAACCGCCCATCCGCCGTGAACTCGTAAAGGCTGTTCGAGCCTTCCCAATCGTCCACGATCAGGAGGTGGCCCGTGCGTTCGTCGATCGCGATGCCCTGGGCCTCGCTGATCGGCGGCGACAGCTCCAGTGTGTTCAGCCGTCGCTTCAGCTCGCCCGTGGGACTGAACCAGGACAAGCGCTCCGGATCGTCCTCCACGGTGACGATGTCGCCGGTCGCTGAAATCGCAATCCCTTCGGTGTCGGCATACCCGCCGGCAAGCTTGAACGGTGCCCCAAGCGCGTCGCCTTCCTTCGTCAGGCGTTGCATCGTGCCCGTCCCGTCCCCGACGATCAGGTCATCGCCTTCCACGGCGATCGCCTTGATCCGGAACATCTCGCTTCGCACGCGGCGCAGCTCATCGCCCTGCAGGTTAAGGAGCACCGCCTCGGGCCCTTCATTCGCGATCCAGAGCCCGCAGGAGGTCGGATCGTAATCCAGGCTTGCCGGGCGATCGAGCGCGTACCTCCCGGTTTCCACCAATTCAAGGGCGCTCGCCGGGATGGCCGTCGCAACGAGAAGGAACGATGTCAGTCCGATGCGCATGTCGCCCTCGACTCTTCCTCACCCGAGGGTGCTGCCGCGCGCCACCCGGTTAATAGCGCCTCGTCGCTTCCAATGTGCTTTGACGATGCATGCAGGGACTCCTGTGAGAGTATGTGGCGCGCCGCCCCTGCGTTTCACGTCAATCGCACGCCACGCACCCCGCGTCCCTTGAAGTCCGTTGTCGTTGCAATCGCGGATCGCGACGCCATTCTCGGGCTGGAACATCTGCGGCGCCCTCGTTGTTGCCAGCACCACCGTTTCAGCATCGCATCGGAGAGTGGTACGTGGAAATCGACTTGATGCTGAGACAGTGGTTCCCGGGCAGCCTCGCAAGTGCCCTTGCAGGCATAACACGACTATCGGCCAGCGCCGCGATAATGCTTGTCCTGGCCTTGGGGTCCGCCCAGAGCAACGCGTTCGATGCCTGCCTGCCCGCGCCTGCCCGACTTACTGCCGCCGCAGAACGAACAGTGGCTATCGAAACACCGGATGGTCGGATACTGGGGACCCTTGCGGCTCCAGCAGACGGAATGCCCGCGGCCCTCGCGCTGCTGCTTCACGGCTATACGGGCTCGCGCAATGAGATCCCGGTGGCGGGCGGCGAGGGGATGTTCGCAAGAACGGCGCGTCTCTTCGCAGAGCGCGGGATCGCAACACTTCGGATCGACTTCATCGGCTCGGGCAAGAGCGACGGTGTCTGGGCAGACACCCGGTTTTCCGGTCAGGCACGCGACGCCATTCAGGCCGCCGCTGCGCTTCAAGAGAGATTTCGAGCGTCTGACTTGCCGCTCGGGGTGTTGGGATACAGCCAGGGCGGCCTGGTCGCGTTGAGAGCGGCCGCCCAGCGGAACGTGTTCGACAAGCTCGCACTTTGGAATCCGGTCATGGATCCGATGGCCACGTATCAGAAGATCTTCGGGCGCGAGACAATCCTCGACGGCGCGCAGCGCCACGCGGAAGGGGGCGATCAGGCAGTCGTTGCCGACACCCGGCTGCGGCCGGGCTTCTTCTCGGAACTCGTCGCTGCCGATCCAATCGCCGACGCCGCACGAATGGCGGCCCCAATCCTCATCGTGACCGGACAGAAGGATCCCTTGGTCGAGAATGGCGCCACGCTCGCGTCGCGCCTTCAGGCCGGTCGGACGGCTGCGACAACCATCCTCGACCTCGAAGCCGGCCACGACCTCGGCGCCATTCGAGAGCCAGCGCTGCTGGACGCCGTGATCGCCTGCACCGCAGGGTTTCTCCTCACCGATCTCCCTAAGTGAGTGCCGGCCCAGACCTGCCGTTGGCGGTCGACGCTGACTTCGCAATCGCGAGCGCAGGAACTGCCATTCGTTTCGGGCGCCGCAGTGTTGTACTCCTCAGCGTCGCGAGGGGAGGAAGCTGCCTCGCCGAAAGTGCAGGTTCGAGAGAGGGACCATGCTCGGTATCGCCAACGGGCAGATCGGGGATCGTTCCGCGGTCGGGCCGATGGTCGCCTAGCCTGGGGCCGGCCAGTCCGCAAGCTGGCGGTCCGGTTCGCGGGCGATGTCTGCACCTCCTGGACAACTGCAATCATTCGCGTAGGGCCGCGATCAGGCCGTCGAGCGCCGGACTTGGGTCGTCAGGGCGATAGGTCGCGCCGTTCTGCAAGGCCAAAGGGCAGCCATCGAGATCTGCGACCTCAACGGTCCGAGGTGCACAGGCTCGCAGTTCCTCGGGCACGAGAGCGGTGCCAATACCGGCCGACGCAGCGCCAACGGCGGAGAGGAAGGACCGGGCTTCCGCAGCAATGGTCGGCACGATCCCGAGTGCGTTGGCGGAACTGATAAACGCGTCATAGAGGCGGGGCGCCCGACGCCGTCCATAAAACACGATTGGGTCTCTAAGGACATCCGCCCAAGGCCGCTTGGCTCCGTCAGCGCTCCCGCTACGGCGCCGCATCGCGAGGAACCGCGATGGAGAGCGCTGCAGGACACTGAGCTCCGGGCGGTCGAGCGGCGGATGCAGCAAGCCGAGGTCGATTTCGCGGTCGATCAGCGCGGTCTCTTGATCGACCGTCCCGAGTTCCCGCAGCTCGACATGGATCTTCGGGTGGGCCGCGCGATACCGGCCGATAATCTCGGGCGCCGGGCCGAGCATCGCGACGGTGGTCAGCGCAATGCGCAGAACCTGTTCCTTGCCGCTCTTCAACGCCTCAGCGACCCGGCGCGCCTGTTCGAGCCGGTCGAGGATCGCGCGCGCCTCGAACAAGAAGCGTTGACCGAACTCGGAAAGGCGCACCTCACGTTTCGTTCGAAGGAAGAGTTGCGCCCCAACCTCGTCCTCAAGGCGCTTGATCTGCACCGAGAGGACCGACTGCGCGACGCCAGCGCGCTTTGCTGCCCTGCCGAAGTGCAGATCCTCCGCCAGCAGAACGAAGAGCCGAAGCCGTCTGGTGTCCATCACGCGGTCCTTACATGCTGTCTGATCGGAATTCACGATCAGTTGCGCCAGAAGCAGAATTTCAGATCTGCGAAGTCATGCCCAGTTGCTGTGGTGGCGATCAAAGTGCAGCCCAGCTAGGGAGATTTACAGAATGAGGCCACGATTCTTGAGCGCACTTGCCTTATCGGCATTTACAATGGCGACTGTCACTGCGAGCGCGCAATCGCCCTATGCTGCCTTCGAGGGTGGCACGCTCGTTGCGATCAGCGACGGGGACATGCTGGCCTCGGCTTATGTGAACGGCCAGCTCGGACCCCAGGAGAGTGCTGACACGCTGATGGTCGCCCGGGTTAGCAAAGACCTGAGCGAACTCAGCCTCGCAACCGTCGAGGTCTCGAACTCGGTCGCAGGCGCCCCGACCGCCGTCGCGGTGACCCCTGATGGACGCTTCGCCGTGGTCTCTGAGTCGTTCGGTCCCCGCGGCGCCAACGGCGAGACGTTCCGGGATTTGCCCATCGGGTCTCTGCTGACGCTGGTCGACATCTCCGACGCGGCGGCGCCAACGGTGGTGGAGCGGCGGGAGATCGGAATCCGACCAGAGGGACTCTCCATCAGCCCCACGGGCGATCTAGTGGCCGTCGCCATGCACCCGGCGGATGGTCGTGGGATCGCCTTTGTGCCGTTGGTCGATGGGGCACTCGGTGAGCCCAGCTACGCCGCCGTGCCCGGCACCACGCCTGAGGACCGGCTCAGCCATGTCGAGTGGCATCCTTCGGGCGAGTTCGTCGCGATCACCGACGTGAACCGGGCCATCGTCCGCTTCGCCCGCGTGATGCATGGCGACGCTGGCGTGACACTGGAGGCCTGGGGCAATCCGGTGCTCGTCTCGAAGTATCCGTTCATGGGCCGCTTCACCCCGGACGGTCGTCATTTCCTGACGGGGAACCTCTACTGGGGATCGGACGTGGTGGGGATCTGGACCGAGGCGCCGGCAGGCGACGTCACCGCCATTCGCTTCGCGACAGAGGCCGGGGACGGCGAGCCGCGGCACTTTCTCGTCGGGCGTGCGGGAACCGGCATCTCGCCCGAGGGCATCGCGATCTCGCCCGACGGGGAATGGGCAGTCACGACCAATCTCGAGGTCTCCTACGCTCCGGCCGACGACCCGCGGCATACGCCCCTTTCCTCGCTCACCCTCATCGACATCGACCCCGAGACCGGGCGGCTCGAAAGTGTCGGCACCTACGCCTTCGACGGGATCCTCCCCGAGGCCGCAGTCTGGGATGCCTCCAGCCGCTTCGTCGCCGTCGCCAACTACGACCAGCTCGACCCGGCGCGCGAAGGTGGGTCAATCGACTTCTGGAAGCTCGTCGAGGGTGCGGACCCGATGCTCGTCAAGCTGCGCGCGTCGATCCCGACCCCGCATGGCCCACACTCAATCGTCCGGGTCGATTGAGGGCGGCCGCGGTCCGATCTCGGCCCCCGCTGACCCGGGGGCGGGTTTGGCTCGGCCGGAGTGCGGCGCCTCCACGGTGCCGCACGCCTCCAAAAACGAGGCCACGATGGGCCGCCGGTCGAGCCGCCGCCAGGCGATCGCCGTCCTCAGCGTCAGACCGGTCTCCATGCGCGGCGCGCGGTCCGCAAACCCGAATGGCGGAAAGCCGGCGACAACCACGGCCGCGCCGTAGCCCGCCGCCGACAGCACGAGCGAACCGACGAGCGTGTCTGCCTCGACCGGCGGGACCGGACGGCTCTCGAGCGCCATGCGGCTCAGGAGCCGGTCCAGTTCCCCCATTAACACAGGGGCCTTGTGGCGCGGCACACCCACAGGCGGGCGGCCCTCCCCCTCTGGATGAAGAAGTCTGCATTCGATCGGCGCGGCATCGAGGTCGCGGCTGCTCAGGCCCGTGGCATGCAGGGGCGGATGGAGAAAGGCGACGTCTATGCCCCCTTGCTCCAGATCGCGCTCGAGAGAGGCCGTGGTGCCCTCGGTGAGGCTCAGCCGCGCCTGAGAGCTCGCGCGGCGAAAGCGGTCCAATGCCGGCGCCATCACCTGGTGAGCCGCGATCTGGGTAAAGCCGATCCGCAGCATCTCGCCAAAGCCGTCCTGCGCTGCCCTGGCCGCCTCGACCGAGGCTTCTGCCGCATCGAGGGTGCGCCGCGCCCCTTCGACAAAGGCGATCCCGGCAGCGGTGGCGCGCACCCCGCTGCGGCTCCGCTCGAAGAGCCGCGCGCCAATGGCCGTCTCGAGCCGCCTTAGCCGGGCAGTGAGCGCGGGCTGCGAAATCCCGAGCCGCCGGGCCGCGCGGCCGAAATGCCGCTCCTCCGAAAGGGCGACGGCAGCGGCGTGGTCGAGGAGGTCGGGCATGATGATAACTTCAGATTATTGAACATATCACCAGAACGCATTGCACAGGCCGCTTGTCGCCGCAATCTCCGGCGTGTTTGCAACCGGCCCGAGAGGATCCCCATGCCCCCTGTTGCTCGCCTCATGCTCTCCGCCGCCTTCGCCGGGGTCGCGCTGCCCGCATCTCCACAGGAGCCGCCTGCCTTCTCGGGTCGCTACATAGCGGCGATCTCCGACGGGGACATGCGCGCCTATGCCTATATCGACGGGGAGCTCGGGCTCCTGCGGGGCCCGGACGAGCTCACGCTGATCGCCCTGCCCCTGGAGGACCGCGAGCAAACGGCGCGGATCGAGGTCTCCAACACCGTCATCAACCCGGTCTACTCCATCGCGGCCTCGCCCGACGGAGACACGATCTTCGTGGCCGAGACCCACACCCAACGCCAGCCGGGCGACACCGTGATCGGCGACCTCGAGGCGGGCACGACACTGCGTGCGGTCGATGTGAGCGACCTCTCCGCCCCGCGGGTGATCGCCTCGGCGGAGGTCGGGACCCGGCCGATGGGCGTCTCCGTCAGCCCGGACGGCCGCACGCTCGTCATCGCGACCAAGACGCCCGGTACCCCGCTGACCTTCGTGAGTTTTGCCAACGGTGCCTTCGGCGACCCCGTGCAGCTCGGCTTCGACGCCCTGACCCCCATCCCGGAGCTCCCCGATCAAGGGCTGCTGCCACACCATGCCGAATGGCACCCGGAGGCCGACATCGTCGCCGTGACCTTCGCGCTCCGCAACCAGCTGCGCTTCTACCGGGTGTCGCGCGACGATGCGGGCGCCGTCACCGGCATTGAGCCCTGGGGCAACCCGGTAGTCACCACGAAATGGCCGATGTCCGGCAAGTTCTCCCGAGACGGTCGACACTTCGTCACCAACGACCTCAAATGGGGCCCGGACGTGGAGGGCTTCTACGTCAACGCGCCGGGCTCGCAGCTCACGGCCGTCCGCCTCGCCGATCTCGACGCGCCCGAGCCGCGGCACATCGTTGTCGGCGGTGCGCCCTTGCCCCGCCACGCCGAGAGCATCGCCTTCTCAAACACGGGCGACCTGATCGCGACGCTCAACATCGGGCAGACCTGGATCGAGCCCGGCGCACCGGGCCACTCGCTCTCCTCGCTCAGCCTTGTCGCCTTCGATGCGACAAGCGGGCAGATGCGCCATCTCGGCGACTGGGAGATGGAGGGCATCCTGCCCGAGGGTGTCGCCTTCGACGCGGACGACACGCATCTCGTCGCGGGCATCTTCGAGTACGAGGGCCCGGAGCCGCGCGCGAGCGCCCTCGAGATCTGGCGCGTCGCCCGCCAGCCTGGCCTCGACCCGCGCCTCGTGCCCACGGGCTTCTCGATCCCGACCGGGCCCGGCGCCCACTCTCTCATCGTCGTCAACGACTGACCTCACGGAGCTTCTCATGCGACCTATCCTGACCGCTGCCCTCGTTGCAGCATCCACCCTCACGGCCGCCGCCGACGATCTGGCCGCCCTCTCAACAGGCTTCGACAAACCCGCTGCTCTCGACGCATGGATGGAGCACGCCCCCGAGGGCTTCACGCCAAAGTGGCAGGCACCGCGGATCGAGGACGGTCACCTGGTGCTCGAGCCCATCTCCGGCGGCTGGTTCGAGGAACTCCATGGCGGGCATCTCTACCGCGCGGTCGAGGGCGACTTCATCGTGACGACGCGGATCAACGTCGCGGGCACCGAGGCGGCGCTGCCCCAGACGCTCTTCTCCCTCGCCGGCCTCTTCGTCCGCGCGCCCCGGAGCTTCACCGCGGCGAGTTGGGCGCCGGGGCGGGAGAACTGGCTCTTCTTCTCCATCGGCACCTCGGCACCCGCCGGCGAGCCGCAGTTCGAGATCAAGACCACCATGAACTCGCTCTCGACGCTGAAGATCCATCCCGCGCCCACGGGCTGGGTCGAGCTCCGCCTCGCCCGGCATGGCGAGCTCTTCACGCTGCTGCATCGGGCCGACGGCGCCACGGACTGGACCGTTGCCGACCAGATGATCCGCCCCGACCTCCCTCAGAGTCTCAATGTCGGCCTGACCGCCTATGCCGACTGGGGCTCAGTCGCACCGATCTACCCGGACATGATGCGCGTCAACACCGAAGGCACGCCCGAGGACAACGCCGACCTCATCGCCCGC
>JBCBEP010000138.1:0-7987 GCA_038528605.1 Pseudomonadota bacterium
GCGCGTACGCCAGCGCGCCAAGCAGCGCGGGGTTGAGCTTGCCATGGTGATCTCCGACCACGCGGACTGGGACGAGCTCTGTGACACTATCCTCGAGACCGGCGCCTCCGAGATCTGGGTCACCCACGGCGCGGAGGAAGCCCTCTGCCACTGGTGCGCCACCCGCGGGATCGAGGCCCGCCCCCTCAGCATCGCCGGCCGCGGCGAGGAGGACTAGCGGGTAGGCTCCGTGGGAGCAGCCGCTTCCCAGTCATCCTCCGGACCCCGTCATCCTCCGGCTTGACCGGAGGATCCAGATCAGCGGCAACGACGGGCCCCGGGGATCCGGCAGGCACGCTAAGCCCTACCAGAGCACGCCGAGCCGCATCGCATCGTAGATCGCGGCATGGGTGTTCCGGGGCGAGACCGCGTCGCCGATCCGGTAGAGTGTGAACGCCCCCGCCGCATTCCGCTGCGGAAACGGCATCGGCCGCCCCGCGATCATCGCCTCGTAATCCACCGCGCCGAGGTTGCGGGATTGCGGCTTCAGCGCCGCGTAGAGGTCGTCGAGCGGCACGGTCGCGTTGTTCACCACCACCTGGTCGAATGCCCGCACCTGCCGGAGATCGCTGTAATCCGTCCCGATCTCCGCCTCGAGCACATTGCCTGCCCGGCGCACGGCCCTGAGCCGCTCCATCACCGTGAACCGCGCGCCCTTGCCCTGCAGCGCCTTCACATAGGGCACCAGGTTCATGCCCATCACTTCCGGCGAGAAGCTGCGGTCCCGCGTCATCACCTCGACCTGGCCGCCCGCTGCCGCCACGACTTCCGCGGCCATCAATGCCGCATGGTCGCCGGCATCGTCGTAAACGAGCACGTTCGAGCCCGGCGCCACGTCGCCCGAGATCAGATCCCAGGACGACACGACCAGTTCCTCCCCGCCCTCCGGCACGGTTGTGTCCGGCAGGCCCCCGGTCGCGATCACCACCACGTCCGGCGCCTCCGCCAGCACATCCTCCGCCTCGGCGAACACGTTGAAGCGAAACTCCACGTCGCGCGCCGCGCACTGCGCCATCCGCCAGTCGATGATCCCGATCATCTCGCGCCGGCGGGGAGACTGGGCGGTGAGACGCACCTGGCCGCCGGGGTCGGGCGCCGCCTCGAACACGGTCACCCGATGTCCCCGCTCCGCCGCCACGCGCGCGGCCTCGAGCCCGCCGGGCCCCGCGCCCACGATAACGGCCCGCCTGGAAACCTCCGCCCGCGGGATGGCATGCGGCAGCGTCAGCTCGCGCCCGGTGGAGGGGTTATGGATGCAGAGCGCCTCGCCCCCCTGATAGATCCGGTCGAGACAGTAGGTGGCGCCGACGCAGGGGCGGATGTCGTCCTCCCGCCGCTCCATGATCTTCCGCACGATCTCGGGGTCGGCGATGTGTGCCCGCGTCATCCCCACCATGTCGAGCAGCCCGGCGCCCACCGCGTGCCGGGCCGTCGCCACATCCGGAATGCGCGCCGCGTGGAAGGTGGGCAGCCCGGTCTCCGCCCGCACCGCCCCCGCGAAGTCCAGATGCGGCGCATAGCGCATGCCCTGTACCGGGATCACATCGACGAGCGAGGCATCGGTGTAGACCCGACCGCGGATGATGTTAAAGAAATCCACCAGCCCGCCGGCCTTCAGCACCCGCGCGATCTCAAGCCCCTCCTCCGCGCTGATACCGCCCTTCTGCACCTCGTCGGCCACGAAGCGGATGCCCACGATGAATTCAGGCCCCACCCGTTCCCGTACGGCCGTGAGCACCTCGAGCGAGAACCGCATCCGGTCTGCCAGCGCCTCACCCCCGTAGGGCGCTTCCAGCTGATTGGTGAGAGGCGACCAGAACGCATCGAGCAAGTGCCCATAAGCCTCGATCTCGATGCCATCGAGCCCCGCGGCCTTCATCCGCTCCGCCGCATCGGCATAGTCCTGCACGATCCGCTCCCGGTCCCAGTCCTCCAGCAGCTTCGGATAGGCCCGGTGTGCAGGCTCCATCTTGCGCGTCGAGGCGAGGGAGGGCAGCCAGTCCCCCTTGTTCCAGCCCGTGCGCCGGCCGAGATGCGTGAGCTGGATCATCACCGCCGCGCCATGCGCCTGGCAGGCCTCCGCCAGCTTCGCGAGCCAGGGCACCACCTCGTCCTTCCAGGCAAGCACGTTGTTGAAGCTTGGCGGGCTGTCCCGGCTCACGGTGGCCGAGCCCGCCGTCATCGTCAGCGCCACGCCGCCCTTTGCCCGCGCTTCGTGGTAGGCGCGGTAGCGATCCTTCGGCAGCCCGTCCTCCGGGTAGGCCGGCTCATGGCTCGTCGTCATGATCCGGTTCTTCAGCGTCAGGTGCTTGAGCTGATAGGGCTGCATCAGGGCGTCGTTGCTCATCCGTCGTCTCCCGGGATGTGGCTGCCCCAAGAGAAGACCTCGCCCTCCCTGCTGTCGATGCCGAAAGCGACGCTCCGCCCGCGCTCCATGCCGCACACGAACCGCCCGCCCCATGTTCGCGCAGCGTTCAGGCTTACGCGGCGCGCGCGCCGGTGCATGCTGTGCGCGCAGCAGGCCGGAGGCACCGATGAACGACCGCTTCAAGAATGCCCGCGAGGTGCGCGCCCCGCGTGGCCCCGAGCTCAACTGCCTCGGCTGGGGCCAGGAAGCAGCCTTCCGGATGATCCAGAACAACCTCGATGCGGAAGTGGCCGAGAACCCGGCGGAGCTCGTCGTCTACGGCGGTATCGGCCGCGCTGCGCGGAGCTGGGACGATTTCGACCGCATCCTCGCCACGCTGCAGCGCCTGAAGGCGGACGAGACGCTGCTCGTCCAGTCAGGCCGCCCCGTCGCGGTGGCCCGCACGCATGCAGACGCCCCCCGCGTGCTGATCGCGAATTCGAACCTCGTGCCCGCCTGGGCGACCTGGAGGCATTTCAACGAGCTCGATCGCCTCGGCCTGATGATGTACGGGCAGATGACCGCGGGCTCGTGGATCTATATCGGCACGCAAGGCATCGTTCAGGGCACCTACGAAACCTTCGCCGAAGCCGGGCGCCGGCACTACGATGGCAGCCTGAAGGGCCGCTGGATCCTCACCGCGGGCCTTGGCGGCATGGGCGGGGCGCAGCCGCTCGCGGCCGTCTTCGCCGGCGCCTGCTGCCTCGCCGTCGAATGCGACGAGACGCGGATCGATTTCCGCCTCCGCACCCGCTACCTCGACGAGAAGGCGACTGACCTCGACACCGCCCTAGCGATGATCGACCGCTTCACAAAGGCGGGCGAGGCGCGCTCCGTCGGCCTCCTCGGCAACGCGGCCGACGTGTTCCCGAAGCTCGTTCGGCGCGGCGTGCGGCCGGACATCGTCACCGACCAGACCTCGGCACATGACCCCGTCAACGGCTACCTGCCCGCCGGCTGGTCCCTCGGCGAATGGCGCGCCAAGCGTGAGAGCGACCCTGCCGCCGTGGAGGCAGCCGCCCGCGCCTCCATGCGCACCCATGTCGAGGCCATGGTGGCCTTCTGGGAAGCGGGGCTCCCTGTGCTCGACTACGGCAACAACATCCGACAGGTCGCGAAGGACGAGGGGCTGGAGAACGCCTTCGCGTTCCCCGGCTTCGTCCCCGCCTATATCCGCCCGCTCTTCTGCCGCGGCATCGGCCCCTTCCGCTGGTGCGCGCTCTCGGGCGACCCCGAGGACATCTACGCCACGGATGCGAAGATGAAGGAGCTTTTCCCCGAGAACATCCATCTCCACCAGTGGCTCGACATGGCGCGGGAGCGGATCGCGTTTCAGGGCCTGCCCGCCCGCATCTGCTGGATCGGGCTCGGGGACCGACACCGCGCCGGCCTCGCCTTCAACGAGATGGTGGCGAAAGGCGAACTGAAGGCCCCGGTGGTGATCGGCCGCGACCATCTCGATTCAGGGTCCGTTGCCAGCCCCAACCGCGAGACGGAGGCGATGAAGGACGGGTCGGATGCGGTGTCGGACTGGCCCCTCCTCAACGCCCTCCTCAATACCGCGTCCGGCGCCACCTGGGTCTCGCTGCATCATGGCGGGGGCGTGGGCATGGGCTACTCGCAGCATGCCGGCATGGTCGCGGTAGCCGACGGCACGGCCGATGCTGCCCGCCGCCTAGAACGCGTCCTTTGGAACGACCCGGCCTCCGGCGTCTGGCGCCACGCCGACGCCGGCTACGATGACGCTCTAACCTGCGCCCGCGACCACAGCCTCGACCTGCCCGGCCTCACGACCTGACACTAGATTTCGTTCGGGAGAAGAGATCACCCTGGCTCCGGCGGTAAAGCTCAACCCCGCAACCAGCGGATGAACAGTGAGTAATTATGCCTTCCAAAACCCACACAACGAAGATAATTGATGCCTTTTACTATGAGGGACCATCCGTTGAATTCTCAAACGCATTGATCGGTGGGAGCAGTCCACCCAAACAAAAAGCACTCAAGATTGCTCAGAGCGCATGTGCAACAAAAGTGGTCGTGTGTATCACCGTCGAGCCGCGTGCTGAAACCTCGGAAGAACCCTGTGCCACAAAGCCGAGGCACCGCCACTTCGGTGTGGGATGTTCTCCGCCGCTCCGACATCGGACGTTGGTTAGGACTGCGGCATTCAACACTTTGGGCTCGGATTAGTCCTTTTCTTGCTTTGGGGTTGCGGGGAGGGAGGCGGGTTGATCATGCCGGGGATCGTCGTGGAGGCGTGGCCGTGAGGTGCTGAGCAGCCCGGTGCCTGGTGGGCCGTGAGCGCTCCTGCTCTAGGAGCGGACCACGTAGACTGAGCATTTGGCATGCGTCACAACATGGCTTGCGGTGGTGCCCAGGATGTAATCCTGGATGCTGGGGTTGGCCGAGCCCATCACGATCACATCGACGTTCCGCTCCTCCGCATACCTGACAATCTGGCGGTGCACCGCTCCCAAGAGGACGACCGTTTCCAGCTCCACGCCCTCGGCCGGGTAGGCTCGGATGAACTTGTTCAGCGCCTTGCCCCAGTATTCCTTCGAGTCCGTAATCTGGAGATTGCGCTCCATTTCCGGAGCCACCGTCACCACCAGCAGCTTGGCACTGCGCCGGCGTGCCATCGCAACGGCTTCCTCATAGGCGCTGAAGTCCAGATTTGCATGGCGCAGGTTGATCGGGCTCAGGATCAGATTGGTATCGCGGGGCATTATGGCTGCTTCCTTATCGTTCGCGTCGAGGCGGTGTCGGCGTCATACCGGCACCCTTCCTACCACGTGTGAACAGCCTCTGGCGCCCGATCGCCGCTCTCCCCGCGCGCCACAAGGAGATCGTCGTGGGCTCCGGTAGCCACGCGCCTCAGCAGAAGCAGCGAAACGGCGCGGGGCGCTCAGATGGGTGGCGGGGAAGGCGCGCTCAGGTAAGGGCGTAGGCGAGGAGGAGGAAGCGGCCGGTCTTGGCAAGGGCCACCAGCGTCAGGAAGAGCCAAAAGGGGGTGCGCATGATGCCCGCGATCACCGTGAAGGCGTCGCCGAAGGGCGCCCAGCTCAAGAGCAGCGTCCACACCCCGTAGCGCGCCCAGATCCCTTGAGCGCGCTCCAGCATCCGCTCGCTTACGGGAAACCAGCGCGAGCCCTTCCAGCGCTCCACATAGAGCCCCATCCACCAGTTCACGACCGAGCCGAGCGTGTTGCCGACGGAGGCGACCGTCAGCAGCAGCCAGAGGGGCGCGACCTCCTCCAGCTGCATCGCCACGAACACGATCTCGGACTGGAAGGGCAGTACCGTCGCCGCCCCGAAGGCCACGGCGAAGAGCGTGGCGAGCGCCAGCAGCGTGGTCATGCCCTACCCCGCGCTTGACGCCCGCGCCCCGCCGCCCCATTGCTGCCCGACGCGTCTGAGGCCCCGGGGTACCAAGATGTCATCGCTTGCACTCTCGACGCTGCTGCTCTTGCAAGTGCCGGCGGAGACGCCCGTGGACCCGCAGCACGACGCCCTCTTCTTCAGCTTCGAGAGCGCCGATGTCAGCCTCACGGTCCTCGATGCGGACGCAGGTCTCGCGGAAATCGCCCGCGCCGAAGGCACCCCGGCCGAGGTCAGCCGCTTCGTCACCCTCGGCTATGACGTGACCGAGATCAGCCGGAGCCCCAAAGGCGGCGAGGCCGACACCCGCCTCTTCTTCGAGCTCGGCGGCGAGACCCTCGTGATCACCTTCTCCGCGAGCCCGGGCGCCGCGGGGGGCGACGACGCCAAGCCGGCAGATCGCGTTTCCACCGCGCGCGGCCGGCTGCGCGACCTGCTGAAACCGGGCGAAGCCGCCGGCACCGTGGCCGACGGCATCACCATCTATCTCGGGGACTTCCGCCTCAACGACGCGGCGATGATGTTCACGCCCCATATGCCCCCGGGCCAGACCATCCGGATCGAGCCCGAAGACTGACGGCAGAGCGTCACCCCATCACGGGGATGGAGAACTCGGCCCCTTCCTTCACGCCCGAGGGCCAGCGCGCGGTCACGGTCTTGGTGCGGGTGTAGAACTTGAACGCGTCCGGTCCGTGCTGGTTGAGGTCGCCGAATACGGATTTCTTCCAGCCGCCGAAGGTGTGGTAGGCGAGCGGCACGGGGATCGGCACGTTGATGCCCACCATGCCGATATTGATCCGGTTCGCGAAATCCCGCGCCGTGTCCCCGTCCCGCGTGAAGATCGCGGTGCCGTTGCCGTATTCGTGGTCCATGGCAAGGCCGATCGCTTCTTCATAGGTCTTGGCCCGCACCGTGGAGAGCACCGGCCCGAAGATCTCGGTCTTGTAGATGTCCATGTCCGGCGTCACGCGGTCGAAGAGGCAGCCGCCCATGAAGTTGCCATTCTCGTAGCCCTGCATGGAGAAGCCGCGTCCGTCGACCACCAGCTCCGCGCCTTCCTCCACGCCGCGGTCCACGAGGCCCTTCACCCGGGTCAGCGCCTCGGCGGTCACCAGCGGGCCGAAATCCACGTCGTTGCCGGCGGTGTAGGGCGCGATCTTCAGGGCCTCCACGCGGGGGGCGAGCTTCTGGACCAGCCGGTCCGCCGTCTCCTCGCCCACCGGAACGGCAACCGAGACGGCCATGCACCGCTCGCCCGCCGCGCCGTAGCCGGCGCCGACCAGCGCATCCACCGCCTGGTCGAGATCCGCATCGGGCATGACGATCATGTGGTTCTTGGCGCCGCCGAAGCACTGCACGCGCTTCCCCGCCGCCGTGCCGCGCGAATACACATATTGCGCAATCGGCGTGGAGCCGACGAAGCCCACGGCGCCGATATCCTCGTGGTCGAGAATGGCGTCCACCGCCTCCTTGTCCCCGTTCACCACGTTCAGGATGCCCTCGGGCGCGCCCGCCTCCAGCATCAGCTCCGCCAGCAGCATCGGGCAGGAAGGGTCGCGCTCGGAGGGCTTCAGGATGAAGGCGTTGCCGCAGGCGAGCGCCGGGCAGAATTTCCACATCGGGATCATGGCGGGGAAGTTGAACGGCGTGATGCCGGCGGTCACGCCCAAGGGCTGCTTCATCGAGTACATGTCGATGCCGGGCCCGGCGCCCTCGGTATACTCGCCCTTCAGCAAATGCGGCGCGCCGATGCAGAACTCGGCAACCTCCAGGCCACGGATCACGTCGCCCTTCGCGTCCGGCAGCGTCTTGCCATGCTCGCGGCTGATGCTCTCGGCCAGCTTGTCCATATCGCGGTGGAGGAGATCCACGAACTTCATCATCACCCGAGCCCGGCGCTGCGGGTTCGTCGCGGCCCAGGCGGGCTGCGCTGCTTTTGCGTTCTCCACCGCCGCCGCCAGCTCGGCGGCATTCGCGAGCGGCACCTTCGCCTGCACCTCGCCCGTGGCCGGGTTGTAGACATCCGCGAAGCGCCCCGAGGTGCCCTTCACATGCTTGCCGCCAATGAAATGGGTGAGTTCCGTGGTCATCGCGTTTCTCCCTGTGGCCGCTGCCGGCAGCGTGGTGCCCCGGTTCTGTCCGTGCCCGATCTCAGCGCCGTTC
>JBCBEP010000139.1:0-7929 GCA_038528605.1 Pseudomonadota bacterium
CGCCGCTATCACCACCGCCAGCCATGCCGCCGCCACCGGCGCCGCTGTCGCCACCACCAGCGCCGCTATCACCGCCACCGGCCATGCCGTCGCCACCACCGGCGCCGCTATCACCACCGCCAGCCATGCCGCCGCCACCGGCGCCGCTGTCGCCACCGCCAGTCATGCCGCCGCCACCGGCGCCGCTGTCGCCACCGCCAGTCATGCCGTCGCCGCCACCGGCGCCGCTGTCGCCGCCGGTCATCCCGCCACCGGCGGGCTCCTCGACGAGGCGCGAGCCGAAGAGGCCGCGCCGTGTGGGCTCGGGATCGTCGTCGGAATTGTCGTTCGACGAGGTCGGGATCGTGTTGCCGAAGAGGCCAGTCGCGCCGTTGCCGTCACCGTTGCTCAGCCCGCTGAGGCGCCGGCCGCCGGAATTGTTCTCGCTGCGCACGCCGAACGACATGATGCCGCCACCGACGCCGCTGCCTTCATTCGCCGTACCGGACGCCATCTGCGGCGCGCCGATGCTCGCCAGCGTATCCACGCCAGCGCCCGGGCGCCCGAGGGAGATCAGCCCCGGATCGCTGGCCAGAGGACCCTGCAGCTCGACCAGGGCCGTGCCGGCTTCGACCATCGTCAGCCCCTCGACCGCAGCGCCGGCGCTGCCGTCGAGCTCGAGGACAGGGGCGCCGTTGACGAGGACCGTGCCGCCGATCCCGGGGGACACGACGATGCGCAGCAAACCGCGCTGATCCACCGCGACGCTGAAGGTCCGACTCTGCGAGAGGATCTGGGCAAACGCCTCGCTGCTCAGGGTCGTCGGGGCCAGTCCGGGTGCGCCAGAAATGAGCGCAAAAAGACAAACACCACCCAGAAATACCGTCGGTCGCATGGCGTCCTCCGCTGCGTTGGTCGAGCTGCGTCGAATATGAACGGATCTCGTATCAACGCCACAGGAAACGCACAGTGTATTAATATTGCCCAAATTGCGCCTAATAGTCGCCACAATTGCTCAACTTTAGGTTGTGCTCCTCCACATTCGGAACTGTGACGTGCGTCACACCGGGAAACGGACGCAGAAAAGCCTCTTTGCAAAGACACAGTACCGCCTTCTATTCGAATCTTTATCGATCGCCGCCTAGGGACACGGCATGCAGGACGCGAGCGCGCTGGCAGGGATGGAGATGAGCGGGGATGAACCCGCCCTCTCCGGGCTTGGGCCGCTGGACAAGATGCTCGGCCAAACCTTCCTTGCTGAGGGACGCCTTACGCGCGCCGACCTCGTGCGCGCCGCCACGCTCGCGCAGCGGAGCAACCAGCCCTTCCGCCTGCTGCTCGACCGTCTGGGGCTGATCTCGCTGAGCGACTGGGCGGGAGCGGCCGCACAGGCGACGGGGCTGGAGCTGATCGACGCCGACGCCCTGCCGAAGCGCCTCCCCACCGATCCCCGCCTGTCCGATGCCTTCATGCGCCGGCGCGCCGTACTACCGCTTGAGTTGAGCGAGGCGCGGGCGCGCTTTGTCACGCCGGATCCTCTCGACCCTCAGACACTCTCGGCGCTGCGCCTGATGTTCGCGGATCGGCTGGAGCTGGCCGTGGCGTCCGACCGCGACATCGAGGCTGCGTTCGCGCGCGCCGATACGCCTGAGGACGAGGGCGATGATACGGGTCTGGCCCTCGGTGAGGGCGCCGGGGCCGAGAACGATCTCGAGCGGCTCATCGAGCTCGCGAACAACGCGCCCACGATCCGCTTCGTGGAAGAGCTCTTCGGCGATGCGCTGGCGCGCCGGGCGACGGACATCCATCTCGAGCCGCTCTCGGAACGGCCGCGCGTGCGCTTCCGGGTCGACGGCATCCTCGTCGAGGGCGCGGCCCCACCCGCCGGCCTTTATCGGGGCATCGTCTCGCGCCTCAAGATCCTCTCAAACCTCGACGTGGCCGAGCGGCGCCAGCCGCAGGACGGCCGGATCACCTACAAGGCGGATAACCGGCGCATCGACATCCGCATCGCGATCGCCCCCACGATCCATGGCGAGGCGGTGACGCTCCGCTTTCTCGACGCGCGCGCCGGGCTCGCTGAACTCCGGTCGCTCGACATGCCGGCCGACGTGTCGGAGACTCTTGCGGCAGCCCTCGCGATGCCGAACGGCCTCGTGCTGGTGACGGGGCCCACGGGCTCGGGCAAGACCACGACGCTGCATGCCGCGCTGGCGCAGCTCAACGAGGTCGGCCGCAAGATCGTGACCATCGAGAACCCGGTCGAGATCATGACGCCTGGGCTGATCCAGATCGAGGTGGATGCGGGCCTCGACTGGACCTTCGCCGCCGCGCTGCGCGCCATTCTGCGGCACGACCCGGATGTGCTGATGGTCGGCGAGATCCGCGACGAGGAGACGGCGGAGATGGCGGTGCGCCTGGCGCTGACCGGCCATCTCGTGTTCTCGACGGTCCATACGAACTCCGCCAGCGAGGGGCCGACCCGGCTCTCCAATCTCGGGGTGGCGGAGCACCTCATGGCATCGACGCTGCGCATGGTCGCCTCCCAGCGCCTCGTCCGCGGCCTGTGCCCGGATTGCGCGGCCCCGGCGGATGGCGAGGCCGAGGCGCGCTTCCGTGACATGGTCGCCATGGCGGAGGAGGCCAATCCGCACTGGAAGGCACCGGAGGATATCCGGCTCCGGCAGCCGCAGGGCTGCCTCGCCTGCAACTGGCAGGGCTTCCGCGGGCGCATCGGCGTGTTCGAGGCGTTCGGGGCGGAGGAGGCGCTGGCCTCGCTCACCCCAGGCTTCGAACGCCGCCACCGGGCGATGGGAGAACACGGGCTCGAACGGGTCGCGGCCGGAGAAACAACGCTCGACGAAGTTCTTCGCGTGGTCGGGCCGCCGGGGGCGTGGTCCTGATCGCGCGCTGTTATAGTGCCCGCGCTAGAGAAGAGACGATGTCGTGAGGGAAACCGCGCCGTGAACGCGCCGCAGCCGAACCGCCTCTACCACTATGTTGCGCGCGACGCGGAGGGGCGGCGGAGCGCGAGCACCCTGAATGCGGCCGATATCGGCGCTGCACGGGCGGAACTGCGGCGGCGTGGGCTTTATCCGATCTCGCTCATGCCGTCCGATGGCGCATCGGAAGAAGGCGCAGCAGCCCCTCCGCCGGCACCCCAACCCGTTCCGGCGAACGACAGAGCGCCGCGCCAGCAGGGTGCGCCCACGGCATCACGCGCTGCGACAGCGCAGGCCCGGCCCGCTCCCGCCCGGCCGGCACCGCCGCGCGCCGATAGCGCTGCAGCGCCTAGCCCGCGGCGCAGCGGGAAGGCGCGGACGCTTCGCCTCGCGGAACAGGCCATGCTGCTCGAGGCCCTTGCGCGCTTCACCGAACGGCGGATCACGCCGGACCGGGCGCTGCTCATCCTCTCCCGCGGCCGCTCGCAACAGCTTGCCACCGCGGCCGAAACCGTGCGGCGCGCCGTGCGCACCGGGCGCGCGCTGCCGGATGCCCTGCAGGACGCGGGTGCGCTGGCCGACCCGGCAGCCGTTGCGCTGCTCCGCGCGGGCGATGCTTCGGGGGACCTGCCGGGGGCGCTGGATACCGCGGCGCGCATCCTCAACAGCCGCCTCGCGGCCGGGCGCCGGCTGGTCTCGAGCCTGCTCTACCCTGCCATCCTCCTGATGGTATCGCTCGCCTCCGTCGGCCTCGTCCTCGTGGTGATCATTCCGGAGTTCCGGCCACTCGTGGCGGAGCGCTTCCATCTCATCCCGCCGCTCGGCCGCTTCATCTTCGGTGTGTCGCACGGGCTCGAGGCGCTGTGGCCGCTATTCCTTACCGGGCTCGGGGTCACGGGCCTCGCCATCGCGAGCCTCGTCCGCCGTCGCCAGCTGACACCCTTCTTCCTGCGCCTCGGCCGGCGGCTGCCGCTCATCGGCCCCGCTGTGGACGACAACCGCTCGATGCTCACGCTGCGCATCCTCGGCGCACTCACCGGCCGCAAGGTGCCTGTGGTGCAGGCGCTCGAAATCCTCGCCGCCACGCCGCCCGACCCGAACCAGGCGCCCACCGCGGCGGCCGTGAAACAGCGGGTGGAACGGGGCGAGCCCCTCTCAGACGCGGCGGAGGCGGAGCGCCTCCTGCCACCGGTCGCGATTGAAATGATGCGAATCGGCGAGGAGACCGGCACTTTGCCCGCGCTCCTGCTGCGTGCCGCGGACGACCTCGAAGAGGCGGCCTCGCGGCGGATGACCCGCGTCCTCACCGTCATCGAGCCGGCGCTTATCGTGGGCGTCGGCCTTGTTATCGGGATCAGTCTCTATGCGCTCTTCACCGCCATCACCGCCGTCAACACCATCGCTTTCTGAGCGGGCCCTCCGGCTTCCCAGCGGCCCGCGGCGCAGGCTGCAGCGGCGCAGGCCGGCTGCGCGCGGCTTCAGCCTCGTGGAAATGCTGGTTGTCGTCGCGATCGTCGGGCTGCTGATCGGCCTCGTGGGCCCGGCCGCCATGCGCCAGCTCCAGGGCTCGCGCAGCACGACGGCCGCGGCCCAGATCCACCAGATCCGCGCAGCCGTCGACATCTTCGCCATGGATGTGGGCCGCTACCCGAGCCAGGCGGAGGGGCTGAACGCCCTGGTCGCCAACCCCGGCGGCGTGCGCGGCTGGAACGGGCCCTACCTGCGCGACGGCCGGCTGCCGGACGATCCTTGGGGCACACCCTTTATGTACCGCCGGCAAGACGGCACGGTGAACATCATCTCTCTCGGCGCCGATGGTGTGCCGGGGGGCGAGGGGCAGGATGCGGATATCCAGGGCTAGGCGGCGCCGCGGGGCCGAGGCGGGGTTCAGCGTGGTCGAGATGACCATCGCGGTCGCCATCTTCGGTCTCATCGGCGCGGCGGTGCTGATCGGCACCCGGCCCTCCGACACGGTGCAGCTGCGGGACACGGCGGGGCGGCTCGCGCTCTTCATCGAGGAGACGCGGCTCGACGCCGCGCGTCGCGGCCACGGCATCGCGCTCCGCTACAGCCCGCGGGATCATGCCTTCCATGCGGGCCTGCGCGCTTTCGAGATGCCGGACAGCATCGCGGTCGAGACCGTGGACGGCGCGCCCATCGCCGTGGATATGCGCCCCTCGGGCGAGAGCGCGGGAGCCTATATCAGCCTCAGCCAGGGGGATGCGCGCGCGGCACTGAGGCTCGACTGGCTGACCGGCGCGGTCCGGCTCGAATGACCCGCAGGCGCCCCCTCCTCCGCCGATGGCTCGAGTGGGGCTTCGGCCTGCCCGAAGCGCTCGTGGCGATGCTGATCGCGGCCGCCATCACCGCGGCGTTCTACGACAGCGTCTCCACCGGCAGCCTCCTCAGGCGGAGCACGGACACGCGCGCCGCGCTGGCGCTCGAAGCCTATCTCCTGCTCGACACGGTGGGCGATACGCTGCCCATCCGCAGCGGGTTCGACCGGCGCGGGGAGCGGGACGGCCTGACCTGGCGCATCCTGATCACCGACACGCCGCCCGAGGGCTCGGCCGCCACGGCGCTCGACGACCGGACGCTGCTCCACATCTATATCGCCGTGGCCCCGGCGGACGGCCGCGCGCCACCCTTCGAGCTCCACGCCGCCCGCTACCGGGAAAGCCCGATATGAGGGGCTTGCAGTGCCGCATACCATCGCTGCGCCGCCGGCGCGGGCGCGCCGAGCGCGGGTTCAGCCTCGTGGAAGCGGTGGTGGCACTCTCGATATCTGCGCTCACCCTCGCACTCCTCTCCGGCGCGGCGTTCAGCCTGCGCGCGGTGGGGGAGCGGAACGAGACCGCAAGCCAAGCGGTGGACCTGCTGGCGGCGCGCCGGGTGATCCGACGCTTTGCGTCCGAGACGGTGCTGCGCGGCGCAGGAGATACGGCGGGCTTCATGGGCGGGCCGAGCGAGATGCGCCTTCTCCTCGCGCCCGATCTCGGCACCGGCGCGCCCGCCCGGCTCGCGGTGCTCCGCATCGAGCGCAGCGAGACGCAGTATCAGCTGGCCGCCTATCGCCAGGCCGGCGCGGCCAGCGTGCTTTCCGAGCTTGGGCGTACGCTCTCCGAACGGTCGGTGGTGCTGGAGAGCGAGGGGCCCATCGGCTTCGCCTATCTCGTCGACAATCCGGAAAGCCGGGGCACGATCTGGGTCTCCGAACGGCAGGCCGGGCCGCCGCCCCATGCACTCGCCGTGCGCCTCACAGGCGGCCTGCAGCTCACGGCACCCTTCCATCAGGAACTCGACCCGGGGTGCCTCGCCCTCTATGGGCTCGCACCGCTCGCGAGGAACCGATGCGTCGCGCGCTGAGACGGCGCCGGCCGGGCGAGCGCGGCTTCGTGCTGGTGGCCGTGCTGTGGCTGGGCGTGGCGCTCGCGATCGCCGCCTCGGGCTTTCTGGCGGACAGCCGGCGCGAGAGCTACCGCGTACGGGCGGAGGTTGGCCGGGCCGCGGCAGTCGAGATCGCGCGGACAGGCCTGAATATCGCTCTCGCGGAACTCGGCCGCCCTGCCGCGGCCGCCCGCGTGCCGCGCGATGGCAGCATGGTGAGCGTCGCCGTGCCGGGCGGCATGGCCCGCATCGGCATCCGGGATGAAAAGGGCAAGGTCGATCTCAACAAGGCCCTCGCGCCCTTCCTCGCCGGAACGCTCGAGCAGCTCGGCGGCCGGGGCCTCGACGCGCTCGACCATGCGCTGCTCGCCGATCAGTTGCTGAAGGCGGCGAGGGACGCGCGGGAGGCGGGGACCGCGCCCTCCCTTGCGGAGCTTCTGGCAACCGCCGGCCTGTCGGATGTGGCCGCGGCCCGGGCCTCGCAGGTGCTGACGCTGCACAGCTATACGGCGCGGGTAAACGCGTCTCATGCGCCGCGCGAAGTCCTGGCGAGCATCCCGGTGCTGAACCCGGAGGAGGTGGCGGCCATCCTCGAGGCACGAACCCTAGGCGAACCCCTGCCGATCCCGAGCCGGGCGCAGGGCTGGTTTGTGCCGAATGAGGGCCCGGTCTACAGCATCCACGCGACGGGCCGGACGGATCAGGGCATCACCGCCACGATGACCGCCATGGTGCTCTCGGAAGGGCGCACGATCCGCACCGGCCTCGGCCGGTTCCGCGTGCTCGAGGCGCGTATCCTGCCATGACGGGGCCCCACGGGCTGGCCATGCTCGACAGGGCACTGGCGGCACCCGAGGCCGCGCTGATGATCGCAGCCGCCCTCGCCCTCCTCCTCGCAAGCTTCGGCCCCCTGCCCCATGCGGCGCGCGCTCTCCTCAGGTTCGGCATGGGCCGCGGTGCGGCGGCACGGGTGCGCGCCTCGACCGGCGCGGCCAGCCTCGGCCTGCGCGCCGGCATCCTGCTCGCCCCCGGCGCGGGCTGGCTTGCAGCCGGCGCCCCCGGGGCGCTGCTGGCGAGCCTTGCGGCCGGTGCCCTCCTCCTCGCGCTGCTCGACTGTGCGTGGCGCTGGCTGCCGCTGGAATGGATCGGAGGTATTGCCGCCGCGGGGATCGCCGTAGCACTCGCCACCGGCACTCTGCTGGAGACGCTCGCGGAGGCGGCGGCGATCATGCTTCTCCTCGCAGCGCTGGCGGTCACTTTCCAGCGCTTGCGGGGGGTGTCGGGGCTCGGCACGGGCGACATTCTTCTCGCCGGCGCGATCGCGACGCATCTCGGCCTCACCGCCACGGCGCTGGTGCTCTTCGCCGCGGCGATCGCCGCGCTGGCGGCCGAAGCGCTGATTTTCCGTGACATCTACGCCACGCGATACGGTGTACGCACTATCCCGCTGGGCGCCTGGCTTGCCATTAGCTTCGTCTGCGCGCCCGGAGCGAGTATGGTCGTGTGAAAGACGTCTTATAACATGCTGTAACAAAAGACAGCTTCGAGGTAGCAGTGAAGACAGGTCACCGCCTTCTAGTCGGGACCGCTCTGGTTTGTGCCGTTGCGGGCTGCGACCGCG
>JBCBEP010000140.1:0-7870 GCA_038528605.1 Pseudomonadota bacterium
AGGCCGAGCGCGCGGGGCCAGTCCCGCCGCTCGAAGGCCTGCTTGGCGAGCCACGGGATGCGGCGGGAGAGAGCGAAGTAGTCCTCGAACATGTCGAGCGCGAGGCGGGCGAGGGCGTGGGCCTTCTCGCGTTCTGAACCCGCGCTCTCTACATCCGCGAGGCCCGCGGCGGCGATGGCGGCGGTGTTGAGGCTGTCCGACAGGCTCTTCGGCAGGGGCTTGGAGCCGAAGGACGTGGCCTCGGCCAGGCTGTCATCCGCGAGGCCGATGCCGGCTATTGGCTCTTCCGCCATGCTGTGCCCCGTCGCCAACGCCCACTGAACGCCCCGCTAGCGCGGGCGCGATGCCAGCCTTCCATGGGCGAGCCGGGATGGCCAGCCTGGCGTGGATCGGACGTGCCGGGCAGCGTCAGGCGCTGGGGCGGGGCTCGTCCTCCGCCAGTGGCAGCTGGAGGGGTGGCAGGGTTCCCTGCCGCTCAGCCTCGACCAGCAGGGCTTCGGCGCGTTCCGCCCGGGCCCAGTTGCGCGCATTCTCGCGCAGGGTGTTCATCAGGGTCCGCTCAAGCATCGCGATACGTTCTTCCGCGCGGCTCAGTGCATCGGCTGCCTCGCGCCGCCCCTGCGACCGTCGCTTCGGATCGAACGGAATGACCTTCACCTGCGTCTCCCCCTCTGCCCGCAATTCCCGGGTGCGACAAATAAACTGCAGCAACCTTTAAATCGACGTTGATGACGATGCCGCGGAAGCCATTTAGGCGGCCACGATCCGGTTTGCTCCAAAGAAAATAGGGCTGCGCGACGAATGGCCAGCGACAATGCGCCGACAATACTGTGGTTTCGACGGGATCTGAGACTTTCGGATCATCCGGGCTGGGAGGCGGCTCTCGAGGCGGGTGGCCCGGTTATCCCGGTCTTCATTCTCGATCCGCTGGTGGAGCAGACCTACGGGACCGCTCCGAAGTGGCGGCTGGGGCTTGGGCTGGAGAGCTTCGCGGCCGCGCTGGCGGCAAAGGGCTCCCGGCTGATCCTGCGGCGCGGCGAGGCGCTGGCGGTGCTGCGGGCGCTGGTTGCGGAGACTGGGGCGAGGCGGGTGATCTGGTCCCGCGTCTACGACCCTGACGGGATTGCGCGAGACACCGCCGTGAAGGCCGCGATGAAGGAGGACGGGGTCGAGGCGCGATCCGTCAATGCGTCTCTCCTCTTCGAACCCTGGACGGTCGAGACCAAAACCGGTGGCTTCTACAAGGTCTACACGCCGTTCTGGAAAGGCGTTCGCGGCACTGACCCGGGTGAGCCGTTGGCCACGCCCGGCGACTTGAAAGCGCCTGAGGGCTGGCCGGCTTCGGATGACCTTGCGGCGTGGGGCCTTGGCGAGGGCATGTGGCGTGGCGCCGAAGTGGTGGCGCGGTTCGTCAATGTGGGCGAAGCGGCGGCGCAGGCCCGCCTTGGTGCGTTCTGCGCAGGCCCGATCGCCACCTATGGCGTCGACCGGGACCGTCCGGATCTCGATGGCACGTCGAACCTCTCCGAAAACTTCACCTATGGGGAGCTTTCGCCGCGCCGCGCCTGGGCTGCGGGGATGGCTGCGCGGGAGCGGCTGAGCGGCCGGGAAGCGGAAAGCGCTGAGGTCTTCCTGCAGGAACTCGCCTGGCGCGAGTTTTCCTACCACCTCCTCTACCACACGCCGCGCCTTGTGAGCGGCAACTGGCGGGAGGAATGGGACCAGTTCCCCTGGCGCGCGGACAATGAGGATGCAGAGCGCTGGAAGCGGGGGATGACCGGCTTCGAGATGGTGGATGCCGGCATGCGCGAGATGTACGTGACCGGCCGGATGCACAACCGGATGCGGATGCTGACCGCGAGCCTCCTGACCAAGCACCTGATGACCGACTGGCGCGTGGGCGAAGCCTGGTTCCGGGACTGTCTTGTGGACTGGGACATCGCGGCCAACGCCATGGGCTGGCAATGGTCCGCCGGCTCCGGTCCCGACGCCACCCCTTACTTTCGCGTGTTCAACCCCATTACCCAGGCAGACAAGTTCGACAAAAATGAAACCTACCGAAACCGTTTCCTTGCTGAGGGACGAAGTAATCCGCACAAAGACGCGGTTGCCTTCTTCGAGGCGGCGCCGCGGGCATGGCGCCTCGACCCCTCTGCGCCCTATCCGGCGCCTGTCATCGGGCACAAGGAGGGGCGGGAGCGTGCGCTCGAGGCCTATCGCAACCGCGCGGCCTGAAATTCCGCGCTGTGCGGGACCGCTGGAGGGGTGACGACGAGATGAAGATTGCGATTGTGGGCAGCGGCATCGCCGGCATGGGGGCGGCGCTGGCCCTCGAGGCTGAGCATGACGTGACGCTGTTCGAGGCGGGCGACCGGATCGGCGGGCATGCGCGGACGCTCGACGTGGCGTTTGGACCGGCGACGGAAGCCGTCGATGTGGGCTTCATCGTCTTCAACGCCCGCAACTATCCGAACCTCTGCTCTATGTTCGAGCATCTCGGCGTGCCCTCCAAATGGTCTGACATGTCGTTCGGCTTCTCGCTGCAGGACGGGGCGTGCGAATACGCCTGCGACAACCTCGACAAGCTCTTTGCGCAGCGCTGGCGGGCGCTGGACCCGTGGCACCTGGCGGGGTTGCGGGATGTGCTCCGCTTCATGAAGCGTGCCCCGGCCGAGATGGCGGCGGGGGAGCTCGCGGGCCTCAGCCTCGGCGAGTGGATTGAGGCGCGGGGCTATGGCAGCTGGTTCCGGGACCGGTTCATTCTGCCCATGGGCGGTGCCATCTGGTCCACGCCGACGCGCGAGATGATGGCGTTTCCGGCGCAGAACTTCGTGCGCTTCTTCGTCAATCACGACCTGATGACCGGCCTCTCCCCCGCCCAGCGTTGGCGGACCGTCTCTGGCGGCAGCCGGGCCTATGTGTCGCGCGTTGCGGCGCGGCTCGGCGACCGTGCTGTGACGGGCCGGCGGGCGGTGGCGGCGCGCACGGCCGTGGGCGGCCGCCCCGCCGCCGTGCGTTTCGAGGATGGCGGCGTGGTCGAGGCGGATGCGGTGCTGCTGGCGTGCCATGCACCGCAGGCGCTCGCGTTGCTGCGTGCTGGCGGAGAGGATGCGCTGGACCGGGCCGTGGCGGGAACGCTCGGGCAATTCCGGACCTCCGCGAACCGGGCCATTCTGCACAGCGATGTGAGCCTGATGCCGAAGCGGCGGAAGGTCTGGTCGAGCTGGAACTTCCTCTCGGAAGGCGCTGATGCTGATGCGGACCGGCCAGCGCCGGTCACGTACTGGATGAACCGCCTTCAAGGCATTCCCGAGCAGCATCCGCTCTTTGTGAGCCTGAACCCCTCGCGGGAGCCGGCGGCTGAGCGGACGCATGCGGCGGTGGACTGGGCGCACCCGGTGTTCGATGGCGCGAGCTTTGCGGCGCAGGAAGCGCTCGACGCGCTTCAGGGCAGGGGCGGGGTCTGGTTCGCAGGTGCCTGGCTCGGGTATGGTTTCCACGAGGATGGCTTGCGCGCCGGCCTGCGCGTGGCCGAGGCGCTGGGTGCCCGGCCCGCCTGGGTGCGGGACACGGGCACGCCGCTCAGCCATCCCGAGCGCGTGGCGGCGGAATAAGGGGATGGTGTGGACGAGCGCATGACGCTGGGCGAGGACGAGGCGGGGCCGACACGGGCCTGCCTCTACCGGGGCCATGTGATGCATATGCGCCTCCGCCCCTTCACCCATCGCTTCCGCTACCGGGTGTTCAGCCTGCTGCTCGATATCGACCGGCTGGAGGAGACATGCCGCGGCATGCGCCTGCTGGCGCTCGACCGTTTCGGGCTCCTGTCGTTCCACCGGCGGGACCACGCGGCGCGGGATGGCAGCGCCCTGCGCCCCTGGGCGGAGGCCGAGCTCGCGGCGGCGGGGCGGCCGAAGCCTGCGCGCATTTGGCTCCTCTCCTTCCCGCGGATCCTGGGCTACGCGTTCAATCCGCTTTCGGTCTATTTCTGCGAGGACGTTGCAGGCCGGCTCGAGAGCGTGATTTACGAGGTCAAGAACACGTTCGGGGACCAGCACACCTATGTCCTGGCCGCCGATGAGGGGCGGGATGGTGCGGCGCGGCATGGTACGGACAAGGGCTTCTTCGTCTCGCCCTTCATCGGCATGACGCAACAGTATCGCTTCACCATCCGACAGCCGGCGGAACGCCTCGCCATCCGCATTCGCCAGCACGACGCGGAAGGCGAGTGGTTGATCGCCACGCAATCGGGCGACCGGGTGGCGCTGACGGATGGGGCGCTGCTGAAGCTGTGGGCGCTCCACCCGCTGATGACGGTGAAGGTGATCGTCGCGATCCACTGGCAGGCACTGAAGCTCTGGCTGAAAGGGGCGCGCTTCCACCCCTATCGTGGCCCCTATCCCACAATCGACGCCGCGGCAGGCAGCGCGGAGCCGAGCGAGATAGCTCGTCGCGCGCATTAGCTCTGGCCCGCACCCGCCGAAAACGCTTAGAAAACTTCGAGAAGACCAAGGGGTGTATGGCATGGCGGACGCGCGCGCCGAAATGGAAGGCAGACTTCCGCGCTGGTTCGAGGCCTTTTACGGCGTTCTGAAGCGGATCGAGTGTGGCCGGATCGAGATCGCGTTGCCCGATGGCAGGGTATTTCCCGCCGAGGGTGCGCGCCCGGGACCCATGGGCCGCATCGATGTGAAGGACCCTGACTTCTTCGCCCGCATGGTGCGGGAGGGCGAAATGGGCTTCTGCGAGATGTATATGGAAGGCGGCTGGGACACGCCGGACCTCCAGTCGCTCTTCGACGTGATCATGCTCAACAACGATGGCGTCGGCCGCGGCTTTCCGGGGGCGGCGCTGGCGCGGCTCTACGAGCGGATCAGGCACCGGTTGCGGGACAACACGCGCCGCGGTTCGCGCCGCAACATCAGCCATCACTACGACCTCGGCAACGCGTTCTACGCCGAATGGCTGGACGAGACGATGACCTATTCCTCGGGCCTCTTCTCCGGGCAGGGGGAGGACCTGGTGGCGGCCCAGGCGAACAAATACGCCTCGATCTGCGACCGGGCCCGGATCAAGCCGGGTGACCATGTGCTGGAGATCGGCTGCGGTTGGGGCGGCTTTGCGGAATATGCGATCCGGGAGCGCGGGGCGCGGGTGACGGGCCTCACGCTCAGCCGCGAACAGCACGACTTCGCGCGAGCCAGGCTTCAGGCCGCGGGGCTTTCCGAGCGGGCAGACATCGTGATCCGGGACTATCGCGACGAGCGCGGACAGTACGATGCGGTCGCATCGATCGAGATGTTCGAGGCGGTCGGCGAACGCTACTGGCCCGTGTTCTTCGGCTCGCTCCGCGACCGGCTGAAGCCGGGGGCGAGCGCCTCGCTTCAGGTCATCACCATCGCCGACAAGCTTTTTGCGCAGTACCGGCGCGGCTCGGATTTCGTGCAGAAATACATCTTTCCCGGTGGCATGCTTCCCTCACCTGCCGCCTTCCAGCGCGAGAGCGCCCGGGCGGGACTTGCGTTCGGCGGGTCGCTGGAGTTCGGTGAAAGTTATTCGCAGACGCTTCGCATCTGGCGGGGCCGGTTCAATGCCCGATGGGACGAGATCCGGGAACTTGGCTTTGACGACCGCTTCCACCGGATGTGGAACCTGTATCTGGCGGCCTGCGCCGCGTGCTTCCTCGCCGGGACGACCGATGTGAGCCAAATCACGCTTACCCGCGAGGGGTCGGCGTGAACGTCCGGGCGGGGTCGGGACGGCCCCGTGCCCGGGGGATGACGAGGGGGGGCTGACGAGCCGGGAATGCTGCTCTTTCGGATCATTTGCGCGATCCTGATGGCCTGGGCCATCAACTGGGTGATGTCGCGCCCGGAAGCGGACCCGTTGCTCGCGGAGCTGCCCGATATGGCTGTGATCGGGCCCCTCGCAGCTGCAATCGTCGGTTTCGTGAACCTTGCCAGCCGCCAGGGCTGGGGGGTCGTGGTCGCGGTGGCAAACGGTGTCTGGGCGGGGCTCCTCTCCATCATCATCTCCGGCGTACTCTACATGGCGTGGACGCTGTGGTCGGATATCGACGAAGGCTATGTGAAGGATTTCGCGGGCTTCATGCGCACCACGAGCGTGGAGGTGAAGCCGCTCTTCGAGCTTGTGGTGAACTTCCCGCTGATCATCCTCACCATCACGGCGACCTCGGTGCTGGGTGTCTTCTCCGAGCTCCTCCACTGGACCATCGTGCGCATCCGCCGGAACCGCGGTGAGGTGACCGAGGACGAGTACGGCTAAAGGGATCGGCTGGTTCGCGGACCTGTGCGGACTATCTGCGGCGTGTCGCTGACGGAGCCGCCATGCCCATCTCTCTCCTCGCCGCCTATGCGGCACCGGCCCTCTTTCTGGCCGCGCTATACCTGCCGCTCTTCACCTATGTGACGCCGTTCTATGCCGAGGAACGGGGGGTGAGCCTCGCGGCGCTCGGCGTCGCGTGGATCGTCATCCGGCTCTTCGACGCGTTCTCGGACCCGGCCATCGGCTGGATGTCCGATCGGACACCCGGGCGCTACGGGCGGCGACGCGTGTGGCTGGTCGCCTCCGTGCCCGTGATCTGCATCGGGGTGTGGCAGGCTTTCGTCCCGCCTGCCGAGGCGGGGCTCGGCCATGCGATCCTGTGGCTCACCTTGCTGACGCTCGGCTGGTCGATGGCGCAGACGCCCTATGCCGCCTGGGGCGCCGAGATGGCGCCGGGCTACAAGGGGCGCGTGACCGTGACGGCGTGGCGCGAGGCGCTGGTGCTGGCGGGAACGGTGGTCTCGACGGTTCTCTACGTCGCGGGCGGGGAGGGTGGCGAGGGATTGCGCATGGTGGCCCTCGGCGTCTGCATAGGCCTGCCGGTCGCGGTCGCCATCGCCTTCTGGCGGGTGCCGGACCCGGAACGGGTTTCGGGCGCTGCACGCGGGGCGGCGGAGACGCCGGGGTTGCGCGCCCTCGGCCGGGCGCTCGGCTCGAACCCCTATTTTCGGCGGCTTATCGCTGCCTGGCTCGCCAACGGCGCGGCGAACGCGCTGCCGGCTTCGCTGTTTCTGTTCTTCGTGGAGGCGCGGTTGGGGGCGGAGGATGCCGCCGGGCCGCTTTTCCTGCTCTACTTCCTCTCGGCGGTGCTGGGCATTCCGTTCTGGAACTGGGCGGCGGGGCGGGTGGAGAAGCACCGGCTCTGGGGCATGGCGATGCTCTATGCCTGTGCGGTGTTCGCGGCGGCCCTGACGCTCGGTGAGGGGGATGTGGTGGCTTTCGGGGTCATCACGGTGCTGACGGGGCTGGCCTTCGGCGCCGATCTCACGCTGCCCCCTGCAATCCAGGCGGATGTGGTGGCGGCGGACCGGGCGGAGACGGGAGCGGAACGCGCCGGCATCTTCTTCGCGCTATGGCAGGTGGCGACGAAGGCCTCCCTCGCCGTGGCCTCGGGGCTTGCCTATCTCGCGCTCGATGCCTCTGGTTTCGTGGCGGGCGGGGAGAACGCCGAGAGCGCGCTGCTGGCGTTGGCGCTGCTCTATGCCGGTGCGCCTATCCTGCTGAAGCTCCTCGCCGTCGCGCTGGTCTGGCGCTTCGAGCTCGATCGGGCGCGGCTGGCAGCGCTCGGCGCTGGATGAGGCAAGCGGTATCGCGGGCGGGCCCGCGATGCTTGTTGCGCCCGGCCAGCGCCCTCCGGCGCCGGCCGAGCCGAAATCGGCTGGCCTGACGCGGTGGGCCGGCTGGTGGGCTCAGTCGCCCATCTTGTCCCAGCCGAGGGCCTTGCGCACCGTCCAGATATAGGCGCGGTTCGGCAGGAGGCCGATGGTCTTCAGGATGAAGGCAAAGCGGCGGGGGAAGGCGATCT
>JBCBEP010000141.1:0-7811 GCA_038528605.1 Pseudomonadota bacterium
CGCCGCTGCCGCCATGGCCGTGGCCCTGACCGCGCCGGCCATGGCCGACGAGCGGACCAACCCCGATGAGCTCTTCTTCGGCATCCTGTCGACCGAGAGCTCCAGCGCCCAGCGCGAGAAGTGGGGCCCGTTCCTCGTTGCCATGGAAGAAGCGCTCGGCATGCCGGTGAAGCCGTTCTTCGCGGCCGACTATGCGGGTGTGATCGAGGGCATGCGCTTCGATAAGGTCGACGTGGTCTGGTACGGCAACAAGTCGGCCATGGTCGCCGTGGACCGCGCCGGCGCCGAGATCTTCGCGCAGACCACCGAGAGCACGGGCGACCAGGGCTACTGGTCGGTCATGGTCACGCACAAGGACAGCGGCCTGACCTACGAAGACGTCATGAAGTGCGACCAGACGCTCGATTTCGGCATCGGCGATCCGAACTCGACCTCGGGCTTCCTCGTGCCCTCGACCTTCGTGTTCGCCAAGGAAGGCGTGGCCCCGCGCGACTGCTTCAAGACCGTGCGCAACGCGAACCACGAGACCAACCTGATCTCGGTTGCGACCCAGCAGGTCGATGCGGCCGTCGCGTCCTCGACCGGCATGTACTCCCGCCTCAAGACCGCCAAGCCGGAGCTCTTCGCCGAGCTCAAGGAGATCTGGCGCTCGCCCCTCATCGCTTCCGACCCGATGGCATGGCGCCCGGAGCTCGACCCGGCGCTCAAGGCCAAGATCATGAGCTTCTTCATGACCTATGGCCGCCACGGCACCGATGAAGAGGTGAAGGAAGCCCGCGAGACGCTGGCGATCATCGACATGGGCCCGTTCATCCCGTCCTCGAACGCCCAGCTCTGGCCGTTCTACGAGATGGACCAGATCCGTCAGCGCATGTCGATCCAGGGCGATGAGACGTTCTCCGAGGAGGAGAAGACCGCGAAGATCGCCGAGATCGACGAGAAGATCGCCGAGATCCGCGCCGCTGCGGAAGCCCGCCCGCGCAAGTGACCCTCGCGCCTCTGGCCCCCGCGCTCATGCGGGGGCCATCCTCCTGACGGATCCGTTCCATGACCGACGCCACGCTGAGAACGACGCTGGGAACCACGCTGGACGATATCGAGGTCCCCGGTCGCACGACCAAAGAGAAGACCTTCGACGCGCTTCTCTGGGGCTCGTTCCTCGTGCTCCTCGTCTGGAGCTTCGTGCCGTCGGACATGAACCGCTTCGGCGAGGTGTTCTTCGGCAGCGATAACATGGCGCTGCTGCTGGCAGACTTCTTCGAGCCGAACTTCCGGTACTGGAAGAGCTATCTCGAGCTGATGCTCGAGTCGGTGCAGATGGCGGTCTGGGGCTCGTTCCTCTCGGTCGTCCTAGCCGTGCCGTTCGGCCTGCTGTCCTCCACGAACCTTGCGCCGAGCTGGATCGTCTTTCCGGTGCGCCGGCTGATGGATGCGGCGCGCGCGATCAACGAGCTGGTCTTCGCGCTGATCTTCGTGGCTGCGGTGGGCCTCGGCCCGCTGGCGGGCGTGATGGCGCTGACGATCCACACCACGGGCACCCTCGCGAAGCTGTTCTCGGAAGCGGTGGAGGCGATCGACCCGCGCCCCGTGGAGGGCATTCGCGCGACAGGCTCCTCGCGGCTGCAGGAGATCATCTTCGGGGTGATCCCGCAGGTGATGCCGCTCTGGATCTCGTTCTCGCTCTACCGCTTCGAGGCCAACGTACGTTCGGCCACCGTGCTTGGCATCGTGGGGGCGGGCGGCATCGGCATGTCGCTCTCGGAGTCGCTGCGCGGTTTCGACTATGCCTCGGGCGGCGCGATCCTCCTTATCATCCTCGTCACCGTCTCGCTCTTCGACATCTTCGGCTCGCTGCTGCGCCGCGTGGTGATCGACGGCGAGGACCATATGCGCTTCGCTGCCTATCTCGGCTTCATGGTGGTCCTGATCGTCTTCATCGAGCTGGTGCTTGCCGGAGTGTTCGACACCCCGCCCGTCTAGGTAGCGGGCTCGCTCCGTTCAGGCGGGGCGACCTCCTTCGGCGCCAGGGCCGGGACGTTCTTCAACTTCGCGGCGAGAAAGTCGGTGAAGGCACGCACCCGCGGCGGTGTCTGCGGCGCCGGGGAGCGAACGGCGAAGATCCGCCATTCCGGCAGCACCGTATGATCCTCGAGCAGGGGTACGAGGGTGCCCGCCTCCAGATGCTCGGCGATCTCCCACCGACACTTCCTGGCCACCCCGAGGCCCGAAAGGGCCGCCTCCGTGATCCCCTCCGCCAGGTTGGTGGCGAAATTGCCGGCGATCCGAGCCTCGATGGTGTCTCCGCCAGGGCCACGGAACCGCCATGTGCGGATATCGGCGCGCGCGAGGCAGTTGTGCTGCTTGAGGGCGCCTAGACTTTCGGGCCGCCCGTGCCGCTCGATATAGCCCGGTGAGGCGACGACCATCCGCGGGCTCTCCGCCAGCGCGCGCGCCTTCAGGGTGGAGGGGGCGAGTTCCCCTAGGCGGATGGCGAGATCGAAGCCCTGCTCGACGATGTCGACCACCCCATCGCTCATGTCGAGCTGGATCGAAACGCTGGGATAGGTCGCGAGGAACTCGTGGACGAAAGGGGCGATCAGCTTGCGCCCGAAGGAGGCGGAGCTGGCAATCCGCAGCTCCCCCTGGATCGTCTCGGGGTTGCCCTGCATGTCCGCGAACGCGTCTTCGACATCGGCGATGATGCGCTTGGCATGGGCGAGGAACACCTCCCCGTCCGCCGAGAGGGAGACGGCGCGCGTGGTGCGATGGAGGAGTTGCGCGCCGACCACGCCCTCCAGCGCGCGGATGCGCTGGGTGGCCGCTGTGGCCGAGAGGCCGAACTCCGCCCCCGCCCGCCCGATGGCGCCGAGCGCCGCCACCCGCACGAAGAGCTTCACCGATTTGAGGTCGAGATCCATTGTGAAGCGATAGCGGATAGTGTTTCAGCCATGAAGTAGATTGTTTGTAGAGAGCCAGGCTTCACTTTCACGCGCGAGCGTGCCGCTGGGCCGCACGAGAACCGTGATCCGATGGAGCCGCCCATGTCCGCCCGCCCCTTCCTCACTGCGCTGTCGATCGCTCTGGCTCTCACTGTGGGGACGGCGGCTGCGGAGCCGGTGGTGGAAGTCGTCCCCCGTTCGGAGATCGAACTGCAGCCGCTCAACCCGCTGCGGGGCGATCTCAGCCCGAAGGCCGGCGTTCTCTGGGGCGATATCAAGCAGGATGTGCCCACCGGCACGCTCATTGAATTCGTCGACGGGTTCGCGTCGCCGCCGCATATCCACAACATCACCTATCGCGCCGTGGTGATCAGCGGGTCGGTCCACAACGACGATCCGGACGCGGCGCGGATGTGGATGGGCCCGGGCTCGTTCTGGACCCAGCCTGCGGGCGAGAACCACATCACCGCCGCGCTCGAAGGCAGCAGGGCCACTGCGTTCCTCGAGATCCTGTCGGGCCCCTATCTCGTGCGTCCCGCCGAGGAGGAGTTCGACAACGGCGAACGGCCCATCAACATCGAAGCGCGCAACATCATCTGGCTCAACGCGGCCGATGTCGCCTGGCTTGATCCGGAGGATACGCTGGGTGTTGATGGGCCCGAGATCGCGTTCCTTTGGGGCACACCAAACGGCGACGAGAAGAACGGCACCTTCCTGAAGCTGCCTGCAGGCTTCGCAGGCGCCCTGCAGGGCAACGGCGCCTGGCTCCGCGCCGTCCTCATTTCCGGACAGGCCACGCACACCGCCGACAGCGCAGAAGCCCTTCTCGACCCGGGCAGCTACTTCGGCGCTGAAGGCGACGCCACCCACCAGGTCACCTGCGCCGCAACAGCCGACTGCCTCTTCTACGTCTCCACCGAGGGCCGCTACAGGTTGGGCCTCCGCTGAATTGTTTCAGACCCCGGTCTAATGAGACGACACGCACTCATGGCAGCGATCTGAGAAAGACAAGAGCATCGCGGCCTCCGCGCGTCTCGCGACACGTGCGGTAGGCTGCGTGTGGGATTTCGTCTTGGCTTGTTTCATGGGCGAGACCCCAGCGTTACGATTAGGCCACTGATGATCAGGGCTGAGCCGAGAAAGAAGCCGGTCGAAAGCTTCTCGCCGAAGAGAACCATGGCGGCTACCGGCACGATCACAAAAGATAGGGACATCAGCATATAGGCTTGAGAGAGGGCCAGCTCGCGGAGTGCAAGCACCCACATGATCGTCGCAACGCCATATATGCCCAACGCAATCCCAAAAATCACGATCGTGCGCCAGTCACTGATAATCGATGTGATCGGCTCTCCGCTGATACGCTCCGCGGTGATTTTGAACAGAATCTGACCGCAGGCAATAAAGAGGACCACGCAGACTGCTAGTATCAAAGGTGGCATTTTGAGCGATACTCCTCACGAGCTGCATATCTTCCTCCTTCAAATTGCACTGAAATTCGAGTAGTGGCCAAGGCGAAATCAATTGACTTTACTAGCATCGGCATCATCCGAGCCTGATCTGATGGTCTTCTCCTCAGTGGGCTGTTGCTGACGACGGAGGCGGCCGTCCGGATCGAGCGTCGCCAACACGGTCTGCCTCTGTACCGGTCGCTTGGGTTCGGCAGCAATGTCGTAACCGAAGAAAAACAGGAGCATTTGGATGCCAACAATCAGCGGGAGTACCGATAGCATCACAGTCCCTGTCGTTGCGGGTACGCCGGTTGTGAGCGAATTCAGCCATCCGAGAATACCAAACACTGTGCCAAACAAGAGAAAAGTCATGCCAATCAAAAAATTTGCGGAAGCAATATTGAAGTCTCGCAATAGGTAGGAGTAAACGATGCGCCGCAGTGTCGCCTTCACGTGTTTTCCAATAAACTCGCCGAGTACTTTGCTGATCTTGAGCCCGCTTACTTCGTCGCCATATACCGCACGCATCGGCACGTCGATCACCACGGCTCTCAAATCGCTGAGTCGGATCAAAACGTCAGTCTCAAAGAAGTAACGCTCTGAAAGTGAATCTAAGTCAAGCGCATTGAGTGTGCGTGTATGTATTGCGGTATATCCGTTCGTTGGATCAAAAACACTCCAATAACCACTCGAGAGCTTTGTCATGAAGCTTAGTGCTGCATTTCCAATAAGACGGAGCCACGGCATGTTCTTTATCGCCGTAGAGGAAAAGAAGCGGTTACCCTTGGCGTAGTCGGCCTCTCCGGCCACGATTGGGCTGATGAAGAGAGGGATGAGAGCGGGGTCCATCTGCCCGTCTCCATCGACCTTAACGACGATATCAAGCTCATCGTTGAGAGCGGCGCGGTACCCGGTCACAACCGCACCGCCAACCCCTTTGTTGACGCTATGACGCAAGACCGTGACGCGGGGATCGCTCACAGCTTGCTCGATCAGGTCCCCCGAGCGCACCGGACAACAGTCATCTACCGCGTAGATGCGATCCACCTCAGGTCCTATTGCGCCAATCACATCGAGCACGTGTGAACGTACTTTGAAGCACGGAATGACTACGCCTATGCGCATCGACCCTTGGTTCCTTTTTCACGATCCTGCGCGGTTTGTTCGCATTTTTGTTCGTTCAGGCCGCGTTGAAGAGCCTTCTCGAGCTATGTCGCACCCGAGGTCGCCATCACTCCAATAACGCCGCCACCATGGTGACGCGCTGCGAGGATGTCGACCGAGAGAATGGTCGATACCAGCAGAATGCTCCAAAGAAAGCCATTCATCCAGGGAGACCACCTTGCCAGGCGCTGCCTTTGTTCTGAGGCAGAGAGCGCGTAACCGAGCGCTAAGGCTGGGATCATAAAGTATCGCCCTTGAATGCCCGTCACAGTGGTCGCAGGGTGAGGTGTCCACGCGATGAGCAGTGCGAAGAAGACTAGGATCCCAGCGCAGATAGAGGTTGCCAAAAGCGCGGCGCTCGCGAGCGGCCGTTTGGCGGCATCGGTTTCAGCGATACTAAGGATGAGAGCAAGACCAAGGACAATGACGAATCCATTGTACACCAACGAAACGAACCAAGGGTTCCGCCAGCCCAATAGCCCGACGAATTGGGCAGTGTAAAACTTGACGGTGTCAATGTTGGAGACTGTTTCAAGAATGACCTGCACAAGTGAAATGGGTCGTTGGGCATAGTAGGCTACAATTTCAAGGCTCGATGGATCGGCTGTGCCCCTGAGATCGCTCACGTCTGTAGCGGCTAGTGCATACCAAGAAAGCAGCGCCGCTGTTGTTGCCATACCGCAGATCAGCCAAATTCTGGAACGAGTGTTCAAAGACAATGCGAACAGCAGCAGCACAAATGCTGCGCAGTGTAAACGACAGGACGCTAGAACGAACACCCCCAACGTCATTGCCAGCACTTCACCGCCACGTGCCGCGTCCGCTTCGCGCATCAGGCGCACAAAACCTGCGAGCAGCGCCATGGCTAGCGCTGTTGAGACGGCGTCGATCGTCGCAGAGCCGAACTGAAACAGCATCATCGGCATGACCAGCAGTGTAAGAACAAGCACTGGTGGGCGGCTGAGATGCACGGCCAATAGCATCAACAAGGTGGCGCTAATCAGCACTGACCCTCGGGCAAGTCGGTAACTCATGTCGACCGATAGACCGGTATTACGGCCAATAAAGAGAGCCGCCGCTTGTGGAGCATAAATCAAAGGAAAATAGTAACCGGTGCCGGGCGCCTCCTCAAATACAGTGGTGCCATTCCAAGTGATGGCGCTCGCGGCAGCGGTTTCTTCAGGCGTTACGTTATTTCGCGGACTGCCGTCCGAACTCACATAGAGCGCGATGTACTCCGCGACACCGCTGTCAACCCTGGCTCCGGAGCGCTGACCAGATGGCGTCTCTATGCCGATCGTGCCGTTTGAGAGAGCGGCGGCCCGGACGACGTGATGGAATTCGTCGGGCGACTGGAAAGGGGGAACCCAGGCTGAGATCAAGGCGGCGCACAAGGAGAGTGCCACAATGAAGGCTCGTGGGTCCCCAAGGGCCTCCAAGAGACGAGAGGTAGTAGCGGCGCGTGTCGTCATAGCTTTTGAACGGAGGAAGGGAGGCACTGCAAGACTGCCGATGTAGGCATTTGCGTCTCCTCCTTTGCGTCGAAAACACCGCGAGCCGCGGCTTCAACAACAGCGCCCTGTGTGTTCTGTCAGAGCGACTGTTAGAATGAAAGCACTACAATGCGGCGACCATCGCCGCATTCAGCGCTCTTCCACCAGGATGTCGCGTTTGCCGACGGCGTTGGCGGGGGTGACGACGCCTTGGTCCTCCATCATCTCCACGAGGCGGGCGGCCTTGTTGTAGCCGATGGCGAGCTTGCGCTGGATATACGAGGTCGAGCACTTGCGGTCGCGCGCGACGATGGCGACGGCCTTGTCGTAGAGCGCGTCGTCCCCATCGCCGGTGGCGGCGAGGCCGAGCTTCTCGTCGACGAGGCTCTGGGTTTCCTCGTCGGCCCCCTCGGTCACGGCCATCACATAGTCCGGCTGGCCGAGGGACTTCAGGTGGCGGACGATCTCCTCCACCTCCTCGTCCGACACGAAGGGGCCATGGACGCGGGTGATGCGCCCGCCGCCGGCCATGTAGAGCATGTCGCCCTGGCCGAGGAGCTGCTCGGCACCCTGCTCGCCCAGGATGGTGCGGCTGTCGATCTTCGAGGTGACCTGGAAGCTGATGCGTGTGGGGAAATTGGCCTTGATCGTGCCGGTGATGACGTCGACCGAGGGGCGCTGCGTGGCCATGATGAGGTGGATGCCCGAGGCACGCGCCATCTGGGCGAGGCGCTGGATGCAGGCCTCGATCTCCTTGCCGGCGACCA
>JBCBEP010000142.1:0-7659 GCA_038528605.1 Pseudomonadota bacterium
CGGCACGATCCTTCTCGAGGAAGTCGTCGACGGCTTTCTCCCGGTCTCCGACTTCAACGACGCCAACCCGAACAACCTGTTCTTCGACGAGGACAGCGTGGTGCCGGGCGGCACCGAAAACATCGAGGTTTTCAATCAGTTCCCTGTGCTGGGCAACTTGTCCAACATTGGCGCGTTCACCCGTGTCAGCCTGATCGATTTCGACTTCACGGACTTCACCGCCGACGATCCTAACCAGATGCAGTTCCGGATCCCGAATGCGGTTCCGAACGATGGCGGGTCCAACATCATCAGCCTGGCAGCAGACGCGCCCGGGCAGCGGGTCGCGAACCTGAATGCGGATCGCGGGACGGTGACGCTGACTATCGCCGAGCAGTCGACCTACGACGTCGCGCCCGACAGTGCGGCGCTCGCCGAGGGCGACACCGGCACGACGGACTTCACCTTCACGATCACCCGCTCGGGCGGCACGACCGCCGAGACGACGGTTCTCGTCTCCACGGTCGACGGCACCGCCACGGCCGGGTCCGACTACACGGCCCTTGTGGACCAGGTGGTGACCTTCGGCGTCGGCGAGAGCACGCAGACAGTGACCGTCCAGGTGAACGGCGACACCGATATCGAGGATGACGAGACCTTCTCGCTCGAGATCACCGAGGCCTCGCTCCAGGGCATCATCGGAACCGCTTCGGCAGAGACGACGATCACCAACGACGATTTCGACGCCATCACGATCCCGGAGATCCAGGGCGCGAGCCACGTGTCGCCGAACGTGCTCGCGGCGAACGGCAACGTGGATGTGGCGACGTTCTTCGCCACGCTGCCTGCCGACACTCTCTCGATCTTTGGCACGGAAGTGCAGACGAGCGGCATCGTCACCGCCGTCGATACCAACGGCTTCTACCTGCAGGACCCGACGGGCGACGGCAACATCGCAACCTCGGACGCGATTTTCGTGTTCACCAGCTCTGCGCCGGGCGTGAACGTTGGTGACGCGCTTGAAGTGCAGGGCACGGTGACCGAGTTCTTCCCGGGCGACACCGACAGCCGCAACATTCCGCTCACGCAGCTTACGAGCCCGACCATCTCCGTGACCTCGACCGGCAACGCCCTGCCGGCGCCCTCGATCATCGGCACGTCCGGCCGCCTGCCGCCGAGCGAGAACATCGACGATGATGCCTTCGCGAGCTTTGATGCGACGACAGACGGCATCGACTTCTTCGAGAGCCTCGAGGCCATGCTGGTCACGGCCGAGGACGTTACCGCGGTCGCCGGCACGAACCAGTTCGGCGAGATCTTCGGTGTGGTGAACGACGGTGGCTCGGCCAGCGGTGTCTCGAGCCGCGGCACGCTCAACATCAGCCCGGACGACTTCAATCCGGAGAAGATCCAGATCGACGAAGACAGCGGCATCTTCGATTTCGACTTCCCGGAAGTGAATACCGGCGACCTGCTCGGCGACGTGACCGGCGTTGTCGCCTACAGCTTCGGCAACTTCGAGATCCTGCCGACGGTCGACTTCACCGGGAACATCATCTCCGCCGGTCTCCAGCCCGAGACGACTGCGCTCGTTGGCAGCGGGGACGAACTGACGATCGCCACCTACAACGTGCTGAACCTCGATCCGGTGGTCGAGAACCCGGCGAACCTCCTGCCGGGCGTGTTTAACGGTGTTGACGACGATATCGGCGATGGTCGCTTCGAGGCGATCGCCCAGCAGATCGTCAACAACCTGAACGCCCCGGACATCATCGGGCTCCAGGAAGTTCAGGACAACACGGGCGCCGAGGGCGTCGACTCGGTGATCGACGCCACTCTCACGCTGCAGACGCTCGTCGATGAGATCGCCGCCGCCGGCGGGCCGACCTACGAGTTCATCGACAACCCCTTCATCGCCGATGATCTCGGCGGCGGCATCCCTGGCGGCAACATCCAGACCGCGTATCTCTACAATCCAGATCGTGTGGGACTGAGCACGCCCCTGAGCAACCCGTTCGACGGTCAGGGCGGCATCACGGGCAACGGTCAGCAGGCTGGTCAGGCCTTCAACGGAGCCCGCCTGCCGCTGGTCGCCACCTTCACCTTCAACGGCGAGGATGTTCACGTTGTGAACAACCACTTCTCGTCGAAGGGCGGGTCGGCGCCGATCCTCGGCATCGAGCAGCCGTTCGATGCGCGCCAGGAAGACCTCACGGTTAACGGCTCGCTGGATGAGCGCCAGGCCCAGAGCCAGGCGGTCCAGGACGTCGTGGACGGCATTCTGGGCTCCGACCCGAGCGCGAACGTGGTGGTTCTGGGCGATCTCAATGAGTTCGAGTTCGTCTCCCCGGTCGAGGACTTCGAGACCGATAGCGGCCTCACCAACCTGACGAACTCGCTGGCCGAGGACGAGCGCTACAGCTTCGTCTTCCAGGGCAACAGCCAGTCGCTCGACCACATCATCGTGTCGGACAACCTCGCATCGACGGCCGAGGTCGATGTCGTGCATGTGAACACTGAGTTTGCGCGGCAGGACAACACTGCGTCGGACCACGATCCGATCGTGGCGCGCTTCACCCTCGGCGATGCGCCGGTCACGCCGCCGGCGGACGATTTCGAGGAGTTGCCGCTCTTTGCCTTCGCCGACGACGAGGGCGGGCGCTTCGAGGTTGGCGGTGGCAGCTTCGGCGGCCTGCTCTTCAACTTTGTGGGGTCGGACCAGCTGCGCATCACCAACGAGAGCGTCAACGACAGCACGCCGACCTTCACCACCGTGAAGAACTACGACGTGAACAACGACCAGATCATCCTGGAGGAAGGCGTCGAGATCACCTCTGTCCTGCCGGGCTTCGGTGGCACGACGATCATCAAGTTCAACGGCAAGGGCCTGTTCGGGCTGGGCGATACGCTGACCGTGGTGAGCAACAACGGCTTCACGGCCGACGTGCTCGACACGATCGTTCGGGAGGGCGAGAGCGACAGCGTCTACGAAGCGCCCACGCCCTCGCGCACCGTCGATCTCGAGACGGGGATCATCAACACCTTCGGCTTCCAGTCGTTCATCGACTTCTGGTTCTGATCCCGACCCTTTGACGCAGCCAACGCCGCCGTCCTGCAGAAGCGGGGCGGCGGCTTTCTTTTGCAGCGCTCACGCCCCTCGCTATGCTCGTGCGTGCGAAGACGATGCGGGAGACGGGAATGCGGGTGATCATCGCGGGCGGCGGTATCGGCGGGATGGCGCTGGCCCTGGCGCTGGCGGAGGAGGGCATGGAGGCGCTGGTTTTCGAACGCGCCACCAGCATCCGCGAGCTGGGCGTGGGCATCAACATCCTGCCGCACGCTGTGGAGCATCTGACGCGCTGGGGGCTTCTCGAGGGCTTGGACGCCGCGGGGCTCCGCACGGCCGAGCTCATCTACAAGACTGCGAGGGGCCAGGACATTCTCGCCCAGCCCCGCGGTCTCGCCGCCGGTCTCTCGGCGCCGCAGTTCTCCATCCATCGCGGCATGCTGCTGGGGGTGGTGGCGGCGGGCGCGCGTGAGCGGCTGGGCGCCGAGGCCATCCATACCGGGCACCGCCTCACCGGGTTCGAGGAAGGCCCCGAGGGCATCACCGCCAGCTTCGAGACCGCGGAGGGCACGGTACGGATTGCGGGTGATGTGCTGGTGGGCGCCGACGGCATTCACTCCACCGTCCGCAGCGCGCTTGCGGGGCAGGAGGAACCGCCCCGCTGGAACGGCGTGCTCATGTGGCGGGGTGCTGCCTGGGCGCCGAGCTTCCTCACCTGCCACTCCATGATCATTGCAGGCGGCATGGCAGCGAAGCTTGTGCTCTACCCGATCCATGCAGATCCGTCCCGCCCGGGCGAACGACTGACCAACTGGGTCATCTGTGCGGCGAAGGGCGCGCCGGGCGATCCCCTGCCGCTCGATCAGGACTGGCAGGCGCCGGCGACGGCGGACGAAGCGCTGGCGGAGGCTGCTGGGCTGCATGTCGACGAGGTGGATCTGGAGGCTCTCGTCCGCGCGAGCGAACCCATCAATCTCTACCCGATGTGCGACCGGGAGCCCTTGGCCCGTTGGGGGGCGCCGGGCGGGCGGGTGACGCTGCTCGGCGATGCGGCGCACCCGATGTACCCGGTGGGCTCGAACGGCGCGAGCCAGGCGGTGCTGGATGCGGTCTCGCTCGCGAAGGCGCTCGCGGCCCATGGGCCCGCCGGCCTTGCGGCCTATGAGGCGGAGCGGCGGCCCGCCACCGCAGAGATCGTGCTCGCCAACCGAAAGGGCGGCCCCGAGCAGGTGATCGACCTGGTGGAGGAACGCGCCCCGCAAGGGTTCGACGACCTCGACGCGGTGGCGACGCGCGCAGAGCTTGAGGCCATCGTCGGCTCCTACCAGCGTATCACCGCCACGCGCTCCGATATGCCCGCCTGAGCGCGCGCTCAGATCGTCCGGCCACCATCGACCTCCAGCACGACGCCGGTGATGAACGATGCCTCGTCGGAGCAGAGATAGAGCGCGGCGTTCGCGATATCCTCGGGCTCCGACAGCCGGCCCAGGGGGACCGTGGCGATGAACCTCGCCCGGTTCTCCGGCGTGTCCTCCATGCCCATGAAGGTCTCGAGCAGCGCCGTCGCCCCCATCACCGGCGCGATGCAGTTGACCCGCACCTTGTCGGGCGCGAGCTCCACCGCGAGGCTGCGGGAGACGAGGTTCACGGCCCCCTTCGAGGCGTTGTACCAGGTGAGGCCGGGGCGCGGCCTGATGCCCGCGGTCGACCCGATATTGAGCATCACGCCGCCGCCCTGGGCGCGCCAGTGCGGCACCAGCGCGTGGGTGACGTGGTAGATGGACTTCACGTTGATCGCGAAGACGCGGTCGAAATCCGCCTCCGTCACCTCCATCAGCGGCCGGTTCGTGTGGGACCAGCCGGCGTTGTTCACCGCAATGTCGAGCCGGCCGAACGCGTCCACCACCGCGGCGAGGGACTGACGCACCGCCGGCCCGTCCGCCACATCGCAGCCGAGCGCCATGGCAGCATCGCCGATGCCCGCGGCCACGGCTTCCGCGCCCTCTCGGTTGAGGTCGAGCAAGGCGACGCGGGCGCCCTCGGCCGCGAACCGCTCCGCCATCTCGCGCCCGAAGCCGGAGGCACCGCCCGTGATCATCGCGGTCTTGCCCGCAAGCCGCCCCTCTTTGCCGGTCCTCTCCATCGCCGATCCTCCCGTTGCCTTTCCTCTCCCCGCCTGTTTCGCTGGCGGGGCTGAAGGGGAGGCTGGCATGGAACCGGGCATTGTGACCATCGGCTACGAGAAGGCGACGCTCGACGAGGTGTGCGCGCGCCTCCAGGAGGCAGGGGTGACGCGGCTGGTGGATGTGCGCGCCGTCGCCTCCTCCCGCCGGGCGGGGTTCTCGAAATCCCTGCTGGCCGCAGGGCTGGCCGAGGCCGGTATCGCCTATACCCATCTGCGCGCGCTCGGCACGCCCAAGGCGGGGCGCGATGCCGTGCGGGCGGGCCGCGTCGATGAGATGCGCGCGATCTACGACGAAGCGATGCAGGCGCCGGAAGCGGTCGACGCCTTTGCCGAGCTTCAGGCCCTCGCGGCGGCGGAGCGCGTGGCGTTGCTGTGTTACGAAGCCGAGCCTGCCACCTGCCACCGGCGCATCCTGACGGAACGCCTTGGCCTGCCGGTGACGGACCTCTAGGGCACGCCGCTCTCCGCGAAAATTGCACGAGGCTTCCGGAAGGAGCCGGGGAGACCGGGCCTTCCTTTGCACGCGCGGCCCGTAAGCCGAGGGCATGAGCACGCCCTCCGCCGCATATGCCCCGCCCGCCCGTGTTCGCCTTGGAAGGCCCCGTGCCGGACGGGCCGCGGCCGTCCTCCTGGTGCTGGCCGCCGCCATCGCCGCGGCCGAGCCGCTGCGTTGGCTTGTGGTGACCTGGACCGATCCCTCCTACGGCTCCGATGGCTGGGTGGTGGCGCTCGCCATCGCCGTGCTGGCCGTCCGCAGCGCCCTCTCGCCGCGCCGCGCCGGCTACTTGGCCCGGCCGGGGCGCGCGCTCGCTCTGGTGGCCGGGACGCTCGCGCTGCGCATCGCCGGGGAGGTGATGGCCATCGGCGTGCTAGGCGGGTTGGCGCTGGCGCTCGATGTGCTCGCGCTCGGCCTCGCCGCCGGGCTGCATGAGCGGGAGCAGGCGGTCTCGCCCTTCTGGCTTGCGGTTGCCTTTCTCTTCGCCCTGCCGCTCGAGCGCATTCTGCAGCGGCTGCTGGGCTACCCCATGCAGTCCATCTCGGCGGAGGGGGCCTGCGGGCTGCTCGCGCTTCTGCCGGAGAGCCTTGCCGGGCCGCTCAGCTGCGAGGGGCTCGCCATCACCCTCGGCAGCGCGCGGGTACTGGTGGACCTGCCCTGCTCGGGCGCGCGGGGGGTGCTGCTCCAGGGCCTCCTCTTCGCGCTGCTCTGCGCCCATTACCGGCCGCGCTTCCCGGCCCTTCTCGCGGGCGGGGCTATCGCTCTCGGTGCCGCGCTCCTGGCCAACAGCCTGCGGATCGCTGCCATCGCGGTGGGCGAGGCGCTGGGCGTCCCCCTCCTGGCCGAACCATGGCACGGGCTGACGGGCCTTGCCGCGATCCTTCTGGCCGCCATCCCCGCCTTCCTGTGGGCGTCCTACCTTGCGCCGCGAGAGGATCGCCCCGCGCGTGCTGCGAGACGGGATCGCGAGGGCCCAAAGCCCCGGCGGCGCGCGACGCACCACGTGCTTGGCGCCGCCCTCGCCCTCTGCCTCGTTGCCAGCGGTCTTTCGTTCCTGCCGAAACGTCCGCTCGATGCCGGGGCCTCCATGGACATCACGCTGCCCAGCCGCCTGGCAGGGCACCAGGCGGTCCCATGGGCGCTGAGCGGAATGGAGGAGGCGTACTATGCCCGCTTCGGCGGGGGTGCGGCCTCGGCGGAGTACGGGCCGATGGCGCTCACGGTGGTCGCCTCCACCGCGCCGCTTCGCCACCTCCACGCGCCTGAGGAATGCCTCGCGGGTCTCGGGTTCGAGCTGCGGCTTCTCTCGACGGAGCGGTACGGCCTCGCCACCGCCCATTACCGCGCCACGAGCCCCGATGGCCGCGTCTGGCACGTGGCGGCCAGCTTTGTGGCGGAGGACGGCACCAGCGTGCCCGGCATCGGCGAGGCGGCCTGGGCCTGGCTCACCGGCCCCCGCCAGCGCTGGCGCATGATCCGCCGCATCACGCCCTGGGACATGGCGCCTGCCGAGCGCGCCGGCCTGGAGGCGGCGGCCCGCGCGGCCCTCGACCTCGCGCCCCTTCCCGGGCCGCGCACCACCGGCGGCACCCGCGTCGCGGCCCACACCCCCATTCAGCACCAAGAAGGAGAAACCCAATGATCCGCACCCTGCGCGCCACAGCGCTCCTTCTGGCAGGCGCCCTTGCGCTGCCGGCCGTCGCCGCCGCCCCGCCCGATCTGCCGCGCCGGGAGGGCGGCCGGCTCGAGGCGATCATCGATGGTCGCCCCGTCGCCCTCCCGGCGCTCGATACGGCGATCGAGGCGGATCTCCAGGGCGAGCTTGCCCATATCCGCGTGATCCAGACCTTCGAGAACCCCGGCAAGGTGCCGCTCAACGCCACCTATCTCTTCCCGCTGCCCGAGGATGCCGCGGTCAACGCCATGACCATG
>JBCBEP010000143.1:0-7577 GCA_038528605.1 Pseudomonadota bacterium
CAGGACTATTACCCGGCAGAGGCTGCCCGGGCCCGGCTGGGCGTGGTCGGCGACATCCTGCGACCCGTCCGCCTCGCCGATGCCGTCCATGCCCGCCTGAGGCTGCGCATGGCGGGCGGGCTCGCGAAAGGGGCGCTCCGCCGCCTCGCCCCCCAGACCCCATGAGCATGGCCTTCGACGGCCGAGACGGGAAGGGCGCCGGGGTCCCACGGCTTTGGCATCTCGACTGGATCCGCGCCGGCGCCATGCTGCTCGGCATCCCCTATCATGCCGGGCTGATCTACACGCCCGGGCTCGGCTGGTTTGTCGCCTCGCCTGAAGGGAGCGAGGCGATCGCCGCGCTGACCGGCCTTCTCGGCAGCATGCGCATGGGGCTCTTCTTCTGGGTGGCGGGGCTCCTGACAGCCGTGGTGCTCGCGCGGCGGGATGCGGGCACGTGGCTCCGCCGCCGCTTCATCCGCCTCGGCCTGCCGCTTCTGACCGCGACGCTGCTCATCACCCCCGTCGTCATGCTCGCCATCGCACACCGCGTGGCGCGCGACGGCAATCTGGGCACGGCGGAGGCCTTCCTGCACCTTCTGTCCACGCCGGGGCCCCACTGGGTCGGCCATCTCTGGTTCTTGCAGACACTGCTGGTCTTCTCCGTCCTCGCCGTGGCCCTGCGCCACCCGCTCGCCCGCCTTGCGGACAGCCTGGGCGCGCGGGCGAAGGGCGGCGTGGGCCTGCGCGAGGTACTTCTGGTGGCCGCGTTCATCGGCGCCTGGCGGCTCGGCGTGAACGGGAGCTGGCACCTTCTGCAGCTCCACGCAGCACCGGGCCCGGCGTTCTCGATGCTGAAGATCGAGCCGACCATCGACTACGCGCCCTTCTTCCTCCTCGGCATGGCGATGCGCGACATGCCGCCCCCGCGGCTCGAGCGCGATGCCGTCGCCTGGCTGATCCTGCTTGCCTCGGCCCTCGTCTACATCGCGGTGTGGCGGGACCCCGCACTCGCTGCCAAGATCGCGCGCTACGGATCGGGCGGGGTTCTGGCGATCCTCGGCGGCGGCATGGTGGTCGCCCTCACCGCGGGCCTCGCACAGCGGCGGCGGGCGGCGGTGGATGCGCTGGTGGCGGCATCCTTCACCCTCTACCTCGTGCACTATCCCATCGTCGTCTGGGCCGGCACGCTGCTTCAGCCCGTTGCCCTGCCGCCGCTCGCAGAATACGCCGTCTGTATCGCAGCAGCCCTCGCCGGCGCCTATCTTGCGCATCGGGCGATCGCGGCGTCCCCAACGGCTCTCCTTCTGTTCAACGGCGCGGGCGCGCCGTCACGTCCCCCCTCCGGCAGCTCCTTCGGCGACCCCTCCCCTCGCTCGCGGCCCCAGCCCTCCCGCCACAGGTTGGGAAGCGACCGGTAACGGTTCTCAGCGCTGGGATCCGGTCCCGGAGCCCTGTCCAGCCACGCCGACAGCCTCGAAAATCCCCGCTTCGGCGAATCGGATTTGTCGCTTGCGATCCAGTCTCTCCGCAGTTTACCCGCCTTTGCGCCACCGGGCCGGGCAGCGCGCGGGGGCAGTGGTGACCTGCTATCTTCGAGCCGCAACCCTTGCAATTATGGACCGGAGCGCCGATTTTGCGTGCGCTATCGATCACTACGGATACCTGTCTGTCTCTCGGGGCGTTCGGCTTTCCTTCTGACCGAAGCCACGGGTCCGGCATTCTGCGCGGACCGGCAAAGAGACGGAGAACGGTTATGGCAACCGGCAAGGTGAAGTGGTTCAACGCCACGAAGGGTTATGGGTTCATCGAGCCCGAGGGCGGCGGCAAGGACGTCTTCCTGCACATCAGCGCCATCGAGCGCGCGGGCCTCGAGGCCCCGAAGGACGGTCAGCCCATCGAGTATGAGCTCGAGCAGGGCCGTGACGGTCGCGCTTCGGCGGGCAATGTAAGCTACATCTGAGGCCTTCGCCTCGGGAGCGGACTAGCGGGCGGGCGGCGTCTCCTTGAAGGCGCCGCCCGCAAGCGTTCTGAAGGCCTCGCGAACCGTGTCAGCCGCGGCGGCGAGGGCTTGCGGATCCGGCGAGCGCAGGACCACACGGGCCGCCGGCTTCTCGTGAAAGAACGGGTAGCAGCCGATGGAAACCGCCGGATGCGCCTCTGCCGCCGCACCCAGCGACAGGGCGAGATCCCCCTCCGGCACCATCGCCTCGAAACCATGCGAGAGGATCGGGGGGCCACCCTTCAGGCTTGGCTCGAGCCCGTCGAGCATCGCGCGGAAGATGCTGGGCACACCGGCCATCACATGAACGTTGCCGAGGATGAAGCCGGGCGCGACGGAGACCGGGTTGTCGATCAGCTGCGCGCCTTCCGGGATCCGCGCCATGCGGAGGCGGGCTGCGTTCAGCTCCGTCCCCCGCTCGGCATAGTAGGCCTCGAGCAACGCCCGCGCATCCGCCCGCACATCGATCGGCGCCCCGAACGCAGCGGCGACCGCATCGGCGGTGATATCGTCATGCGTCGGCCCGATGCCACCCGATGTGAAAACATAGCTGCTCCCAGCGCTTAACGCCTGCACCGCCGAGACGATGACCGCATGATCGTCGGGCACCACACGGATCTCGCGCAGCGGAATGCCGAGCGCGCTCATCCGCCCGGCAAGGTGGTGGGCGTTCGCGTCCTGCGTGCGGCCCGAGAGGATCTCGTCCCCGATCACGAGCATCGCCGCCGTCGGCCCCGCGCTCTCCCGCTCCATCCCCGCCCCTCCCGCTCCGTCTCCGCCGCCCTGCACCCTAAGGCGCCGGCGCGCCGCGGCAAGCCGGCCCTTGCACAAGGGCGCCCGCCAGCGGAAGACGGCGCCTCGCCGCGACCGGAGACCGTCATGCAATTCGCCCGCCCCCTCATCCGCGCCACGCTCCTCAGGCGCTACAAGCGCTTCCTCGCGGATGCCCGGCTGGAGGAAGGGCCGCGCAAGGGCGAGGAGATCACGGCCCATCTCGCAAACCCCGGCAGCATGATGGGCCTGAAGGAGCCGGGCCTCGAGATCTGGCTGGAGGAAAACGACGACCCGAAGCGAAAGCTCAAATTCACCTGGCGCCTCGTCCGCCTCCACCAGCAGGGTCCCGAAGCCGCGCAACTGGGTGATCGGGCGGAAGCATGGGTCGGTATCGATACGGGCGTGCCCAACCGTATCGTGGGCGAGGCGCTCCGCGAAGGTCGCGTCCCGGGTTTCGAGGACTACGACACTGTCCGCCCCGAAGTGCGCTACGGCACCAATAGCCGGGTCGACTTCCTGCTCGAGGCCCCGAACCGCCCGCCGGCCTATGTCGAGGTCAAGAACGTCCACCTCGTCCGCCAGCCCGGTCTGGCCGAGTTTCCGGACAGCGTGACCACCCGCGGCGCCAAGCACCTTGCCGAACTCGCGGCCATGGCCGAGGCGGGACACCGCGCGGTCATGCTCTATGTCATCCAGCGGGATGATTGTTCGCGTTTGGCCTTCGCCGCGGACCTCGACCCCGGCTATGCGCGTGCCTATGTGACCGCTAGGGAACGGGGCGTGGAGGCTTTCGCCATCACCGCCCGCGTGACCCCCGGCGGCATTGTGCTTGATCGGCCCGTCCCGATCGCGGACTAATGGACGAGATGGAAGAGACAGTTAAAGCCCGCGCGCCCGAGCGCCGGACAGCCGAGGGCATCCGCCTCTACGAGGAGGCGGATTTCGAGGCCATGCGCGTTGCCGGCCGCCTCGCTTCCGACTGTCTCGACATGATCGGCCAGCACGTGGTCCCGGGCATCCGCACCGAGGACCTCGACCGGATCTGCCACGACTATATCGTGGCGGCCGGCGCCGTGCCCGCCACGCTCGGCTATCGCGGCTATCAGCATTCGAGCTGCATTTCCGTCAACCACGTGGTCTGCCACGGCATCCCGGGCCCCAAGGCGCTGAAGGACGGCGATATCCTGAATATCGACGTCACGGTCATCGTCGACGGCTGGTTCGGCGATACGAGCCGCATGTTCGTGGCCGGGAACGCCCCGCGCAAGGCCGTGCGCCTCATCGAGGTGACCCACGAGGCCCTGATGCGCGGCATCGCGGAGGTGAAGCCCGGCGCCCGCTTCGGCGATATCGGCTACGCTATCCAGTCCTATGCCGAAGGCGAGCGCTGCTCGGTGGTGCGGGATTTCTGCGGCCACGGCCTCGGCCGGGTGTTCCATGACGCGCCCAACGTGCTGCATTACGGCCGCCGCGGCGAAGGGGCGGAGCTGCGCCCCGGCATGTTCTTCACCATCGAGCCCATGGTGAACCTCGGCGGGCCGCAAACCAAGACACTGGCGGACAACTGGACCGCGGTGACGCGCGACCGCTCGCTGTCGGCCCAGTTCGAACATTCCATCGGCGTCACGGAAGCGGGCTGCGAGATCTTCACCCTCTCACCCGCCGGCCGGTTCTTCCCCACGCTCTGAGCCACTCCCACCGCGCAGAACAGCCCGCCCGCTCAGCCGAAGAACCCGCCCCGCAGCGCTCCCGCAAAAACCGATCCCGGCGACCAGCCGGGATGCCGCTTGCCAGGCTGCCTCAGCGCGGCGGCGCCGTGCGCAGCCCCGACCGGCTGAGCCCGGCCCCGCCGGCATTTCGCGGATAGAGCGCCCGGGAGAGGCTGTCCGTCCTCAGATCAAGCCGCCCCCGGCTCTGCTCCGCCGGCGTCTCCATGCGCCAGGAGGGGGAGCCGTCCACCCCCGGCTGCCGCCGCCAGGTGCCGCCCGTGCTGTCCCGAACCGTATCGCCGTAGCGCTGTGCCCCACCCTCGCCAAACACGCTGACCGTCTCCTCCGCCAGCACGCTGCCGAGCGAAAGGGCGAGGCCGAGCGCGAGCGCAGCGGCGAGCGTCCCCTGCGAAACGGGCGCAAGGGGCGCAGGTGCATCAACGGCGTGGCTCACTCCGTCGTCTCCCCGTCAGCCCGCGCCGCTTCCCAGTCGAGCGACTTGAACCAGAAATCATAGGTCGAGGACAGCCAGCGATCCTCCGTCCGCGCCACGATCCAGGCATCGAGCCAGTTCAGCAACCGCGCCTCGCCATGGGCCACCGCGAAGCCGGCCGCCGAGCCCACCAGCGCTTCGGCCACGGGCAGGTCCACCCGGTCCGGGTTGCGGAGAGCGAGGAACCGCGCCTCGGGCAGGCTTGCGAGATAGACCGCCGCCTCCCCCTCGATCACCGCCGCCTCCGCCTCCTGGGCGTTGTCGAAGCTCATCAGTTCCGCTTCGGGGAAAAGCACGTCGGCGAAGCCCGCCGCCAGCGTCTCCTCGACGTAGGCGACGCCGATCTCCGGCGCGTTCAGCGCCTCGACCGACCCGATCTCCGCCGTCGCCGCCGTGTTGGTGGCCAGCCCTACGCCCGATCGGAAATAGGGCCGCGTGAACGCCATCTCGAGCGCGCGCTCCGGCGTGATCGCAAGCCCCGCCGCGATCATGTCGATCTCGCCCGCATGCAGCGCCGCGATGATCTCACCGAAGGCAATCAGCTTGAACTCGGCCTCCACGCCCATATCGCCGGCCAGGCGCCGCCCGATATCGATCTCATGGCCATAGAGACGGTTGCCGTCGGTCATCGTCCAGGGCGTGAACTCGGCCACGCCGATGCGCAGCGTGCCCCGTGCCAGCGCCCGGTCGAGCGCATCCGCCAGCGCCGGGAGCGGCCCTGCCGCCAGCGCGATGATCAGCCCCGCGAGAAAGGCGCGCCGCGCCCGCGATCCCCATGCCATGCCACTCTCCCTGCCGGCTCTTTTCGGCGGAGCCTAGGGCATGGCGCGCCGGCTTGGAAGCGCCGAGCGACCGTCGGTCAGTGGGCGTAGTCCGGCGCCTCCACATCGAGCACGGCACGGATGCCGCGCATATGCGCATCCCAGCCGTCCGGATACTCTTCCCACTGCTGCGCGGTCTTCTCGGCGACCTCGGCGCTCGCCACGTTCAGCGGCCGCCCCGTCTGGAGTGCCATCATGTAAGTACGGGCGCCCCGCTCGTAGTAGTAGATCAGGTCGAAGGCTTCCGCGACGCTCGAGCCCACGGTCAGCACCCCGTGCTGGGCCATCATCATCACCCGATGGTTGCCGAGCGCGCCCGCCAGCCGCTCCGCCTCGCCGCCGAGCCCCATGCCGTCGAAGCCCATATCGATGCTCACGCGGTTGTAGAACCGCATTGTGGTCTGATCGACCGGCGGCAGCACCGGATCCGCCAGCGCGGAGAGTGCGGTGGCATAGGGCGTGTGGAGATGCATCACGCAGCGCGCGCCCGGGTGCTTCCGGTGCAGCGCGCCATGGATCGCCCAGGCCGTGGGATCGATGCCCGTGCCCACGCCATCCGGCTCCTCGCTCGCATCGAGCAGCACGAGATCCGACGCCTTCAGGAGCGACCAGTGCTTGCCGGCCGGGTTCATGAGGAACGTCTGGCCCGCATCGTCGAGCGCCAGGCTGAAATGGTTGGCCACGCCCTCGTTCATCTCGAGGCGGGCGCACCAGCGAAAGGCGGCGGCGAGGTCCCGCCGGGCTTCGATCTCGTCCATGATCTTCTCCTCCTTAACACCGGCCAACGCGGTGCGGCGCGCCCCGCCGCCCGGCATCCCCCTGCTAGCGGCCCCGGCGCCGCCTTTCCAGCCCGCGACCGACACAAAACACCGCCACGGCGTTTGCCCGCGTCGAGGACCGCGACGCCAACATCGCAGCCGGCGCGTCCCCCTTTTAAGGCGTTCCCTCTCACATGCTCTCGCCGGCGCCCAGGCAGCACTTCCCCAGCTCAAACCCAAGACCACGCCGGGCGCTGCCCGCCCCAAACCGGGCCCTCGCCCCATGAAGCAGAAATCCCGCAACAAGCACCGCGCCGACCAGGCGCGATCCCGCTTGACCGGTCACGCGGCGCGGTGGAAGGCGCCCACGAGCTCCAGATGCGGGGACCATCGGAACTGGTCGACCGGCGCCACCCAGAGCAGCCGGTAGCCCCCATCGACGAGCAGCTTCGCGTCCCGCGCGAACGTCGCCGGGCTGCAGCTCACCGACGCGATGCGCGCCACCCCGCTCGCCGCGAGCGCCGCCGCCTGCGCCCGCGCCCCGGCCCGCGGCGGGTCGATCGCCACGGCGTCGTATGGCTCGAGTTCCGGTCCCACGAGCGGGCGGTGGAAGAGATTGCGCCGGTGGCTGCCGATGCGCCCGGGCAGCCCCGCCCCGCGCCAGCCCCGCTCGAGCGCGTCGAGCGCCGGGGCCTCAAGCTCGTAGGCATCCACATCCGCCCGCTCCGCCAGCGGCAGGGCAAAGGTGCCGATCCCGGCGAAGAGATCCGCCACCCGCGGCAGGCCCTTCCGCCGGGGCCTCAGGCTGTCGAGGTCCAGCGCGTCGCACACGAGCGCCGTCAGCGCCGCTGCCCCTTCGGCGGAGGGTTGCAGGAAGCCGCCGGGCGGCAACAGCACGTCGGCCCGCCCCAGCCGCTCCACCGGCGCCGCGCGCGTGACCACAGGCTCCCCCTCCACGCTCAGCCGCGCGAGCCCCGCTCGCGTCGTGGCGCCCGCCAGAAGTGCTCGGGCGGGCCCGTCGAGCGGTTTCGCGCCGGTCAC
>JBCBEP010000144.1:0-7571 GCA_038528605.1 Pseudomonadota bacterium
CGCATCGGGCAGACCACGGTGCTGTTTGCCGTGACGGACCCTGAGAAGGCGAAAAAGGGCATCTCCTGCTTTGTCACCGCCAACGACGCGCCGGGGTACGAGGTGGTGCGGGTCGAGCAGAAGCTGGGGCAGAAGGCGTCCGACAGCTGTGCGCTGGCCTTCACGGATCTCGAGGTTGGGCAGGACCAGCTGATCGGCGAGGAAGGGCAGGGCTACATGATCGCGCTCTCCTCGCTCGAGGCCGGGCGCATCGGGATCGCCGCGCAGGCCACCGGGCTCGCGCAGGCGGCCTATGAGCGGGCCCTTGCCTATGCGAAGGAGCGGACGGCCTTTGGCGGGCCGATCTTCGACCTGCAGGCGGTGCAGTTCCGGCTGGCGGAGATGGCGACACGGCTTGAGGCCGCACGGCAGCTGGTGCTGAACGCCGCGGCCCTGAAGGACGCGGGCACGCCCTGCCTCAAGGAAGCCTGCATGGCCAAGCTCTTCGCAGCCGAGGCGGCTGAGTACGTCACCTCCGAAGCCATCCAGGTGCTGGGCGGTTACGGATATTTGGCGGACTACGAGGTGGAGCGGATGTATCGAGACCAGAAGGTATGTCGCATCTACGAGGGCACGGACGACATCCAGAAGCTGATCATCGCGCGCCAGATCGCCTGAGGCGCGCAGCCCGAAGGCCCATAAGGCTTCGGGACACGCGTTGCAGCACCGTTAGGGCTTCACAGGCGCGTCATCCTTGCTAGATGTGGCGGCCATCCCGGTCGCGGCGATCGCGATGTGTTGTGGAGATCCTCGGCTTGATGTTCTCACGGTCCGTCCGCTTTGTGATCGTCCTGGCCCTTCCGCTACTGGCAGCCTGCGAGAACCTTGCGCCGCCTGATCCGGATGCGCGGGCAGCAAGGGCGCAGACGCCGCCTCCCGATACGGGCGATGCGGCGGATGTGGCGCCGAGCCTGCTGGAGCCCTTCGGACGCGTCGACGGGCCGCTCGTGATGGACGACCTTTTCCTGCCGCTCTCCAGCACCGCCGCCGTCGCTTTCGATCCGGCCGGCCAAGGTCCGCTCGACGATCCGCTGACCTGCCTCGCGCGCACTGTTTACTGGGAGGCGAAGGGCGAAGGGGAGAGGGGCATGCGCGCCGTGGCGCATGTGGTCGCGAACCGTGTGAACTCCGGCCGGTTCCCGGAGACTTTCTGCGGCGTGGTGACGGCGGGGGGCTCGGCGCCGCCCTGCCAGTTCTCCTGGTGGTGCGACGGGCGGCCCGACGAGGTGATTGAAGCCGGCCCTTATGCCGAGGCGCGGGAGATTGCCCGGAAGGTGCTCAACGGTGAGAGCGAGGACCCGACCAAAGGGGCACTCTTCTTCCACAACACGCGTGTGAGCCCCTCATGGTCCAAGGTGTTCCGGCGTACCGCGCGTATCGGTGGTCATATCTTTTATCGGCCCGCCTGAAGCGTCGAGGTCCGGATCGCCGATGGTGGCAGCGACCCAAACTGCGACGCCAATGTGAACTCTGTCACAGTGTAGCTTCCCATTTCGAGGCAGATTGCATCGTGTTGGGCGCCCTCGGGGCGTCTGAGGGATGAGCTGGCGAGAGGCGCATGGCATGAGGACGGACCGCGAGCAGCGCTGGAGCCCTGTGCCCTGTCCCGTTATCTGCCGGGCAGCGCCTGAGACTGGCTACTTTGGTGCGACCGGGGGGGCTCCGGCGATGGCGCTCGACGCTCTGCCGCCGCTGCCGCGACGGCCGAAGGTGCGCGACTTTCAGATTGTCGAGACGGCGCTCCTCCTCATCGAGGCCCTGCGTCCGCAGCATATGTCGCGGAGTGAACAGCCTTCGCTCGCGATGCGCGATGCGGTGGAGGCCTCTCTTCTGAAAGCGCTGCGCCCCGAGGGCGGGCGCGAGCCTTTGAGCGAGGTGGAGCGGCTGCGGCTTGATCTGCTCGCCCACGCGGTGCTGCTGGAGGCTGTCCGTCAGGAAGTGGGTGCGACAGGCGCCGTGCCGCGGGCGGACCGGCTGGATGCCATTGCCGGCGATATCATCGCCCTTGTGGCCGAGGGTTGAGCGCCGGGCACCCCTTCAGAGCGTGTTGCGCTTGTTCCTGAGCATGCGGCCGCATTTGTGCCGGCAGTTGGCGAGGCTGTCCTCCGCCCAGGCCGCGGCGTAACGGCTGGCAAAGGGCTCGTCGAGCAGGATCTCTTCGAGCGGGCGGGTGCGGATGTTGTAGGCCGCCGGATCTAGCCCGTGGCGCGCGAAGAAAGCCGCTTCCTCCGGCGCGCCGGTTACCCAGCAGCAGGCCGAGACCTGGCCATGTGCCGAGATATAGGCGCGGTTCTCGGCGGCGGATTTGCAGTCGATCCCGTTCACCGCGAAGCCTGATCGGGCGGGAGCCGCCGCGGCGGGGCGCTCCATCACCGCGACACCGCCGCCTTCGTCGAGCGCGAAATCCGATGCCTTTACGCTTGGCAGTTCCAGCGCGCGCTCCTCGCCATCGGGCATCACATAGGGATAGCTGGGGCCGCCGGAGAAGCGGATCGTGTCGATCAGCGTGAAGCTCGCGAAGCCCATCTGGCGCGACAGCCGGTGCGCTTCGGCCACCTGATGCTCGTTGTGGCGGAAGATGATGAAGTGCCACTCCGCCCGCGCGCCGGTTTCAATATAGGCGGCGGCGTTCTCCATGATCCGGTCCCACCGCGTGTTGACGCGGTAGAGGTGATTGGTGTCCGCCAGCCCGTCGAGATGGAGCTCCAGGCGGCTGCCCGTGCGCTTCATCGCCTCGCCGAGGCGGCGCCACCAGTCGGGCTTGCGCAACCCGCCATTGGTACTGACGGCGACGGTGAGGCCGCGTGCGGTGAGATGCTCCACGATCGGCAGGAGCTGGCTCGCCGCGATGGGGTCCCCGTAGGCGCCGCCGAAGATCACTTCGTGGGTGCGCGCGGCGAAGGCATCTGTGAAATGCGCCTCGAAATCCGCGAGGCTGAGCTCGACGTTCTTCACCACCTCGCGATTGGGGCGGCAGAAGTCGAGCGCGTTGGTGCGCGGGCACATGGGGCAGCCGGCATTGCACTTGTCGGTCAGCTCGATGTGGAAGCTGTAGGGCCGCTTGGCCGTGAACATCGGCGGCAGGTCTCGGCAGCTCATGGGGCGCGCATTCCTCTTCCGCGGCGGCCGGGTTGGGTGGCGGCACGCTACGGTTTTGCGGCGCCGTCGCCAAGGCTTCCGCGATGCTGCCTTAAGGTTAGCTCACGGACCTTCCCCGAAAGGTGAGGGCCGCGTGGGTACCGGTGTGGCCAGGGGGTGCCCACCTCTCGCTCATCGACGGGGCAGCGACGCCCCGGCCGCAGAGAAAGGGAGACTGACCCATGAAGACCGTTCTTGCCGCTCTCGCCCTCAGCCTCGCCGCGACCGGCGCCATTGCCGCCGACAAGGCGGCGAAGACCGCCGACGCCAAGAAGGCTACCGCCGCGGTCGAGCACACCGAGACCGCGCGCGACGCTTCGCGCAACGCCACGGGCGGGTTCTTCGGCCTCGGCGCCATCTTCGACACCGACAACCGCGGCTGGGCGGAGACTCAGTGGCGCGGCAACTGGCAGGGCGGCCGCAAGTTCGCGCCGACGGGCGGCGGCGACTGAACGTTCGCCTGTCTGGCGCCTTCCAGCGACGCCGAAATGCCTGAGAAGCGCCCGGGCGTGACGAACGGCACAGGCATTTCGGCACTATTCCCTCACATTCTGGGGAGCATCGCGGCGCAACCATGCGCGCCGCCCCACATTCTTAGGGTATCGTCCTTGTACTGAGGGCGATGCGCGGTGCCCAAAGGCTCCGCCACGCCATGAGAGGAGAGCGACCATGCACTACCGGTTTTTGTCCCTCACCCTTGCCGCCGCGCTGATCGGCGCGCCGGCGCTTGCCCAGGATGCAGGTAGCGCGTCTTCGACGAACCCGGAGCTCGCGCGTGCGCTCGCCAGCGTCAATAACGATGGGCCGCAGCAGAGCGTGCGTCAGGACAGGGGCAGCGGCTTCTTCGGCCGCGGCTTCTTCATCACCACCGACCGTGCGGGCACGGGTTATGCCGCGGATCGCGTGGGCGGGCGCGAGAACCTCGACCCCCAGCGCCGGGCGCTTGGCCAGACCATTCTGCGCCGCTGACGCTGTCGGGAGCGCCCCTGTGGCGCTCCCGGGCGACCAAAGGGCCGGTTGCATGGCAGCGCGCGAGCGCCTAAGCGGGGTCCGTTTCAGCGAAACGGAGCCTGCCCCATGATCGGCCGTCTGAACCATGTTGCCATCGCCGTGCCCGACCTTGCGGCCGCGACCGCGCTCTACCGCGATACGCTGGGGGCGACGGTTTCCGAGCCGCAGGCGGAGCCGGACCATGGGGTCACGGTGGTCTTCGTTGAACTGCCGAACACCAAGGTGGAACTTCTGGAGCCGCTCGGCGAGGGATCACCAATCGCGGGCTTCCTGGAGAAGTCCCCCTCGGGGGGCATTCATCACGTGTGCTACGAGGTGCCGGATATCCGCGCGGCGCGGGACCGGTTGAAGGAAGGCGGGGCGCGGGTGCTGGGCGACGGGGAGCCTAAGATCGGCGCCCATGGCAAGCCGGTGCTGTTCCTGCATCCCAAGGACTTCAACGGCACGCTCGTCGAGCTCGAGGAAATCTGATGTCGGTCACCTCGGCGATCGTGTTCTTTGCCGTCGTGTGGGCGCTCGTGTTCTACATGGTGAACCCGTTCTGGCAGCGGAGCCAGGAGGAGGAGGGGGAGATCGTGCCGGGCACGCCGGCCTCCGCTCCCGCAAGCCAGCGGCTGGGCTTCAAGGCGGTGCTGACGACCTGCATCGCGGCGGTGATCTTCTCGGTGATCTTCTACGTGATCGAATGGGAAGTGATCACGATGGCCGACCTGGAGCGCTTCGGGCCCCCCAACACGCGCTGAGACCATCGGGTTACGAGGCAAGCGGAATCGCGGCTCGTCGCCGCGATGCTTGCTTGTGGTCGCTGCTTCACGGGTGTCGGGGCGTCGCCATTCACCCCGCCTGAGGCTGAAAGTACCGTTTGGGCTGGGGAAGCGTCGCCTGCGGTGGTGGCAGACCTTCCTTGACCCGACCGCGCCTCCGATAGCGGCGCCCATCAGGCGTCAGGCGGGGGTCTGTGCTTCAGGCGGTGGACTGTGTGGGTGAAGCTCGCCACGCCGAGGACGGGGATGACGAGGTTCATGACCGGGATGGTGAGCGGAACGGTCATCAGCACGCCCGCGAGCCATACCTGCCAGCGGTGGCGCTTCCGGAGCGCGCGGGCATCGCGCGCGGGCATCATGCGGGCGGCGACGGTCTCGAAGAACTCTCGGCCGAGGAGGTAGCCGTTCGCCGCGAGGAACAGGAAGGGCGCAAGCGGGCCTGTAAAGAGCGAGAGGATGAGCACGAGGAGGTTGAGGGCGAGGACGATGCCTGCGAGCCGCGCGGCCTCTCCCGCCTGTTCCATGAACCCCCGGCCGCTGCCGCGGGCGGGGCCGCCATACCAGCGGGCTTCGACCGCATCGACGATACGCTCGACGAAGAGGTTCACGAACACCGCCGAGACCGGGATCATGAGAAAGACGGAGGCCAGGAGGACGGCGGCGACCGCGAGCCCGCGCAGGCCGGTGAAGGGCGTGTCCACCTCCCAGCCGAGCAGGGGCAGGGTGAAGCTCTCGGGCAGGAAGCCCACGAGGAAGGCGAGGACCGCGCAGAAGCCGACGAGGAGCCCGATGCTCGCGCCGACGGATATCAGCAGCACGCCGAGGAAGCGCCGGTCCGCCGCCTGGACGAGGGCGCGGCGGAAATCGCCGAAGAGGCCGGTGCTGGGATCGGCTTGCGTTGTCCTTACGCTGGAGTCCGTCTCGGGGGTCAGAGCCATGTGGTGATCGCCTCGATATCGGGGCGCGGGCGGTCGGGCGGCACTGCCGTCTCGCGCCCGATATGGATGAAGCCGGCGGCGTATTCGCCCGGGCGGGCGCCCAGGGCTTCGAGAAAAGCGGGGTCCCTGGCGAAGGGGCCGGTGAGCCAGTTGGCGCCCCAGCCCGCCGCAAGGGCCGCGTTGACGAGGGCGAGGCAGACGGCGCCGGCGGAGAGGGCCTGTTCCCAGTCCGGGATCTTGGGGGACGGCTTGGGGCTGGCGATGACGGCGACGATGGCGCCCCCGAAGGTGAAGTTGCGAACGGCCTTCTCGGCTGCCTCCTGGTCGAGCCCCAGGGCCTCCGCCCGCGCCTTCGCGGCGGCGGCGAGGCCGGTCATCGCCGTGCGATCGGCCACCACGAAGCGCCAGGGTTCGAGCTTGCCATGGTCCGGCGTGCGCGCGGCGAGGGTCAGCAATTCGGCAAGCGCGGGGCGGGAGGGCGCCGTGTGGTCGAGCGTCTTGGCCGGGCGGGAGCGGCGGCTGGCAAGAAAGTCGAGCACCGCGCGGTTCTCGGCCAGCGGCCGGGGCTGACCTGTGGCCGCAGCGCCGGTCGCTGCGGGGGTGGTCGCGGGAAGGGGGTCGCTCATCTCTCGGTCTCCAGGGCCGGGTCTCGGGCGGCCAGCACCGGCGCCGTGAGCGCGGAGAGGCGCTGGCGCTGCTGGCCGGTCTCATCGAAATTGGGGGCGGCGAGCCAGGAGGTGAAGGCCTGGCGCAGCGCCGGCCACTCCCAATCGACGATCGCGTACCAGGCCGTGTCCCGGTTCCGGCCCTTCACGACACCGGCCTGTCGGAAGACGCCCTCATAGGAGAAGCCGAAGCGCTGTGCGGCGCGGCGGGATGGCAGGTTGGCCGCGTCGCATTTCCACTCGAGGCGCCGGTAGCCGGCGGCGAAGGCCCAGTCCGCCATCAGGAAGATGCCTTCGGTCGCCGCGGGGCGCCCGGCGAGGTGGCGGGAGAAGTTGAGATGGCCGATCTCGATGCTGCCCGCGGCGGGCGCGATGCGCATGAGGCTGCCGACGCCGACGGGGCCGCCGCTGCTGACGAAGGCGAAGAACAGCGGGTCGGCGTGGCGGGATACCTCGCGCACCCAGTCCCGATACCCCTCGGGCTCGAAGGGACCGTAGGGGAGGTAAGCCCAGCGCTCCGGCTCATCGTTGGCGGCATGCAGGGCATCGGCATGGGCGAGGGTCAGGGGTTCGAGCCGGACATGCGCGCCTTCCAGCACCATGCGCCCGGGCGGCAACGGAGGTGTCCAGCCCGCGAGCGGCGCCGCAGCGCTCCCGCTTCCGGACCCCTTGTCAGTTCCTCCGCCAGGCGCCATCACTGCGTCCCCAACCTCGATCCAGCCCCGTCGCCCTCCGGGAGGTACCCGTGTTCAACCCGCTGCGTCTTCTCTTCCATCCGCTGCTCCTCGGCTCGGGCCTGATGGCGCTCGGGCTCTGGGGCGTCTGGCATGCCTATGCGGTCGGCGTGCCTGCGGAGAGGGCTTATGTCAGGCAGGGGGTGGAGGTCGAGGCCCGCGTCACCGCGAAGGTGGCGGAGCCCTGGCTGCCGGCGATCGAGGCGCTGCCGCAGCTGGCGGCGTGGAGCCCCGTGACCACGCGGATGACCGCTACCTACGAGACCGAGACGGGGCCGGCGG
>JBCBEP010000145.1:0-7497 GCA_038528605.1 Pseudomonadota bacterium
GGAGGAGCAGCGCCGCGAGGTGCTGGAGGCGCTCGACCCCGCGGACCGGATCGCCATCACCCGCAGCCTGTCCTACCCGGAATACTCCGCCGGCCGGCTGATGCAGACCGACTTCGTGCGCGCGCCGAGCTTCTGGACCGTGGGCCAGATGATCGACTTCATGCGCGCCTCGAAGGAGCTGCCGGAGCAGTTCTACGACATCATCATCGTGGATGCCGCGCTGAAGCCGGTGGGGCTGCTGCCGCTTGCGAAGGTGCTGGGCAACCGCCGCCCGGTGAAGCTCGGCGCGATCATGAACGAGGACTTCCACAGCCTGCATGTGGAGGACAGCCAGGAGGATGTTGGCTACGCCTTCAAGCAGTACCACCTCGTCTCCGCGCCCGTGCTGGACGATGACGGGCGCATCACCGGTGTCATCACCATCGACGATGCGGTCGAAGCGCTCGACGACGAGGCGGAGGAGGATCTCAAGCGCCTCGGCGGCGTGGGCGACGAGGAGATTTCCGACAATGTCTGGGAGATTACCAAGCGCCGGTTCCCCTGGCTGGCGGTGAACTTGGGCACGGCGATCCTCGCGAGCCTCGTGATCGCACAGTTCGACGATACGATCGCGAAGGTGGTGGCGCTCGCGGTGCTGATGCCCATCGTCGCCTCGATGGGGGGCAACGCCGGCACGCAGTCCCTCACCGTGGCGGTGCGCGCGCTGGCGACGCGCGACCTCACTGGCACGAATGCGGGGCGCGTGGTGATGCGCGAGGCGGTTGTGGGTCTCGTCAACGGTCTGGTCTTCGCCGTGCTGATGGGCGTGATCGCGTGGTTCTGGTTCGGTGATCCGGGGATTGGCGGGGTGATCGCGGTGGCGATGGTGATCAATCTGCTCGCCGCCGCGCTGGCCGGGATCCTGATCCCCCTGGCGCTGGATCGCGTCGGGGCGGACCCGGCGCTCGCCTCGGGCACCTTCGTGACCACCGTCACCGATGTGGTCGGCTTCCTCGCGTTTCTGGGCCTCGCGGCGCTGGTGCTGCTCTAGCGGGGCAGATTTGCGCGGCGCCGCGCGCGCCTGGCCTTGAAATCCCGGCGCGGAGGCGCTTCTTGGTCGGCCTGATCCGCCAGGGGTGACCATGACCGACCTTCCCGACAGCATTGATGCGACGCAGACGCTCCTTGGAGAGGCCGGTTATGTGTGCGGGCGGGGGCTCGCCACGGTCACCTTCCTGTCGCTGAAGCTGGGGCGGCCGCTGTTCCTCGAGGGCGAGGCGGGCGTTGGCAAGACCGAGATCGCCAAGGCGCTGGCCGCGGCGCTGGGGCGAAAGCTCATCCGCCTCCAGTGCTATGAGGGGCTGGACGCGGCATCGGCGGTCTATGAGTGGAACTATCCCGCGCAGATGATCGAGATCCGCCTCGCCGAGGCGGCGGGGGACCGGGACCGCGATCAGATCGCATCCGCCCTCTTCTCCGAGCGCTTCCTGGTGCGCCGGCCGCTGCTCGAGGCGATGAGCTCGCAGGAGGGCGGGGCGCCCGTGCTGCTGATCGACGAATTGGACCGCACGGATGAGCCCTTCGAAGCGTTTCTGCTCGAGGCGCTCTCGGATTTTCAGGTGACCATTCCCGAGCTCGGCACCGTGAAGGCGCCGGAGCCGCCCATCGTGATCCTGACCTCGAACCGGACGCGGGAGGTGCATGACGCGCTGAAGCGGCGCTGCCTCTATCACTGGGTGGACTATCCGGACGCGGCGCGGGAGCTCGAGATCCTGCGGGCGAAGGCGCCGGAGGCGGCGGCGAGGCTCTCGGAGGAGGTTGTAGCCTTTGTCCAGCGCTTGCGGACCGAGGATCTCTTCAAGCGGCCGGGCGTGGCCGAGACCATCGACTGGGCGAAATGCCTGGTCGCGCTCGATGCCATCGCGCTGGAGCCGGATGTGGTCTCGAACACCCTGGGCGCGCTCCTGAAGTATCAGGACGACATTGCGCGCTTCCAGGGCTCGGAGGCGAAGCGCGTGCTCGATGCGGTGAAGGCCGCGGTGTGAGGACGTCCAGCCAAGCGGTATCGCGGCGGGGCCGCGATGCTTTACTCGCTCGGCCGGCGCCCTCCGGCGCCGTCCAAGCCGAAATCCGCGACGTGACGCCTTGCGGCCGGGCGGTGTGGTCCGATGGCTGAGATCCGGACGGGCGGGGGCGGCCGGCTCGCCGAGAACGTCATGCATTTTGCCCGCGCGCTGCGCGCTGCCGGCCTGCCGGTGGGGCCGGGTCGGGTCGTGGACGCGGTGGCGGCGCTCGAGGTTGGCGGGCTCGAGCATCGGCGGGATTTCTACCACGCCCTCGCGGGCTGCTTCGTGAGCCGGCCTGAGCAGAAGCCTGTCTTCGACCAGTGCTTCGCCATTTTCTGGCGCGACCCGCAGCTTTTGGAGAAGGCGCTCGGGTTGATGCTGCCGGAAATCCGGGCGCCCGGGGAGGACCGGCCGCCGAACCCGGGCGAGACGCGGGCTGCCGAAGCGCTGACCGCCGGGCAGGATCCGCCGCCCCCGCCGCCGGAGGATGAGGGCGAGGAAATGGAGATCGACGCCACCCTCACCATGAGCGGCGAGGACCGGCTGGCCACGCGGGATTTCGAGCAGATGACGGCGGCCGAGACGATGGAGGCGAAGCGCGCCATCGCGCGGCTGAGCCTGCCGGTGCGCCCCATCGCCACGCGGCGCACGCGGGCCGCATCTCGCGGCCGGCTGCCCGACTGGCCGGGGACGATGCGCCGGGCCATGCGCCGCGGCGGGCAGGTGCGGGAGTTCGCCATGCGCGCGCGGCGCGAGCGCTGGCCCGCGCTGGTCTGCCTCTGCGATATCTCGGGCAGCATGGCGGGCTATAGCCGGATGCTGCTGCATTTCCTGCACGCCGCTGCCAATGCCAAGGGCGCAGGCTGGTCCAAGGTCCATGCCTTCACTTTCGGCACGCAGCTCACCAACATCACGCGCCATCTCGCGGCGCGGGACGTGGACGAGGCGCTGGCGCGCGCGGGCCGGGAGGCGACGGACTGGGAGGGCGGCACGCGGATCGGGGCAGCTCTCGAGACCTTCAACCGCGACTGGTCGCGCCGCGTACTGGGGCAGGGCGCCGTGGTGCTTCTCATCACCGACGGTCTCGAGCGGGACGACCCTGAGCGGCTGGGGCGGGCGGCGGAGCGGCTCTCGCTTTCCTGCCGCCGGTTGGTCTGGCTCAACCCGCTCCTGCGCTTCGACGGTTTCGAGGCGCGGGCGGCGGGCGTCCGGGCCCTTCTGCCGCATGTGGACAGCTTCCGAGCCGCCCATTCCATCGAGAGCCTTTCGGCGCTGGCCGATGCGCTCACGCGGCCGGATGACGAGGGCGAGAAGCGACGGTTGCTCGGCCGGTAGGGCATTGTCCCGAAGGCGGACGCGTTTGCGGCAAATGTGACGTGAATGCGGTCCAACCCGGCCGGACAGGCGCAATCCACGTCAAATAATCCGCAGATTCGACCGTCATCTTCCCTCTGTGGTCGCCAGTTCAGGCGTGTGAGGGAGAGTGCCGATGTTTCCGATGATGCTCGAGATCGCAGGGGTGTGTGTGCTGGCCGTCATGTGGATGGTGGCGATCGTGCGCCTTATAGAGACGCGCCGCTGGTCCCCCCTCCGGCCGGTTGTGATGGCGGTGGTCTGCGCCGGGTGCCTTGCGGTAATGGCGGATACGCTGGTGGACTGGGTGGCGATGGGCGAGCTGCGCAACACCTTCTACGTGGCGGCGTGGAACCTTGGCATGGCGCTCTTCGACCTGCGTCTCACGCTCAGCCTCAGCCGCCGTGGCGAGATCGACTATCGCGCGGGCGCGCTGAGCAGTGCGATGCCAATGAAGGAACCGGCGGTTTTCGCCGGGGAGTGACCGCGGCGACGCGGGGATGACAGGGGCGCGCTACGGGGCAGGCGTGGCCCCGCCGCCCTTGCACTGTTGGCCACGGCCCGCCATGTCGAAGCCATGGCAGAAAAACACGCGACTGAAACCCTTCTGAACCACGATGCGATCCCCGAACAGGCGCTGGCATGGCACCGCGCCGGCCGGGGGGCCGCGCTGGCAAGCGTTGTGGAGACCTGGGGCAGCGCCCCGCGTCCCGTGGGCGCCATGCTGGCGATCTCGGGCGAAGGCGAGATCGCAGGGTCTGTCTCTGGCGGCTGCGTCGAGGGGGCTGTCGTGGTCGAAGCGCTCGAGGCGCTGGAGGACGGCCGCTGCCGGGTGCTCGAATTCGGCGTCTCGTCCGAGGAGGCCTTTGCCGTCGGCCTCGCCTGTGGTGGCACGATCAGGGTGATGGTCGAGCCCGTGGGCACCGGAGCGGGCTGGGACCCGGCCTTGCTTGAAGCGCTTGTCGCAGAACGCGCCGCGCGCCGCCCCGCCGGCGTGACGACCGATACAGGTGCGTGGCACCGGCGGTTGATCCGCTATGACGCCGCTGCCGAGCGCTTCGATGCCGACCGGTCGGGCTTCGACGAGAGCGGCACGGTCTTCACAGCGGTCCACAACCCGCCCTTGCGGCTCGCGATCATCGGCGGCGCCCATGCAGCCCAGCCCCTTGCGCTCATGGCCCGGGCCAGCGGCTACGACGTGACTGTGATCGACCCGCGGGAGGCCTTCGCCTCGCCCGCGCGGTTCCCGAGCGAGCAGATCAGCAACGACTGGCCGGATGAAGCGCTGGCGCGCCATGGGCTCGACCTCCGGACAGCGGTCGTCACGCTCAGCCACGACCCCAAGATCGACGATCCCGCGATCATGGCGGCGATCCGCAGCCCGGCCTTCTACATCGGCGCCCTAGGCTCCACGCGCACCCATGCGCGGCGGGTCGAGCGGCTGACGGTGGCGGGCTTCGATGACGGGGAGATCGCGCGGATCGACGCGCCTGTGGGCGCGGATATCGGCGCCCGCACGCCGGCGGAGATCGCCGTCAGCGTGATGGCCGAGATGACGGAGCGCCTGCGCCGCCCGGCGACGCGCCCGGGCCGCCAAACCGCGAAGCCCGCGGGCGTTGCGGAGACGGCGGCGTGATCTTCGGCGCCGTGCCCCTTGGCGAGGCCGAGGGGGCGATCCTGGCGCATTCGGTGGCCTTGCCGTCGGGCCGCCTCAAGAAAGGGCAGCCGCTGGGGGCTGCGGAGCTGGCGGCGCTGCGCGCAGCGGGGCACCGGAGTGTGGTTGCCGCGCGCCTCGAGCCTCAGGATGTGCCGGAAGACGCGGCGGCTGCGCGGATCGGCGCGGCCCTTGCGCCGAACGCCACCGGGCAGGGCCTCGATCGTGGCGCGCCCTTCACGGGCCGCCTCAATCTTTTCGCAGCCGGGGCGGGGCTCTTCGAGGTGGATGCCTCCCGCGTTGCCGAGCTGAACGCGCTCCACGAGGCGGTGACGCTGGCGACCCTGCCGGATGCAAGCTGGGTGACCGCGCGCCAGATGGTGGCAACGGTCAAGATCATCCCCTACGCCGCACCGGAGGAGGCCGTGGCACGGGCCGAGGCGCTGCTCGCCGGCGGCGAACCGGCGCTGCGGGTGATGCCACGCCAGCACGCGACCGCGGGCCTGCTGCTCACGACGACGCCGGGGATGAAGCCGTCCGTCGTAGAGAAGGGGGCCGATGCCGTGCGCCGGCGCCTGCGCGCCCTCGGCATCACGCTCGCCGGTGAGCGCGTGGTGGAACATGAGACCGGCGCGCTGGCCGCGGCGCTTGCGGATTGCCCGGGCGAGATGCTGCTGATCCTCACCGCCTCAGCAACGTCGGACCGGAGCGATGTGGGCCCGGCAGCACTCACATCGCTCGGCGGCGCGCTCGAGCGGTTCGGCATGCCCGTCGATCCGGGGAACCTGCTCTTTCTCGGCCGCCTCGGTGAGCGGCCGGTGATCGGGCTGCCGGGCTGTGCCCGCTCGCCGAAGCTCAACGGGGCGGACTGGGTGCTGGAACGCGTGGCTGCCGGGCGCGCGCCCGATGCGGCGGCCATCGGGGCGATGGGGGTGGGCGGGCTCCTGAAGGAGATCCCGTCGCGCCCCGCTCCCCGCGCGGCGGAGCGATCCGAAGCCACCGTGGCGGATGAGACGGCCGCAGCAGCGCTCCGCCCCCGCATCGTGGGCCTGCTGCTCGCCGCCGGCGCTTCCCGCCGCATGGGCGGGCGCGACAAGCTGCTGGAGGATGCGGGCGGGGAGGCGATGATCGCTCGTGCCGCCCGCGCCCTCGCAAGCTCTGGCGTCGACGAGGTAATCGCCGTTCTCCGGCCCGGCGCAGCATCGCGGCATGCGGCGCTTGCAGGGCTCGGCCTTCGTACCGTCGAGAACGCCCGTGCGGAGGATGGCATGGGCACCTCCATCGCCGCCGGCCTCGCGGCGGTGGACCCTGCGGCCGACGGCGTGCTCATCGCGCTGGCGGACATGCCGGAGCTAGAGGCCGGGGACCATGCGCGCCTGATTGCGGCCTTCGATCCTGCGGAGGGCCGTGAGATCGTGCGGGCCGCGGCTGCCGACGGGACACCGGGCAACCCCGTGCTGATCGGCCGGCGCTTTTTCGAGCCCCTGCGCCTGCTCGCGGCCGACGAGGGCGCGCGGGCCATTCTCAACGAGAATGCGGATTTCGTCACGATGGTGCGTCTCGCGGGCCGGCGGGCGCTCGTCGATCTCGACACGCCGGAAGCATGGGCGGCGTGGCGGCAAGGGCGCGCCGGCTGAGCCGGGCCCCGTTGCCTCAGCGGGCGACGAGGGCGAGCACCCGCTCGTCCCCCTGCCGGCTCAACCGGATGCTCTGCCCGCCGATCGCGGTGATCTCCCAGCCTTCAGCTTCGTCGCCCACGCTCAGGCGCTGGTAGCGGCCGTTCGGAAGGCGCAGCAGAGCCTGCCGGCCGGTTTCGAGCTCGAGCACGCCGATCAGCGTCATCTCGCCGAGCGGCAACTGGCCTTCATTGGCGTTCCGGCGGACGCGGGCGGGCAGGCTTGCCGGAAGCCCGATCGAGATGGTCTCCGGCTCGCTGCTTGGCCTCGGGCGAACCACGCGCGGCCCATCGGTTCGTGTGCTCGCGCCACCGGCGCCCAGCCGAACGAGGCTGCCGCGCGTCGCGGGCGGCACGTCCTTCGGCCGGGTGGCCGGGGTGGGCGCCGCCGCGACGGCTAGAACCGATGGCGGACCGTCTTCGGCCTCCTCATCGAGGCCGTCACTCTCGAGCGCCGCGGTCTCGGTCTCGGTCTCGGTCTCAGCGTCAGGCGCCGCCGGCACCTCGTCAATGTCAGGCTGTTCGGGCGGGAGGGGGACGGCGGCGACCTCGACCTCCGCCTCTGCTGGCCTCGACCTGTCGAGGCGCGGGACCGGCAGGCGGTCCATCTCTTCGGGTGCTGCGGCCGTGGGCGTAAGGTCCAGGCTGCGGCCGCTATCCGTCTCCGGCGGGGGCAGGGCGGGCAGCGTCGGCAGGGGCAGCGCACTGCCCTCGACCCGGCCGAGCTCGGGCCCCGAGCGGGCGGCAAGGTCCAGCGGCACGCTCCTCTC
>JBCBEP010000146.1:0-7492 GCA_038528605.1 Pseudomonadota bacterium
CTCGCCCGCACCGGGGCGGCCGCCGTGGCGCTGGCTCGGGCCTTTCGGGAGCGGAGCACCGAGAAGCTCTACATCGCAGCGCTGGCCGGGCGCCCCAAGCCGATGGCGGGCACGGTGCGCTACGGGCTCGAGAAGGCGGGTGGGGCGGGTGCCGAGCGGATGGTGGTGGTTCATCCGGATGAGGTGGGTGCGAGCGCGGCGGCGCGGCATGCCCGCACCGATTACCGGGTGATCGAGACTGCGGGCACGCGCGCCTGCTGGGCCGTGCTCCGGCCGGTAACCGGGCGGACGCACCAGCTTCGTGCGCATATGGCGGCGCTCGGCACGCCCGTCGCGGGCGACGGGAAGTATGGCGGCAGGGGGCAGGAAAACGCGGGCGATGGCTGGGGGGCGAGCCTCGGTCAGGCCGTCAGCCGCAAGCTCCATCTTCACGCCTGGCGCCTCACGCTGCCGCATCCCGCGACGGAGGCGCGACGCAGCTTTACCGCGCCTCTGCCGGAACACATGGAGCGGACCTGGTCCCTCCTCGGCTGGGATCTGGGCGAGGCGCCGGAGGCACCGTTCGAGGACGCCGGATAGAGACGCGCCTCGGGAAGGCGGGCTCCTGCAGGGCGTCAGTTCACGATGAGCTCCGCATGGAGCGCGCCGGCGGCGTCGATCGCTTTCAGGATGTCGATCATGTCTCGGGGACCCACGCCGAGCGCGTTGAGCCCGCCCACGAGATCCGCGAGCGTGACATTCCGTTCAACGAGCGCGAGGCGGTTCTCGCCTCCTTCGTCGATGGCGAGGTTGGTACGGGGCAGGAGGATCGATTGGCCCTCCGCGAAGGGGTTCGGCTGGGCGGCGAGCGGCTGCTCTTCGACGCGGATCGTGAGGTTGCCCTGGCTGACCGCGACACGGCTGATCTTTACATCCGCGCCCAGCACGATCGTGCCCGATCGCTGATCGACGACGACCCGTGCCCGGGCTGCGGGCGCCACGGTCAGGTTCTCGATGCGTGCTACCGTCGCCGCCGGGGGCAGCCCGGTGCCGGCGAGGGCGACGCGCACGGTGCCGGGGTCGTCGCTCGAGGCGGGGCTGCCTTCGAGCGTGGCGTTGATCCGGGCGGCAATGCGCGCCGCCGTCGTGAAGTCCGGGTCCCGCAGCGCGAGGCGGAGCTCACGCACGGTCTCGAACGCGAAGGGCACCTCCCGCTCCACGCGCGCCCCGCCCGGGATGTTGCCAGCCGTCGGCACACCGGTGACCTCGAGCGCGGCCGCGCCGGCGGCGCCGAAGCCGCTGGCGAGGATCGGGCCCTGCGCGACCGCGTAGATCGCCCCATCGGCGGCGTTAAGCGGGGTCATCACCAGGGTGCCGCCGAGCAGGCTGGCGGCATCGCCGATGGCCGCGACCCCCACATCGATGCGGCTGCCCGCCCGGGCGAAGGGCGGCAGTGTCGCAGTGACGATGACCGCGGCGACGTTCCGGGTCCGAAAGTCCTCGCCCGAGACGTTGATGCCGAGCCGTTCGAGGAGGTTTTGCAGGGCCTCTTCGGTGAACGGCGCGTTCCGGATGCCGTCCCCGGTGCCATCGAGGCCGACCACGAGGCCGTAGCCCACGAGATCGTTGCCCCGCACGCCTTCAATCTCCACGAGGTCCTTGATCCGTGGGTTCGCCCCCGCGGGCAGTGGGAGGAAGGCCGCGAGCATGGCAACGCCGAGAAGAAGGCCGCGCAGCGACAGAAGGATGTTCAGGGCGAATGGCGCAGCAGTGATCATCGGATGAAATTCGTGAGCGTGAGCGCGGAGATGCGCGCGGTGGTGACGAACAGGGCCTCGAGGGCATCCTCCGTTGCCGTGAGCGTGCTGGCCGCCTCGAACTGGTCGCGACCGGTGAGCGCCCCGAGCGCGCGGTTGAGCTGGGTCTGCTCGGTGGCATTCGCCGCACGCGCCGTCTCGATCCGCTGCTCGGTCACGCCAAGGGCGCCGGCGTTTCGCGCGAGGCCCTCGAGCGCTGTCCGCAGGCCGAGCGCGCTTTCCTCTACCAGCGCCCTCCGCTCCTCGAATGTCCCGCTCCCGGTGGCGGCGGAAAGCGCGGCTGTTGTCTCGCGGAGGAGGTTGCGGAAGACCGGATCGTCCGCCCGGAGGGTGAGGCGCACGGTCTCGCCCTCAGCAATGGCAGTGGCCGGGCCGTTGCCGGTCCCGCCGGTGTAGAACACGGTATCGAAGTCGCCCCCGGGAGTGTCGAACAGGGCCCGCACGGCGGCATCGGCCGCCTCGGCATCCGGGGCGGCGCCTGCGGCCGTGGCTGCAGCGGCCGCGATCGTCTCGGGCTGCACGAGGGCTGAGCGGTCGCCCGCGTCCCCGCTGAAGAGCGCGCGGCCGGCGAAGCGCGTATTGAGGGCGGTGACCAGTACGTCGAGCGCGTTCTCGGCAGCGGGGGCGGCAACGGCGAGGCCTGTCCCGGATCCGGCACTCGCCGCGCTTTGCAATGCACTCACCAGTTCCTCCACGACATCGCGGATGCCGCCGAGCGCTGCCTGCTGGGTCTCGGCCCGGGCCGCGACGAGCGCTGCGGCCTCGCCGTAGCCTTCGAGCGCCGAGAGGGCGCCCTCGAGGCGTTGGGCCTCGGCTGTCCGTCCATCGAGGGCGACGGGGGCGTCGGCCGCGCGTCCGGTGACCGTCTCGGTCTGAAGGCGTTCCAGCTCCGCGCGGAGGGCCAGGGCGCTTGCACCGCGCCGGTCGGCCGATGCGTTGGGCGAGAAACCGGTTTCGAAGGGAAAGGTCATCCGATCCTCCTCAGCTCGTCCAGCATCGCTTCGGCGGTGCGGATCACCTGGGCGTTGGCGGCATAGGCCTGTTCGATGGCGATGAGCGCCTGAAGCTCGCGATCCGTATCGACACCGAGGCGGGCGGCTTCATCGCTGGCGAGCGCGGCCCGGCTGGCCTCCGCCCCGCTCCGTTCGGCCTCAGCTGCCACCCGGCCGGTCGAGAAGACCTCGCCAAGGGCGGCCAGGCGGTTCGAGAAGGACAGGGTCTCTGGTGCTGCGGCGATGCCGGGCGCCGGGCTTGCCAGCGCCAGCGCCTCGGCCAGCGCGCGCGGGACGGTGTCGTTGCTGACCGGGCCTTCGGCGGCGGCGCCCAAACCGTCCCGAAGGCGCCAGAGATCGCCACCCGCTGCGGGGTCCACTGCCGCGTTGACGGTGAGCCGGCCCGCGAGGCCGGGCGCGGGGGGTGCTGCGAGGGCGGCGCCGGCATCGGTGAAGAGCCCAGGATCGCCCGGCGCAAGCGTCGGGTCGAGCGTGGGATCGGCGAGGCGCGTGGCAAGCTCCTCCGCCGCGCCGTCGAGCCCCGCGGTGAACGCTGGCACCCCTTCGTCGCGCAAAGCGAAGAGGCCGGCGAGCGCGCCGCCCGATACGGCCTGGGCGCCGCTGCTGCCCGGGGTGATGTTGGTCGTGCCGATCGTGAGGCCCGAGAGCGCGCCGGCCCCGTTGTCGTAAACCATCTCGGGGCCGATCGTGGGCGTGGGGGTAAAGGCGATCTCTCGCGCGCTTACGCCCACGAGCAGGGCGCCTTCCGCGGTCCGGAGCTCGAGGGCGCCGTTGTCCTGCGTGTAGACGCGGACGGGGAGGGTGGCTGCGATCTCGTCGATCAGCGTCTCGCGCCGGTCGGACAGGGAAGCCGTGTCCCGCCCCCCCGCCTCGGCGCGGACGATCAGGCGGTTGAGCTCCGCGACTTCTGCTGTGGCCCGGTTGACGCGATCGACCAGGAAGCCGATCTCACCATCGGCCTCGGCACGGATCCGCGCAGCGGTGTCCGACGCGCTGTTGAAGCCGTCGGCCAAATCTTCCGCAGCGTCGAAGAGCGCCGCCTGGCGCGGAGTGGATTCCGGCGTGTCCGCGAGCGCGCGGAGCGCCGCCTGGAAGGCCTCCGCCTTGTCGTAGAGGCCGGGCGCATCGCTCCCCAGCTCCCCGAAGGCCGTGGCGAGGCGGGCGGCGCCATCCGCCCGCGTCTCGGCCTCCGCCGCGGCACCGTCGGCCTCCCGGCGCAGGGCGGTAACTTCCGGGTCGAGGGCGCGGGAGACATCCGTCACCCGCACCCCCCCGGTGCCCCCTCGGGAGGTAAGGCCCACCTCGCGCGTCCCGTAGCCTTTGGTGAGCGCGTTCGCCAGATTGTCGGACGTGACCGCGAGCTGCCGGCTGTTGGCCGTGAGGCCGCTCAGCGCGGATTGCAGCGCTCCCGAAATGCTCATGGCTCAGTCCCCTCCTGCGGTCATGCGGTCCTGCGCGTCAGCGCTTGAGGTTCGTGGTCTCCTGCAGCATCTCGTCCACCGTCTGCACCACGGTGGCGTTCGAGCTGTAGGCGCGCTGTGTCTCGATCAGGCCCGTGAGTTCCTGCGCGATATCGACGGTACTCTCCTGCAGCGCGAAGCCCGCGACGCCGCCCACGGGGCCGGTATTGGCGTCCCAGAGGAAGGGGCGGCCCGATTCGGTGGAGAGCGAGAAGGCCTGATTGTCCTCCGCCACGAGGCCGTTGGGGTTCGGTACATCGACCACGGGGATCTGGAAGAGCGTGATCACCTGGCCCGTATCGTAGACGCCGCGCAGGAAGCCGGCCGGGTCCACCTCCAGGCTGGCGAGGTTGCCTGCGGGCGAGCCGTTGGCGGAGATGGCGATGGGGCTGAAGCCCGCATCGATCTGCGTGATCCCGCCATCGACCAGATCGGAGCCGATGAAGATCTCGATCGGGCCGCTATCGACGGTGACGGTGAAGACGCCGGTTGCCGCATCGAAGGCGCCCGTGCCCGGCGTTACGGTCGCGATCTCGCCCCGGCCCGCGCGGCTGGGATCGAAAGTCAGCCCCACATCGGCGATGGCGAGGGTCGGGTCCGCCGCCGCACTGTCGAAGAACTCGATATTCCACGCGTCGCTGGTGCCCGCCCCAGGGACGGTGGGGGTGAAGACGGCGGTCAGCTCGTTGCGCCGGCCCACGCCGTCGAAATACTCGATCACTGTGGTGTAGGGCTCGCCGCTCGATCCCGCCGCCGTGTCCGCTGCCGGCAGGTTGAGGACGAGTTCCGCCTCCGTCGTCGGGTCCGCCGTGGTCAGGAAGGGGGTGAGCTGGATCGGCTGGAGATCCGCCGGGCTGTCCCGCACCACATTGCCAAGAAGGTCGCCGTCCCCGTCCGTTGGCCAGCCGGTCAGCACGAGGCCCGAGCGTGTCTGCAGAAAGCCCTCCGCGCTCCGCTCGAAGCCGCCCGTGGCGGTGAGGAGGAAGGGGCGCTGCGCCGCGGGCTGGTTCACGCCGGCCTCGGTGGTGACCGGCAGGAAGCCGCGGCCCGAGACGGCGATATCCGTGGCGCTCGACGAGGCGATCAGGGTGCCGGAGGTGCCGACTTCGCGATAGGTGCTCGCGAGAACGCCGCCCGCGGAATAGGTGCTGCGCTGCTCGCCCGGAATGACGAGTGCGTTGAAGTCCACCTCCCCGCGGCGGTAGCCCGCGGTTTGCGAGTTGGCGATGTTGTCCGAGATCACGGCGAGGCGCGTGGCATTGGCCTGCAGACCGGCGACGCCGGCGCTGAGCGACGAGGAAAGGGTCAAGGGCTCATCTCCTTCTGGGCGCCCGGGATGGGAGGGGGCGCAGCTCCTTCCGCGCAGTCCTGCCACCCCCGGGCTTAAGATCGCCTAAGGGCGCATGGTTAAGAGTTTGATCGCGATGCGCCGGTTTTCGTCGGCGAAGGGGTCGTCTCCCCGCGGCTCGCTGTCCGCCCGGCCGATGACGCCGGTGAAGCGGCCTGCCGGCAGCCCTGCCGCCACAAGCAAGCGGCGCGCGGCGTTCGCACGGTCCGCGCTCAGCTCCCAGTTGGTGTAGCCGCCGGCCTCGAAAGGGCGCGCATCCGTATGGCCGATCACCTCGAGCGGATTGGCGGTGTCGCCCAGAACCTCCGCCACGAGGCGCAGAAGATCCACCAGCACGGGCTCCGGTGTGGCGGAGGCGGAGGCGAAGAGCGGCTCCCCCGCGATGTCCACGATCTCGATCACGAGGCCGTCCTCCTCCAGGCTGAGGGCAAGGTGCTCGCCGGCAGTGGCGGGGGCATCCGCCGCGCTCTCGAGCGCGCTTTCGAGGGCGCTGCGCGCGCCCGCCATGGCCTCCTCGCCCTCCGGCATCTGCGGGGCGCTGCCATCCGCGCGGCCCGGACCGCCCTGCCGCGGGACCCCCGGCTGCGGTCCCGCGGCGCGTTCCGGTGCAAGGCCGGGTCTGACAATGCCGGGGGCGGACGAAGCTTCGGGCCCACGGTTCCTGCCCGGGTCCACATCCCGCGGATCGGCGCGCGTCCCTTCGGGCGCGTTGCCGGCGAGCCGTTCCGCTGTCAGCGGGTCGCTGCCGCCCAGCATGCCGTCCCCGCCGCCAGAGACCGGGCTGAGCGGGATCGCGGGGTCGAAATAGTCCGCAAGGCCCTGGCGCTGCTCGTCCGACGTGGCGTTCAGCAGCCAGAGAAGCAGAAAGAACGCCATCATCGCCGTCGCAAAGTCCGCATACGCGACCTTCCAGGCGGAGGAATGGTGCTCGCCATCCACCACCTTCTTCGGCCGTTTGATGACGAGGCCGCCCCCGCCGTTTCCCTGCGCCATGATCCGCCCCCCGCTAGTCGACACTCCACGCCAGCTTGCGCGAGGCAGGTAAGGGCCGGGTTAGCGGCGAACGGGCGCCGCGGGCTTCAGCGATCCGCAAGCTTTGCGCCGTAGAAGGCGGGCAGCAGAAGCGGGATGCGGGGCGGGGAATGAGCGGCTCGATGGGCAACGGCGTGCTGGCGCGGAAACTGCGCGGGCCGAAAATGCGCCTCGCTGGCTTTCCGCCGATGGATCCGCTCTGCCACACCTTCGCGTCCATCGCCGCGACGCGGACGCGGGTGGAGCTGCGCCCGGGGATCGACGTCTCGGTCTTTGGCTACGAGGTGATGCGGCATGGGGACTATCTGCGGAGCCTCCATGCTCCCTCGGCCATCTACCTCCTCAGCTTTTCGGAGAAGAACGGCACCGGCCTCATGAAGGCGCACCCGCGCCTTCTCGGCAAAGTGCTCGATATCTATCTCGGCGGGGACGGGTCGTTCGAGGAATCGAACTTTGCACGCTCGCTGACGGCGATCGATCTTTCGATCTATGGCCGGTTCGTCGACCTTGTGGCGCGGTGTTTCGAAGAGGCGATCATCGAGCTTTGCGGCAGTTCCGCCATCGGGCTCGCCAAGCGCTCGCGCTTCGAGCAGCAGCCCGGCATGGTTCGCATCGCGCCGGACAATTCCGAGATCTTTGTGATCAAGCTCAACTACCACGTGACCGGGGACAAGCGCGGGGCGGGGCTGGACTTCGTCGTCCCCGTCTCCACGCTGGAGCCCCTGAAGAAGGACCTGATCAATGCCCAGACGGGTGGAGACAGTAACCGTGGGGTCTGGGCCGATCACATGCTCCGACAGGTGATGGTGACGGGTGTGAAGGTGAGCGGCACCGTGCCGCTCG
>JBCBEP010000147.1:0-7438 GCA_038528605.1 Pseudomonadota bacterium
GCCGCAGCCCTTCCAGATCCTCAAGATGGACCGCCGCCGCGGCAACATCGTCGTCTCCCGCCGCGCCGTGCTCGAAGAGAGCCGCGCCGAGCAGCGGGCCGAGATCGTCGCCCGCCTCAAGGAAGGCGACATCGTCGACGGTGTGGTCAAGAACGTCACCGATTACGGTGCCTTCGTGGACCTCGGCGGCGTCGACGGCCTCCTGCACGTGACCGACATGGCCTGGCGCCGTGTGAACCACCCGTCCGAGATCCTCACCATCGGCGAGACCATCAAGGTCCAGGTCATCAAGGTGAACAAGGACACGCAGCGCATCTCGCTCGGTATGAAGCAGCTCATGGCCGATCCGTGGGAGAGCGTGGCGGCGAAGTACCCGAACGGCTCCAAATGGACCGGCCGTGTCACCAACATCACCGACTACGGCGCCTTCGTGGAGCTCGAGCCGGGGGTCGAGGGTCTCGTCCACGTCTCCGAAATGAGCTGGACGAAGAAGAACGTCCATCCGGGCAAGATCGTCTCCACCTCCCAGGAGGTCGAGGTGATGGTGCTCGACGTGGACCAGGTGAAGCGCCGCGTCTCGCTCGGCCTGAAGCAGTGCATGGGCAACCCCTGGGACACCTTCGCCGAGCAGTTCCCGGCCGGCACGGAAGTCGAGGGCGAGGTCAAGAACATCACCGAGTTCGGCCTCTTCATCGGCCTCGAGGGCGATATCGACGGCATGGTCCACCTCTCCGACATCTCCTGGGACCGCTCCGGCGAGGACGCGATCCAGGATTTCAAGAAGGGCGACATGGTCCGCGCGGTCGTGCTCGACGTGGATACCGAGAAGGAGCGCATCTCGCTCGGCATCAAGCAGCTGGGCGGGGACCCGTTCGCGGAGGCCACCCAGGGCCTCAAGCGCGGCGCGGTCGTCACCTGCACCGTGAGCGCCATCGAGGATGGCGGCATCGAGGTCGAGGTCGAGGGCATGAAGGCCTTCATCCGCCGCTCCGACCTCAGCCGCGACCGTGCCGAGCAGCGCCCCGAGCGTTTCTCGGTCGGTGACCGGATCGACGCGCGCATCACGGCGATCGACAAGGCGGCCCGCCGCCTCAACGTCTCGATCAAGGCTCGCGAGATCGCCGAGGAGAAGGAAGCCGTCGAGCAGTACGGCTCGTCCGACAGCGGCGCGTCGCTCGGCGACATCCTGGGCGCCGCCCTCAAGCAGCAGCAGGGCAACGACTGATCCCTCTGCCACACTGCGAACATCGAAGGGCGCGGAGAGCGATCTCCGCGCCCTTCTGACTCCAACCATGCCTTACAATCTCAGCGGAGGGCGCCAGCGTGGTTCGGTTTGATGTCCGAAGGGTCCACGCAGCCACCCCTTCCATCGTTGCAGATCACCGGCGCAGTTCGTCGCGGAATGTGCGCATTCCGGTCCGTCGCGCTTTGCGGTAGAGAGCGCTCGGAACGCGGAGGGAGCGAATAATGGCGGCAACAGCGGATTTGATCATCGAGCGGCGGCAGATGCGGCGGCGGCTGGCGCTTTGGCGCATCCTCGCAATCGTCGCGGTAGTAGGCGCCATTGTGGTCGGCATCGCGAGCATCCGCGGCACCTCGAGCAGCGGGCCGACCTCCAGCGACAACATCGCCCGCATCAAGATAGACGGGATCATCTCCTCCGATTTCGACCGGGACGAGGAGCTCGCGAAGATCGCGGAGGATAAGGCGGTCAAGGCGCTGATCGTACGCATCAACAGCCCCGGCGGCACGATTGCAGGCAGCGAGGCGCTTTACGAAGGGCTGCGCGCGGTGGGGGAGAAGAAGCCGGTGGTTGCCGTCATGGTCGAAGCCGCGGCCTCAGGCGGCTACATCACCGCCCTTGCGGCGGACCATATCGTGGCGCTCGGCAACACGCTTACCGGCTCCATCGGCGTCGTAGCGGAAGCGCCGAATATCGCCCGGCTGCTCGAGGAGAACGGCGTCGACGTCTTCAAGGTGAAGTCGACCCCGCTGAAGGCCGAGCCCGGCTTCCTGACCGAGCCTGCCGAGGGCGCCGTGGCCGCACAGCAGATCCTCATCGACGATACGTTTGGCTGGTTCCGCGGGCTTGTGGCGGAGCGTCGGGGTCTCGGCGAGCCTGCGCTCGCTGAGGTGGCCGACGGCCGCGCCTTTACCGGCCGGATGGCGCTCGAGCTTGGCCTCATCGACGCGCTGGGCGACGAGGAAACCGCGAAGGCCTGGCTTGCCGCCGAGCACGAAATTCCCGCCGATACCAAGGTGGTCGACCGGGATTGGCGAAAGCCGGACCCGTCGCTGCTGCTCCGGCTGATCGAAGGCAGCGCCATTGAGCTTGGCCTCTACGCTCCCGACTGGCGGGATGTGGCTCCGCGCCTCGGTCCCGGCCCGAAACTGTATGCCATCATGTACTGATTTCCTGCGGGGGCGCCTTGACGCACCAGTCGCCCCTGCGGAACATTATTTTTCAGTCGCATAAACAAAGCAACGAGCGACAGGGAGGTCTACCATGATCAAGTCAGAGCTTATCCAGAAGATCGCCGAGGAAAATCCGCATCTCTACCAGCGCGACGTCGAGAAGATCGTCTCGACCGTCTTTGAAGAGATCACCTCTGCCCTCGCCCGGGGCGACCGCGTGGAACTGCGCGGCTTCGGCGCCTTTTCCGTGAAGGTCCGCGACGCCCGCACGGGCCGCAACCCGCGTACCGGCGAGGCCGTGCCGGTTCCCGAGAAGAAAGTGCCGTTCTTCAAGGCTGGCAAGGACATGCGCGAGCGTATGAACAACGGCGCCGCTTGAGCCTACAGGGCGCCGCCCACCCGGCGCCCCTCTCCCCGAGCGTTCATACGCGTTACCAGCCGGTAGACATGCCGGCTCAACCGGCTACACAGAGGCAGGGATAGTCAGCAGTCGCCGGGAGCGCTCGGCGGTGCAGTGAGCGCCGGGCTGGCTCGGCGGGGAGAGGACAGCCATGTTTATCCTGCGCATCATCAAGATTGCCGTGCTCTTGACCATCTGCGTGGTCCTCGTCGTCGTCGGCGTGGCGAACATGCAGTTCGTGCCGTTGCGCCTTGTTCCGGAGGGGATGTCCATCCCCGAGGCGGGCGCCACGTCCGATCCGCTGGTCTCGCTGCCGCTCTCGGTGGTGATCCTCGCCGCGATGCTCGTGGGCTTCGTGATCGGCGAGATCTTCGAGTGGATGCGCGAAGGCAAGCACCGGCGCGAGCGCGACAACCGCGGCCGCGAGATCCAGGCGCTGCGGGCGGAGAACGCGCGCCTCAAGTCGAAACTCTCCGACCCCAAGGAAGACCTGCCACGGATCGCTGCGCAGTAGGCGCGGCGGCACCTCTCGGGCGCGCCCCTTGACCGCTTGCCATCCTCTGCCCTAGCGGGGCAGCGAAGCGTGACGCGAGCATGACCGCCATGAGCCTGCCGGACCCTACATTGCCGCCCGATCTCGGCAGCCCAAAGAAGGCGCCGGGCGCGCCTGTGCACGTCAAGATCTGCGGGCTCAGGGATGCGGCGGGGGTGGAAGCCGCTGCGGCGGCGGGCGCTGCCTATGTGGGCTTTGTTTTCTTCCCGCCATCGCCTCGCGCGCTTACCCCGGCGCAAGCGCGCGACGCGGCGCTCGCCGCACCGCCCGGCGTGGTGAAGGTCGGCCTCTTCGTCGATCCGGATGACGCGCTTCTGGACGCGGTGCTCGAAGGTGTGCCGCTCGACATGCTTCAGCTCCACGGATCTGAGACGCCGTCACGAGTTGGAGAGGTGCAAGCGCGTTACGGGCTGCCGGTCATGAAGGCGATCGGCGTTCGCGAGGCGGCGGATCTGGAAGCGATCGATGCCTACTCACATGCGGCTGACCAGCTTCTGATCGATGCTAAGGCGCCGAAGGGCTCGGCCATTCCCGGGGGGAACGGGCTGGCCTTCGACTGGTCGCTGATCGCCGGGCGGCGCATGCCGATCCCGTGGATGCTGGCAGGCGGCCTGACGCCGGAGAACGCCGCAGAAGCAGTGGCCCGGACGGGCGCGCGCCAGCTTGATGTCTCGAGCGGCCTCGAGAGCGCGCCGGGGGTGAAGGACCCCGAGCGAATGCGCGCCTTTCTCTCGGCGTTGCGCTGATGAGAATTCGCGAGGCGGTGGCGGCGGATGTGCCCGCAATCGTCGCCCTCCTCGCCGACGACGCGCTGGGGCAGACACGGGAAGCACCCGGGGACCCAGCCTACGCGGCCGCCTTCGAGGCGATGACCCGGCAGGACGGCAATACCTATCTGGTGGCCTCGGCAGCGGATGGCGGGCTCCTGGGGTGTCTGCAGCTCACGGTGATCCATGGCCTCTCCCGGCGCGGGATGGCGCGGGCACAGATCGAGAGCGTGCGGATCGCCGCGGCGGCACGCGGCAGCGGGCTCGGCCGCGCGCTGATGGAGGCGGCCATCGAGCGCGCCCGCGCGGCCGGCTGCGGTCTCGTTCAGCTCACCACCGACAAAACGCGGGACGATGCCCGCCGCTTCTATGAAGCATTGGGCTTCGAGGCGACGCATGAGGGCATGAAACGGGCCCTCTGAACCGCCTCCCATCGCCCGCGCCCACCCACGTCAGCATAGACTGCGGGGCATGAACAATAAGCGAACATTCTCCTTTCGTCGATGCTGGTCGCTGCGCTCCGCATCGCGTTCTTGGCGGGCACAAGGAGCGCTTCGTCAGCGGTTGCGCGCGGCCACGATGCCCGCAACGAGAGCCGCCAGTGTCAGAACCTGGCTGTTGCGCCCGAAATCCGCGGCGAGCGCGCCCAGCATCTCCTCGGCGGCGTGGGGCGGCACCATCGGCCGGCGAGGCTCGCGATAGGCGACCATCACGGCGACCAGCAAGCCGATGGCGACCGTGAGCCAGGCGATGCCGACGATGAGGGCCGCCATGCCGTAGCCGAGCGCCGGGCCGAGCCCCGCGATGAAGGCAACGGAGAAGAAGACTAGTGCACCGCCGGCGAGGATACCCGCTGCGATCTTCAGACCCATGCGCTTCATCTGCTGCTCAGCCCGCGCCCGCGCGCCAGCCTCAACCTGGCCCGCCAGATCGGCCGCCACGCCCAGCGTGCGGATCATCGCCGGGTCATCTGGCCGATGAGCCAGCCTGCCGCCGCTGCGATGCCGATGGCGGCGAGCGGGTTGCGCCGGATGGTTTCTTCGAACTCGCCGAAGACTTCCTCGCCTCTGGCGTAGGCGGCGCGGCCCTGTTCGCCAAGGCCGTCCCGCGCGGCATAGAATGCGGCGCGAGCTTCCTCGGAAAGCTCGGAAAGCTTCTCTTCGGCCTCGGCCCGCATGGCCGAAGCCTCTCCCCGCGCCTTCTGCCCGGCCATCTGGGCGAGGATGCGCAGGTCCTCGTTCACCGCGTCGAGCTGGGCCTGCAGCTCCTTCATGGTGAGCTGCGGGCCGCTGTTCTTGGATGTCGACTTGTCCATCGGGTGGTCCCCCCGGATGCTGCTGCGATACCGCATAGAAGGTGCGGCAGGCGGAGGACGGTTCCAGCGGCAACTCAGCGTCAAGGGTGCTGCAGGGTTGCCCGTCATGGCCGTGCACAAGGCGCCCGGGGTTCTGCCCCTCTCCCCTGCGACCACTCGGCAAAGGCGGCCTTTATCGACAACGACCCGCCCTACCCGTAATCAGGGTCGCAGATTCGGGAGAACGACCAATGAACGAGACCGCGCCAAACAGCTTCCGCACCGGGCCGGACGAGAAAGGCCGCTTCGGCCTTTTCGGCGGCCGCTTCGTGAGCGAGACGCTCATGCCCCTCATCCTCGACCTCGAGGCGGAGTACACGAAGGCGAAGGATGACCCCGCCTTCTGGGCCGAGATGGACGATCTCTGGAAGCACTATGTGGGCCGGCCGAGCCCGCTCTACTTCGCCCCGCGGCTGACCGAGGAACTCGGCGGCGCCAAGATCTACCTCAAGCGCGACGAGCTGAACCACACCGGCGCGCACAAGATCAACAACGTGCTCGGCCAGATCCTGCTCGCCCGGCGCATGGGCAAGAAGCGCATCATCGCGGAGACGGGGGCGGGCCAGCACGGCGTGGCGACGGCGACGGTCTGCGCGAAGTTCGGCCTCGAATGCATCGTCTTCATGGGCGCAACCGATGTTGAACGCCAGCGGCCGAACGTGTTCCGAATGCGCCTTCTCGGCGCGAAGGTCGTGCCCGTCACCTCGGGCCGCGCGACGCTGAAGGACGCGATGAACGAGGCGCTTCGGGACTGGGTCACGAACGTGGAGGACACGTTCTACTGCATCGGTACGGTTGCAGGTCCCCACCCCTACCCGGCCATGGTGCGCGACTTCCAATCGATCATCGGCAAGGAGACCAAGGCCCAGATCATGGAGGCCGAGGGCCGGCTGCCGGACAGCCTGGTCGCCTGCATCGGCGGCGGGTCCAACGCCATGGGGCTCTTCCACCCGTTCCTCGACGACCGCGAGGTGCGCATTATCGGCGTGGAGGCCGGCGGGCACGGCGTGGACGACCGGCTGGAGCATGCGGCGTCCCTCAATGGCGGGCGGCCCGGCGTGCTGCATGGGAACCGCACTTATCTGCTGCAGGACGAGGACGGGCAGATCATCGAGGGGCACTCGATCTCGGCAGGCCTCGATTACCCCGGCATCGGCCCCGAACATGCCTGGTTGCACGAGATGGGCCGGGTGGAGTATGTGCACGCCACCGACGACGAGGCGCTGGAAGCCTTCCAGATGCTCTGCCGCACGGAAGGGATCATCCCCGCACTTGAACCGTCCCACGCGCTCGCCCATGTGGCGAGGCTCGCGCCCACGCTGCCGTCGGACCACCTCCTGGTCATGAACATGTGCGGGCGCGGCGATAAGGACATCTTTACGGTCGCCGAGGCGCTCGGCACCGAGATCTGACGGCCCCGCCTGGAGGAGACCAGGCCCGGGCTTACTGGAAAGGACCGCCCGGGTAAGGGCTAGAAATGGCAAGTGAATATGAGATCGGGGACCTGGTGGTCCTGAAGTCGGGCTCCATGCGCATGTGCGTCGAGGCCGTGGAAGAGGGCGAAGTGGCGGTGGTTTGGTGCCACGAAGGCCAGGTGGGCCGGGAGCGGTTCGATCTGCGCCTCCTCAACAAGTGGGAGCACCGCGGGGACGACCGGGGCGGCGACCGTGGGGGCCATCGCGGCGGCTGGAACAACGATCGCGGCGGCGACCGCGAGGACCGTGGCCACCGCGGCGGGTGGAACAACGACCGTGGCGGCGATCGCGGGGGAGACCGGGGTGGCTTCCGCGGCCATGACCGCGGCGGCGACCGCGACGACCGCGGCGGCCATCGCGGCGGCTGGAACGACCGGAACGACCGTGGGGGCGACCGCGACGACCGCCCGCCCCGCAAAACCGGCTGGGACGGCAAGCCCCGCGACAAGAAGTACTTCCGCAAGGACGACTGAC
>JBCBEP010000148.1:0-7410 GCA_038528605.1 Pseudomonadota bacterium
GGCGGGTGACGGGCGTAGGAGACGGGGGCGGGAGGCGGCGGATGCAGACGCTCGACATCGTCGCCCGCCTCGTCCCGGCGGTGGCGAACGGGTCGAAGCGTTCGACCATCCGATGGGGCGAGGGTGCGATCCGACCGGGCCCGCTGCGCCTCGTCTGCGCCGATCCGCCTTCCGTGATCACCGTCGAGGTGTGGCGCGTGACGTGGATTCCGCTGCGTGAGGCGGCCGCCTTCCTCGGCCGCGAGGTCGACTGGCCCGATGCGGTGATGCTGGCGGGCATGCGCGAGCACTACCCGGCCATCACGCTCGACTGCGATGTGCAGGTGGTGGAGTTTCACCCGCCATCGCCTGCGTGAAGACCCTCGGCAAGCGCCTGCCCGGTTCCGCCGGGCGCAAAAGCGCGCCCGTTCGTCGCGGCTTGGCTGGACCGGGCGGTCGGCCCCCGCTAGCAGGCGGACCAGCAGAAAAACAGGAGGGACGGCCATGGCGGCAACGGTGATCGACGGGAAGGCCTTCGCGGCGCGGGTCCGCGCGCAGGTCGGTGAGCATGTGGCGACGCTGAAGGAGACGCATGGCATCACGCCCGGCCTCGCCGTGGTGCTGGTGGGCGAGGACCCGGCCTCCCAGGTTTATGTGCGCAACAAGGGCAAGCAGACGGTCGAAGCCGGCATGAACTCGATCGAGCACAAGCTCGATGCGGATACCTCCGAGGAGGAGCTGCTGCGCATCGTGGGCGAGCTCAATAGCGACCCCGCCGTGCACGGCATCCTGGTGCAGCTGCCCCTGCCGAAGCACATCGACGGTGAGAAGGTGATCAACACCATTCTGCCCGAGAAAGACGTGGACGGCTTCACGATCTCGAATGTCGGTCTCCTCGGTACGGGCCAGAAGGCGATGGTGCCCTGCACGCCGCTCGGCTGCCTGATGCTCCTGCGGGACCATTTCGGCTCGCTCTCGGGCAAGTCCGCCGTGGTGCTCGGCCGCTCGAACATCGTGGGCAAGCCGATGTTCAACCTGCTGCTGAAGGACAGCTGCACGGTGACGGTGGCGCATAGCCGGACGCAGGACCTGCCCGCGATCTGCCGGCAGGCCGACATCCTGGTCGCCGCTGTTGGCCGGCCCGAGATGGTGACGGCGGAGTATGTGAAGCCCGGCGCCGTGGTGATCGATGTGGGTATCAACCGCATCCCCGCGCCCGAAAAGGGCGAGGGCAAGACGCGGATCGTGGGCGACTGTGCCTATGACGCCTGCGCCGCGGTGGCGGGCGCGATCACGCCCGTGCCCGGCGGTGTGGGGCCGATGACCATCGCCTGCCTTCTCGCCAACACCCTCACCGCCTGCTGCCGCGCGAACGGCCTGCCCGAGCCCGAGGGCCTTACCGCCTGATGATGCGGGCGGGCTGACGGACGCCCCGGCTTCGGCCGCTCCGCGACCTCAGCGGCCCGCCCGCCAGCCGCGCCCGCCCATTTGCGTTTGGGTGGGCGGTGGCGCTTGACACGGCGATGCTGTGCTGTATTTTCAGTCATGACTGAAATATGGAGCGCTCCATGCATCTCACACCGGCAATGCGGGACTTCATCCTCCACTGGGGCGAGATGGGCGCGCGCTGGGGCGTCAACCGCTCGGTCGCCCAGGTGCATGCGCTCCTGTTCGTGAGCCCGAAGCCCCTGCCGGCGGACGAGATTGCCGAGACGCTGAGCATCGCCCGCTCCAACGTGTCGGGCGCCATTCGGGAGCTGCAGGGCTGGAAGCTCGTGAAGATCAGCCGCGAGCTGGGCGACCGGCGAGACCACTTCACTACCATCCACGATCTCTTCGACCTCGTGAAGGCGGTGGTCGAGGGGCGGCGGGAGCGCGAGTTTACGCCCACCATGGCAGCGCTCGAGACCGTGATCGCGGCCTCCGAGACGGACGGGGAGACGCCCGAGGAGGTGCGCAAACGCCTGACGGAGATGCTCGAGACCATGCGTCTCTTCGATGCCTGGTACCGGGAAGTGAACCGTCTGCCCCGCGGCGCGCAGCTTGCACTACTGAAGGCCGGCGGCGCGGTCAGCCGGTATCTCCCGAAGGCCGGCTGAAAAAATTTGCGGAGGACTTTCAGAGATGACTGAAACGATCGTTACTACAAGAAGCTGTGTCGCGTCCGGCCGTGCCCAGCCCTGGCTGCGGGATGCCGGGCCTCGGAAGTTACCGGCGCCGGCAGCGTCCCGCGCAGGGCTGAGGCCCGATGCATGGGCCTTCGGGGTGGCGCTCGTGCTCACGCCGTTCCTGCTGGGTGGCCTCGGTTTCCCGATCCTGCTCAGCCTCTTTGCGCTATTCTCGCTGCCGGCCTATTTCCTGGCGGGTGGGCCCATCGCCTGGTTCGGCATCCGTGCCATGCTGCGCCGCGGGATCAGGATGAATGTGCTGCATTTCGCGGCGCTCGGCTTCGTCGCGAACCTGTTCTCGCCTCTGGCGCTTCTGGTCACGATGATTGTCCTCGAGCCGTGGGGCTCGCTTGGGCACGGTACCGACAGCGCCTACGCCTACTGGGCGGCAGGGGCGTTCTACGCCCCGCTGAGCGGGCTGACCTTTGGAGCGATCTACCTTCTGGCCGCGCCCCCTCGCCCACGCCCATGCCCACGCCCGGTCCGCGGGCGGTAGCCGGCGGTCAGGCGGCCTCCTCGGGGCCCTCTCCATGGTGCCGAGGCACGCCGTCGCCCTCGGGCAGGCGGCTTTCCTCGGTGTAGGTGTGGGCCGCGAGGGCGAGGCCGTGCGTCTCGTCGAGGGCGCCATAGGAGATGTCGATCGTTGAGCCGCCGATGGGCTCCCTGAAGAGGTAGCCGCCACAGTCCCGACAGAAGCCGCGTCGGGCCTTTGCGCTGACGCTGACCCAGGCAAGGCGCTCGCGCGCGATGGTGACGTTGTCGGCAGGGGCAGTCACTGCAACCCAGAGCCCGCCGCTCTGGCGCTGGCATTCACGGCAGTGGCAGGCGACCGGGGCACTCACGGGCCCCACGATGGTGAAGTGCACGGCGCCGCAAAGGCAGCGGCCAGTCAATTCCTGTGTCATCTGTTCGATGTGTGGCAGCAACGGTTCGCGGTAGCGCTACGAAACTTTTCCGCCTGGGCGCAAGAGCACGACTGCCGCAGGGCGCGGAGCCTAGCGCCGCATGGTGTCGTCTTCCAAAACGGCCAGGAATGTCCCTAAGGCGGTCGCCACATGACGCTGGGGCTGGTCCACCTCGAGAGCGTAGACGTCGCTGCGCCCGACCGTCAGCCGCCGCCCGGCGCGTTCGATGCGGCCGATGGCCCGCAGACCGGTGCCGTGGGCCGGGCTCAAAAGGTTGATCTTGAGCTCCACGGTCAGCACGCCCTCCTCCGGCCCCATCAGGCTCTGGGCGGCGAAGCCGGCCGCGCTGTCGGCAATCGACCAGAGCGCGCCGGCATGCACGAAACCATGCTGCTGGCCGAGATCGTCGTGGATGGGGAGAAGGATCTCCACCCTGCCGGGCGCAACGCTGCCGAGCTCCGCGCCAAGCAGCGTCATGAACCGCTGTGCCCCGAAGCCGTGGCGCAACCGCTCCTCCCAGTCGGGATCCCTCGGCTCGGGCAGGGGGCGGCTCGGCTGGTCCATCAGGCTGGGGTGCTTACGCGCGCGCCCATGTTGGCGCCGAGACGGCCTCGCGGTACCCGTGTGACGCGCCGGCCTATCATGAGGGCGGATGCCTGATGGCCGAGAAGCGCGTCGAACACCGGGTCGCAGGCATCCATGCCGCCCGTGAAAGTCCCGAAGGCGGGGAGGATTGCGCGGCTCTCGGAGGCCAGGAAGCAGCGGCGGCGGAGCCGCGCACCCCGGCGGAAGAGCGTCGCCTGCGGGTGATAATGCGCCGAGATCTCGCCTTCGCCGTGCGGCGGGGTCTGCTCCGCCGCGATGTGACGAAAGGCGAGAGGGCCCGCCCGGTACTCGCCCAACGCGTCGCCGGGGAGGCCCGGCACCGGATGGGGGTCGTGGTTGCCCGCGATCCAGAGGAGGCGCCGCCCCTCGGCCATTCGCGCAAAGGCCGGGGCAATCGCCGCTCCCGTCTCCGCCGCGCTGCGATGGTCGTCGAAACTGTCGCCCAGCAGGAGGATCGTGGCGGGGGAAAGCGCTGCCACCTCCGCCTCCAGCCGGGCAAGCGTGTCGTCGTCGGCATAGGGCGGCAGGAAGCCCTGGTTCCGCCGGGCAATGGCACGGGCCTTGCCGAGGTGCAGATCCCCCACCGCCAGCAGGCGCGCCGCCGGCCACCAGAGCGTACCGGCCGCCCGCGCCTCCAGTGTCTCGCCAGCGATTCCGATAAGGGCGTTCTGCATGTGTTCTGGCTAGCCGCTGTCGTGCTGCCGGTCAATCGGTTGCCAACGAAAAGCCCCGCCGCGGTGGCCGCGGCGGGGCTCATCGAACGCTGTGAAGATCAGGCGGCGTTAGCCACCGCGCGCTTGGTCATGACGCCGATGAGATGGGCGCGGTAGGCCGGGGTGCCGTGGATGTCGCCGATCATGCCGTCCGCCGGCGCCTTTAAGCCGGCCACGGCATCGGCGCTGAAAGTCGCGCTCAGCGCGTGCTCGGCCTCGGTCCAGCGGAAGACGCCGCCCTCCGATGCGCCCGTCACCGCCACGCGCACGCCGCCCGCGGTCTTGGCCACGAAGACGCCGACGAGGGCGAAATGCGAGGCCGGCTGCACGAACTTCTCATAGGCCGACGCCTCCGGCACCGGCACATGAACCGCCGTCAACAGCTCGCCTTCCTCCAGCGCGGTCTCGAACATGCCCTGGAAGAAGTCGTCCGCGCCGATCTCTCGGCCCGTCGAGGTCTTGAGCGTCGCCCCGAGCGCCAGCGCCGCGGCCGGGTAGCAGGCCGAGGGGTCGTTGTTGGCGATGCTGCCGCCGATGGTGCCGCGGTTGCGCACGGCCGGGTCGCCGATGCGCCCGGCCAGCGAGGCGAGGCCCGGCACTTTCGAGGTCACCATCTCGTTCGTTGCCACCTCGCCATGGGTGGTGCCGGCGCCAATGGCGATGCCGCCGTCATCCGCCGCGCAGATCCCCTTGATCTCCTCGATCCCCGTCAGGTCGACGAGCTTCGAGGGCATCGCAAGGCGCTGCTTCAGCGTGGGGATCAGGGTCTGGCCGCCGGCGATGGGCTGCGCGTCTTCCTGGGCGAGGGCGGCGACGGCGTCGGCGAGGCTGGTGGGTTTGACATAGTCGAAGGCGTACATGGGCTGGTCTCCGAGGATGGTCTCAGATCTGGCGCGACAGGCTGCCGCAGCCTTTCTGGGAAGGAGGCCCCGGGTCAAGCCCGGGGCCGAACTCTCGTCGCTTTACTCGGCCGCCTGGGCGGGGCGGGCCGCATCGATGGCCTCCCAGACCCGGCGGGGAGAGAGCGGCATGTCGATATGCGGCACCGCAATGCCGCCCTTGTTGAGGGCGTCGAGCACCGCGTTCACCAGCGCCGGCGGGGAGCCGATGGCCCCGGCTTCCCCGCAGCCCTTCACGCCCAGCGGGTTGTGGGTGCAGGGCGTGACGCAGGAATGGTCGACCGTGAACATCGGGAAGTCGCCCGCGCGCGGCATGGCGTAGTCCATGTAGCTGGCCGACTGGAGCTGCCCGTCCGCATCGTAGACGCAGGCCTCCATCAGCGCCTGGCCGAGGCCCTGGGCGAGCCCGCCATGCACCTGGCCTTCCACGATCATCGGGTTCACGACGTTCCCGAAATCATCCGCTGCGGTGAAGTTCAGCACCGTGGTGACGCCCGTCTCGGGATCGACCTCGACCTCCGCTACATAGGCGCCGGCGGGGTAGGTGAAGTTTGCGGGGTCGTAGAACGAGGTCTCCTCGAGCCCCGGCTCCAGCTCCTCGATCGGGTATTTGTGCGGCACGTAGGCGGCCAGGCACACATCGCCCCAGGCCAGCGTCCGGTCCGTACCCGCCACGCTGAACTGCCCGTTCTCGAAGGTGATGTCCGCCTCCGAGGCCTCGAGCAGGTGCGCCGCGATCTTCTTCGCCTTCGCGATGATCTTCTCGACCGACTTGTAGATGGCCGAGCCGCCGACCGCGAGGCTGCGCGAGCCGTAGGTGCCCATGCCGAAGGGCACCTTCGAGGTGTCTCCGTGCACGATATCGACCGCGCCCTCGTCGCAGCCGAGCATCTCGGCCACCACCTGCGCGAAGGTCGTCTCGTGCCCCTGCCCGTGGGAGTGCGAGCCGGTGAAGACCGAGATCGATCCTGTGGGGTTCACGCGCACCGTTGCGGCCTCGTAGAGACCAGCGCGCGCTCCGAGAGCGCCAACAAGGCTCGACGGTGCGATCCCGCAGGCCTCGATATAGGAGGCAACGCCGAGGCCGCGGAGCTTGCCGCGCGCGGCACTCTCCTGCCGACGCGCCTCGAAGCCGGCCACGTCCGCAAGCTCCATCGCCTTGGTCAGCGTCGCATCGTAATCGCCCGTATCGTACTGAACGGCCACGGGCGTTTGGTACGGGAACGCGTCCGTCGGGATGAAGTTCTTCCGGCGCAGCGCCGCCGGGTCCATGCCCACCTCACGCGCCGCCATGTCGATCACGCGCTCGAGCTGATAGGTCGCCTCCGGCCGGCCCGCGCCGCGATAGGCATCGACCGGCGCGGTGTTGGTGAAGACCGCCTTCACATTGGTGTAGATCAGCGGCGTCTTGTAGTTGCCCGCCAGCAGCGTGCCATGCAGCCAGGTCGGCACGCAGGGTGCGAAGGTGGAAAGGTAGGCCCCCATATTCGCCAGCGTCGAGCAGCGGAGCGCCGTGAAGTTGTGCTCCGCATCCATCGCGAGCTCGATGGTCGTCACATGGTCGCGGCCCTGCGCGTCCGACATGAAGGCCTCGGAGCGGGTCGAGGTCCACTTCACGGGCTTGGCAAGCTGCGTCGCCGCCCAGGTAACGAAGGCTTCCTCGGCGTAGTGGTAGATCTTCGAGCCGAAGCCGCCGCCCACATCCGGGGCCACCACGCGCAGCTTGTGCTCGGGGATCGAGAGCACGAAGGCGCCCATTAGCAGCCGGATGACGTGCGGGTTCTGCGAGGTGGTGTAGAGCGTGTGCTCGTCCCGCGCCCGGTCATACTCGCCGATGGCCACGCGCGGCTCCATCGGGTTTGCGACGAGGCGGTTGTTCACGAGCTCGAGCTTCGTGACATGCGCGGCGCTGGCGATGGCATCGTCCACCGCCTGCTTGTTCTCCTCGACGAAGCCCCAGTCGAAGCAAATGTTGTCCGGCGCTTCATCATGCACCGCCGCGCCGCCATTGATGGCGTCGGCCATGTTCACGGCTGCCGGAAGGTCCTCGATGTCGAGCTCGACCATCTCGGCGGCGTCTCGTGCGGCGTCGAGGCTTTCGGCGATGATGGCCACCACCGGGTCGCCCACATGGCGCACC
>JBCBEP010000149.1:0-7373 GCA_038528605.1 Pseudomonadota bacterium
GACGACCGGCTCGACCCGCGGTGACTTGCCATCGTAATAGCGCGCCGGGGCTTCGAGGCGGGCGTACTCCTCCAGCGCTGTCCTCATCCGAAGCCGGCGCCCACATCCATCCCGAGAGCGTCGGCAAACCCGCCGGCGTCGCGCATCTGGTCATGGTCGCGCTGCTGGGCCGAGAGCAGGGCCTCGGGACGGCGGATGAGCATCGCTTCAACCTTCAGCCGCAGAATGGGCTGCGTGATCAGGCTCTGCCCGAAGGCGAAGGACGCGGCGAAGAGGAAGAAGTAGGTCAGCGCGATGCCCACGAAGATGGGCGCGAGTGCCATCAGCTGGTCGGGCGAGGGTGGTGTTTCGCTCTCCAACAGTCCCATCAGCTCCTGGCCGAGGAGCGCGGATCCCTCGCCGCCGCCAACGAGCATGTTGGTGACGAAAACGCCGCCGCCGACGAAGACGATGCCGGCAATGACCGTGATGAGCATCGTCAGGAAGCTCACGAGGAACGAGCCCTTGATGTAGGCCCAGATGACGGAGCCCACTGTCACATCGTTCTCGAGGCTGGCAGCGCCGATCTTCCGGTTGTCCCAGAGATAGCGGAACGCCCCGATCTGGTAGTTCATGAGCATGAAGAAGAAGAGCAGCAGGGCGAAGGGCGCGAAGACCACGAGGAGAATGCTGATGCCCTCTTCCGGCAGCTTCATCTCCTCCGCCAGCCCCCACGCGGCCAGGAACACCATGCCGAGCGAGATGTAGAGCCAGATCCAGTAGGCGAGAAGGCCGAGCCAGCTGCCCTCCTGCTTCATGGGGATCGAGCCGAAGAAGCTCCGGTCCGTGATGTATTTGGCCTGGCGGAAATGCAGGTAGGGGTAGAGCAGGCCGAGCGTCAGGATGGCCGCGAGCGACCATAGCAGCGAGCGCAGCGTGTAGCCCCATGCGCCGCCTGCCAGCCCGAAGCGGATACCGCGCCAGTTCAGGCGTGAGAGAAAGTAGCGCTGCCCGCGATACTGCGCCCAGAAGATGAAGGGCAGCACCGCGACGAGGCTGACCGGCGCAAAGAGCGCGCCCGCATCGAGGGCAACGACGCCGGCGAAGATCAGCAGAACGTTGGCGATGCCGAGATAGACGGCCAGCAGCGCGACCGCGATCAGAAAGCCGAGCATCTTCTCGAAGCCGGTGCCCGTATACTCGATCGGGTCGCCATCGACGCGGATCGAACCCGCATAGGCGCGCCGGAGCCGCGTCAGCATCCAGAAGCGATAAAGACCCACCGTGAGGACGGAGAAGATCGCGCCCATGAAGGCGATCCAGAAGATCGTGCCGGACTCGACGAAGCGCGGGCGCTGCTTGCCTTCGGCAGGCGCAAGCCAGTCACCATCGTCCTGTTCGGTGATGAACTCGTCATGGAACGTCTTGCCGCCACCCCCTTGAGCCGCCGCCGCCGCGATCTCCTCGCGGCGTTCGGCCCGGCGCTCCTGACGCGCCTTGACCGAGTACTGCTCGAGGTCCCAGGCCGGGCGGCCGCCGCCGCCGAACCCGTCATTCGTCTCGTCCGTCAAAGCCGCGCCCGCCTTCTCCGCGCCCTCTGGGAAATCGCAACACGCATTTACCCGTCAGGCTCGGCATGCTCACACCACGCACGCCTCCGCCCGATACGCCCGCCTATCGCCTGAAAATATGGCACCTTTGAGAAGGGGGGTCACCAGCGTTTGCGGAGAAAGCCCGTCGATGGTCACGCTTTGTCGCGCAGGTCCGGCAAGGCGTAGCCCTCCGCGGTGAGGTCTTCCCGCAGGACACGCTTCGAGATCTTGCCCGTCGCCGTGTGCGGCAGTTCCTCCACGAACAGGATCTCGTCCGGCAGCTGCCACTTCGCAAAGCGCTTCGAGAGGAGCTCGAGGAGGCCTTGCTTGTCGGGCATCTTCCCTTCGCGCGGCACCACGACGAGCACCGGCCGTTCGTCCCAGGTGGGGTGCGGCATGGCCACGGCGGCGGCTTCAGCCACGTCCGGATGGGCGACGGCTGCGTTCTCGAGATCGATCGAGCTGATCCATTCGCCGCCGGATTTGATCACGTCCTTGAAGCGGTCCGTGATGCGCGTGTAGCCGCTCTCGTCGAGCGTGGCGGCATCGCCGGTATCGAACCAGCCCTCCGCATCCGCTGCCTCCGTCTCATGGCCGAGATAGCGCTGGACAACGCCGGGCCCGCGGATCTGGAGCCTGCCTTGCGTCTGCCCGTCGCGCGCGAGTTCGGCGCCCTCGTCGTCCACCACGCGGAGGTCGACAGTGAAGGGCGGGTGGCCCACGCTCTCCTGCATGTCGAGCTGGCGCTCGGGCGGCATGGCCCGCACCTCAGGCTTGAGCGAGGCGAAGGAGCCGAGCGGGGACGTCTCGGTCATCCCCCAGGCATGGAGCACCCGGACGCCGTAATCGTTCTGGAAGGCCTCGATGACGGCGCGCGGGCAGGCCGAGCCGCCGATGACGACGCGTTCGAGCTTCGGCAGGCGCCGGCCCGTGGCGCGCAGATGCGCGAGGAGCGGGAGCCAGACGGTGGGGACCGCCGCAGTGATCGTCACGCCTTCGTCGAACATCTCGCAGAGCGAGGCCGGGTCGAGCGCCCGGCCCGGCATCACCATCGCGGCCCCCGCCATGGGCCCGGAGAAGCCGGCGGACCAGCCATTGGCGTGGAAGAGCGGCACCACCGGCATCAGCGTGTCGTTGGAGGAGAGGCCGAGCATATCCGGCTGGATCATCGACATGGCGTGGAGCACGTTCGAGCGGTGGCTGTAGACCACGCCTTTCGGGTTCCCGGTCGTGCCCGAGGTGTAGCAGATACCGCAGGCCGCGCGTTCGTCCACCGCCGTCCACCCCGCCGCCGCGTCACCGCCGGCGATGAGGTCGTCTGCCGCATGGGTGTCGAGGGCGAGACCCTTGAGCGGCGCCGGCACCTCCGGACCAAGCACCACCACGCCGGCGAGCCCGCGTACCAGCGGGGCGAGGGCTGCGATCTTGGGCGCGAGGTCGGGGTCGCAGACGAGCCAGCGGTTGCCAGCGTGGTTGGCGATGTAGTCGAGATCGGGCGTGCCGAGGCGCGGGTTCAGCGTGTGGAGCACGCCGCCCGCCCCGGGAATGCCGTACCAGGCCTCGAGATGCCGGGCGGTGTTCCAGGCCATGCAGCCGACCACGTCGCCGGGTTGGAGGCCGAGCCGACGGAAGGCGTCTGCCAGGCGACGGGCGCGCGCGTGAACCGTTCCCCAATCCGTGCGGGCGATGGCGCCGCTTTCGGGGAGGCGCGAGATCACCGGCCGGCGGGCGTGGTAGCGCGCGGCATGGTCTATGACCCGGTGCGCGCGCAGCGGCCAGTCCTGCATCTGCCCAAGCATGGACCCCTCCCTATGCTGTTGTTTTGCCGCGAGCATAGCGGGGCCGGGGATCGGAGCAAGCCGGGGAGGCCGTCTCCGGGGCCGCGGGTGGGGCGGCTTCCGGGCGCCCGCGGCCCGGCCTTCGGCCGAGCGCGCCCACCCTCCAGCCCGCCCCCGGCTAACGGTGCCCTGCGGCGGGCGACGGGCCGGCATGTCCGGGTGCGGCGGGCGGCGGAGCCGGCCGCGGGCACGCGGGGGCTCGATGCCCCCATGGGCCCGGCCTGGAGGGGTGCCGGCGTTCAGTGAAAGTCGCGGCTGGGGAAAAGGGTCTTGGCCTCCTCGCGCGGATGGCGGGCCCTGGTCTTGGTATGGGGTTTTGCACGCGGCGCCTTGCGGCTTTCCGGCGGCACGGGCCGGCGCGCCTCGTCTCCGCGTTCCGAGGACAGCGGGTCCTCGAGACCAAGCTCGTCGAGCAGACCCGACCGGTCCTCGATCCGCCAGGCGATCAAGTGGCGCACGGCGCCTTCGCGCTGGAGCAGGCCCGTGACGGTCAGCAGCCGACCGCCGATCACCGCACGGCGGAAGCGCTCATAGGTCTTGGGCCAGACCACCACATTGGCCACGCCCGTCTCGTCCTCCAGCGTGAGGAAGATGACGCCCGAGGCCGTGCCCGGCCGCTGGCGCGTGATGACGAGGCCCGCGATGCGCGCGATGCTCCGGTCGCCGAGCTCGGCCAGCGCAGCGCAGGTGATCAGCGGTGGTGGCGTCCTGGGCATGAGAGGCTTCTCGTTCTGGTCAGCCGGAACCTAGCGCGAACATCGCGACGGCGCCAGCCTGACCCTCACGCGGCACAGATGAGGTCAGGCTGGGAGCCAGTGGTTGCGCTCGAGCCAGAGGGCGCGGAGCGCGGCGCTCTGGTCGGCGAAGCCCGCTTCCTCGCGGACGACGCCGAGCAGCCGGTCCGTCCGGAAATGCCGGAAGCCCTCGCGGAGCTCGCACCAGGCAGCCAGCATGGTGCAGTCCACATGATAGACCAGCGCGACGGGGCGGACCGTGCGCTCGGTCTCCCGCCCCTCCCCGTCGCGGTAGCTGAGGCGCAGCTTGCGGGCGTCGCGCACCGCGTCCCGCAACTGGGCTATGGCCACCGGCCCGTCGGCCGGGGTGGTGTCTGCGCCGGGGCCCATCGCCGCCTGATCGGAAGGCGCGCCGTAGGGAGCGACCTGCAGCCAGTCCGCCGCCTCGCCGAGGGCATCGATCTTCGTGCGGATGCGGCCTGCCGCGCGCTGGAGCGCGGTGTCGCCGGTGCGGGCGAGGAGGGTGAGGCCGACCCGCAGTGCCTCGATCTCCTCCTCGTCGAAGTTGAGCGCAGGCAGGTCGTAGCCACGGCGCATGACATAGCCTAGACCCGCAGCGCCTTCGATGGGCGTGCGCATGGCCTGGAGCGCCGCGATGTCGCGGTAGATCGTGCGGGGCGAGACTTCGAGGCGCTCGGCCAGCGCTTCGGCGGTGAGCGGGCCCCGGGCGGTGCGCAGGGCCTGAATGATCTCGAAGAGGCGTGTGGCACGGCGCATCGGACCTCCCTCGCTTTGCTCGTGGCGGGTCTGCCGGTCGGTGGTCTCCTGACAGCTAACCCTGCCCTCCTGACAGCGGCGTGTCAGGAGCCTCGGCGTAGTCCAGCGGCATCCATCCATGAGGAGAGAGCCATGAGCTATTACGACGAAGCGGTGATGATGACGTATCAGCTGGGACGCTGGAGCGGGGATGCCGGCCGGGACGGTGCACTCGGTCACGCGCCCGGGACGCCGCTGGGGACGCCGCTGGGGAGGCCGCTCGGGATGCGCCGGCTGATGCGGCCCCGACCGTTGAGCCCCGTGCCCTGGTCCTTCCTTCGGCTCGTGCCCTGAGTGCCGTGCAGGGAGGCTGCGGATCGTGCCAAGCGGAATCCCGGCTGGTCGCCGGGATGCTTGATGGTGGGCACTGCGGCATGAGGCCTGTCTGCCTCTCCGTAGGGCTTTGCCGGGCCGAGCCGTGGCGTCGGAAGAGGGCTGGGGAGGCGCCGTAGGGGCGCTTTGGCCATCATGTTCTGAAGGCCGGCCCCGTCTCAAGGACGCTCCGCGAGCGCCGCCTCCGGCGGTGGCTGCGCCATCCTGGACACAGGACCCGCCTTCGACGGCGCGTTATGGCGCGCCTGGCTTCTGGGAGGCATTGGCCTCCAATCTCGCGCGGAGAAGGGCCATGGGATGGGCGCGGAGGGAGAGCCGCGTTGCCTGGTAATCCGCTACAACCTCCTCGCCGAGGGTTGCGGCGGGCAAGTCGGCACTGCCTTCGGCGAGCCCTTCGCCCTCGGCGAAGAGCGGCAGAGGCGCGTCGCCGGTGAGGCCGCGGGCCTGCCAGAGGGCATGGCGCCTGCCCGTCGGCGGCTCGGTGCCCGCACCGCCCGCCTCGGCGAAGGCGTCGGCCTCGGCGAGGCGGGTGACGGCGGCGCGGGCGATGCCGGCGCGGCGCCACAGGCTCTCGATATCCGGGTAGCCGTTGCCGCGGGCAGCCGCGATCCACTGCCCGTCTTCCTCCTTCAGGCCCTTCACCATCCGGAAGCCGAGGCGCAGCGCGAGGCGGCCCTTGGTGTCCCGCTCCAGCGTACAGTCCCAGAAGCTGGCATTGATCGAGACCGGGCGGATCTGGACGCCATGCTCGCGCGCGTCCCGCACGATCTGGGCCGGTGCGTAGAAGCCCATGGGCTGGGAATTGAGAAGGGCGCAGGCGAAGACCGCGGGGTGATGCCGCTTCATCCAGGAGGAGGCGTAGACGAGGAGGGCGAAGCTCGCCGCATGGCTTTCGGGGAAGCCGTACTCGCCGAAGCCCTCGATCTGGGAGAAGCAGCGCTCCGCGAAATCCTGCTCGTAGCCCCGGGCGAGCATGCCTTCGATGAACCGTTCGCGGAAGGTGTGGATGGTGCCCGAGCGGCGGAAGGTGGCGAGGGCGCGGCGGAGCCTGTCGGCCTCGTCCGGCGTGAAGCCGGCGGCGACGATGGCGATGCGCATGGCCTGCTCCTGAAAGAGCGGCACGCCGAGGGTCTTGCCCAGCACCTCGCCCAGTTCCTCGGAGGGGAAGGTCACCGCTTCCTCGCCGGAGCGGCGGCGGAGATAGGGGTGGACCATGTCGCCCTGGATGGGGCCGGGGCGAACGATGGCGACCTCGATCACGAGGTCGTAGAAGCAGCGGGGGCGCATGCGGGGCAGGAAGTTCATCTGCGCACGGCTCTCGACCTGGAAGACGCCGAGACTGTCCGCCGCGCAGAGCATGTCGTAGACGGCGGGATCCTCCTTCGGCAGCGTCGCGAGCGTGTAGCGTTCGCCCTCGTGCTGGGCGAGGAGGTCGAGCGCCTTTCTCATGCAGGTGAGCATGCCGAGGGCGAGCACGTCGACCTTGAGGATGCCGAGGGCGTCGATGTCGTCCTTGTCCCATTCGATCACCGTGCGCCCCTCCATCGCCGCGTTCTCGATGGGGCAGAGCTCGTCAAGCCGGCCGGCGGTGATCACGAAGCCGCCCACATGCTGGCTGAGATGCCGGGGGAAGCCGATGATCTGTTCGACGAGTTCGAGGGTCTGGCCGAGGCGGGGGTCGCTGGGATCGAGGCCGATCTCGCGCAGCCGATGGTCGTGGATAGCCTCGCGCGACCAGTGCCAGACCTGGCCCGAGAGGGCGGCGGTGACGTCCTCGGAGAGGCCCATGGCGCGGCCCACCTCGCGGATCGCGGCGCGGGAGCGGAAGTGGATCACGGTGGCGGTGAGGCCCGCGCGTTCGCGCCCGTAGCGTTCGTAGATGTGCTGGATCACCTCCTCGCGCCGTTCGTGCTCGAAGTCGACATCGATGTCCGGCGGCTCGTTGCGCGCCTCCGAGACGAAGCGTTCGAACACCATGGTGATGCGTTCGGGGGCGATCTCCGTGATGCCGAGGGCGTAGCAGGTCACGGAGTTCGCGGCGGAACCGCGGCCCTGGGCGAGGATGCCGCGGCTGCGGGCGA
>JBCBEP010000150.1:0-7318 GCA_038528605.1 Pseudomonadota bacterium
ATGCTCCGACAGGTGATGGTGACGGGTGTGAAGGTGAGCGGCACCGTGCCGCTCGGGCAGTTCACGCTCGGCGAGATCACCCGGATGGAACCCGGCGATTTGCTGGAACTGCCACCGCGGGCGCTGGAGCGTGTGGAGGTCAGGGCGTCGACGGATCGCGGCCCGGCGGTGATCACGACAGCCAAGCTCGGCACGCAAGATCAGAACAAGGCGCTGCGCCTTTCCGAGCCCCCGGATGAGCGCTTCCTCGCACCTTTGCGCGCAACGCTGGCGGAACGGCGCTCGGGCGCGAGCTAGCGGCCCGCTGACTGTTTGCAGAGCCATGACACTCGGCCATGGACAGTAGAGCGTCTTCTCTCAGCGCTGATTTTGGCGCATCTTTCCGCAGCGGCACGCTCAGGGACTGCCGATAGCGGAGGAGAAGACAGCATGACATTCAAGATTGCACCGATCGCCGTTCTGACGGCGGCCCTCGTGCTCGCGGGCTGCGAGTCGTCCGGCACGCCGGGGCTGCTCGGCACGACGGCAACCTTCGATTTTGCGACCGCCTCGCCCGAGGACATCGCCGCCGCGCTCGAGAGCGATGGCCGGGTGGTGGTGCGCGGCGTGCTCTTTGATTTCGACAGCGCCACGCTGACGGAGGATGGTCTGGCGGCCGCCGCGCGCCTCGGCAACGCGCTCGCCATCAACCAGACCATGCGCGTCGCCATCGTCGGGCACACGGACAATACCGGCGATTTCAACTACAATGTGGGCCTCTCGGAGCGCCGGTCGGCAGCGATGCGCGGCCGGGTGATCGAGAGCCAGAACATCGCGCCGGACCGGGTCGTGGCCGTGGGCGTGGGCCCGGTGGCGCCCGCCGCCACGAATGCGACGGATGCCGGACGGGCGGAGAACCGCCGGGTCGAGGTCGTGCTCATCAACTGAGCGGATCAGCGCCGCAGGGCTCGGGCCGAATTCGGCCCGGGCTGCCCAAAGCCGCTTTGCGCCCGCGCCCAAGCCGAGCATACTCACGAGGGAATTCGGCTTCTGGGGAACGAGCATGACCAGTATCACGCAATGGGCCCGGCGCGGGGCGCTCTGGGCCCTTTTCGGCGGCATGGCAGCACTTGCGGTGCCGGCCGCGGCCGAGCCCGCGAAATTCGCCTTCGGCGCGCATGCAGGGCCGAGCGAGCATGACCCCGCCCCGATCGGCTCCTATTCGAACGGTTGCCTCGCTGGCGCCGAGCAGCTGGCCGAGACCGGGCGCGCCTGGCAGGCCATGCGCCTCAGCCGGAACCGGAACTGGGGCCATCCCGACCTGATCGCCTATGTGAAGCGCCTCGGCGCGCAGGTGCAGGCGGCCGGCTGGCCCCGGCTCTATGTCGGCGACCTCAGCCAACCCCGCGGCGGCCCGATGCTGACCGGCCACCGCTCGCATCAGATCGGGCTCGACGTGGATATCTGGTTGCGCAAGCCCGAGGTTCGCGTCCTCAGCCGGGCGGAGCGGGAGAGCATCTCGAGCCACAGGGTCGTCGCCGCGAACGGGCGCGACGTGAACGGGTTCTGGACCGAAGGGCACCACGCGATCATCCGCGCCGCCGCATCGGACCCGGCGGTTGCGCGCATCTTCGTGAACCCGGCCATCAAGGTCGCGCTCTGCAATGGGGAGCCTGCGGGCGCGGACCGGGGTTGGCTCCGCAAGGTGCGCCCCTGGTGGGGGCACGACGCGCATTTCCACGTGCGGCTCCACTGCCCGGACGATGCGCGGGCGGGCGGCTGCCGCGATCAGGCCCCGCCGCCGCCGGGCGATGGCTGCGGGCGGGAGCTGGCGAGCTGGTTCGAGCCCGCCCCGGCCCCTGCGCCGGGCACGCCCAAGCAGCAGCCACGCGGCGAGCTCACGCTGGCTGACCTGCCCGCGCAATGCGGTGTGATCGTCCGGTGAGGCACACATTCGCCGCCGCCCTCTGCAGCGTTCTCGCCGGCCTGCCTGGCGCCGCTTTCGCCGCCTGCGAGGAGCCCGCGGCGCTCGCCGTCACCGCCGAGCCGGTGACGCTGGCGCCAGATACCCTCGAGGGCGTGCGCATGGTCGGCGCCTGGGTGCTGACCGCGCCCGACCCGACCTTCGGCGGCTTCTCGGGGCTCGTGGTGACCAACCGGGCGGGCGCGGAGCCGGCGCCGGGGGCCGAACGTGGTTTCGTCGCCATCGGAGACCGGGGGCAGGAGATCGCCGGGTTCTACCGCCCCGGCGCGCCCGGCTGTGTGCTGCACGTGGTGGTGAACCGCCCGCTCACGGACGATGCGGGGCGGGCCCTGAGCGGTGAGGCGGCGGATGCGGAGGCGCTCGCCCTGGGCGGTGAGGGTGTGCTCATCGCCTTCGAGCGCCAGCACCGGATCGAGTACCGCGACACCGCCGGCGCCGTCCTCACCCGCGCGGACCGGGCATTTCAGCGCCTTTCCCATAATGGCGGCCTCGAGGCGCTCGCGACAGTGCCGCCGGGCACGGAACCTGGCGCTGGCGAAAGCGGGGCGGGGGCGGCCCCCGGCGATCTCATCGCCATCGCCGAGGACCCGGATGCGGAGGGTTTCCCCGTCTTCCTGCTCAAGGGCGGGGTCGCATCCCGTGCGGCCCCCATCGAGAGCCGCCTCGCCCTGCCGGGCCCTCATCGGGTGACCGGTGCCGATATCGGGGCGGATGGCACGCTCTACCTTGTCCGCCGCCATTTCGACCGTGCGATCGGTGTCAGCATTCTCGTGGAGGCGATGCCGCTCGCCGCGCTCTTCGCGCCGGATGCCGCAGCCGCCACGCGTGTACTCGCACGGTTCGGTCCCGAGAGCGGGATCGACAACATGGAGGCCATCGCCGTCTCGCGCGACGGGGCGGAGACGCGGCTCACGATCCTCTCGGACGACAACTTCAACCCGGGCCAGCGGACGCTGCTGGTCGAGCTCAGCCTGACGGAGTGACACCTGGCGGCGTGAGGCCGAGTGCTGCCTCCACATGCGCCCAGCCCTCCTCCGCGGTCTCGACCATGTGGAAGAGGTCGAGATCGCCGGGCGCGATGGTTCCCGCCTCGACGAGCCCCTGCCAGTCCACGATCCGCTGCCAGAAGTCGCGGCCGAAAAGGATGATGGGCAGTGCGGTCATCCGCTTGGTCTGGATGAGGGTCAGCACCTCGAAAAGCTCGTCGAGCGTGCCGAACCCGCCGGGGAAGACCGCGACGGCCGCCGCGCGGCGCAGGAACACGAACTTCCGTACCGCGAAGTAGTGGAAGTTGAAGGAAAGCTCCGGGGTGATGTGGGCGTTGGGCGCGTTCTCGTGGGGCAGCACGATGTTGAGGCCCATGGTGGGCGCGCCCGCCTCCGCCGCGCCGAGATTGCCGGCCTCCATCACGCCCGGCCCGCCCCCGGTGGTCACCACCAGTTCGCGACCCTCGCGCGCCATGCAGGCGGTGCCGGCGAGCCGGGCGAAACGGCGCGCCTCCTCGTAGTAGCCGGCCATCCAGGCGCGCTCGGGCGGCACGTCCTGCCCGGGCGCCGGCACGCGGGCGCCGCCGAACATGACCACGGTGGAGACGATCCCCGCCGCATCGAGCGCCATTTCGGGCTTCAGGAGCTCGAGCTGGAGGCGCACCGGGCGAAGCTCGTCCGCCTCCAGGAAGTCCGGGTCGGCGAAGGCGAGGCGATAGGTGGGCGAGAGGGTCTGCGGCGTGCGCGGGATACGCGTGGCCTGGCGCTTGTCCGCCTCTGCCGAGGGGAACAGGCGGTGGGGCTGGTGTTTCCGGTCGGTCTCGCGCGTCACGTCGGCAGGCTCCCTGTGGTGCGGTATCTTCCTAGCGCGGCCCGTGGCGCGCGGCGAGAGCGCGGGCAGGCGGTCTTCGCAGGCCGGCCTCGCATTGTGCCGCCCGCGCCGCGCCGTTATGAGCCCTGCGGAAACCATCGAGGGAGCCCGCCCATGACCGCCACCGACCCGTCGCTCATCAGCACCATCGAAGCCGCCTGGGAGAACCGCGATGCCGTGAGCAGCGCGACGGCAGGCGAGACGCGCGAGGCGGTGGAGACCGCGCTTCTGGCCCTCGATGGCGGCTCGGCCCGGGTGGCTGAGAAGGGGGCGGACGGGTCCTGGAGCGTGAACGAATGGGCGAAGAAGGCGGTGCTTCTCTCCTTCCGCCTCAACGACATGACGCCCATCGAGGGCGGCCCCGGCGGCGCGACTTGGTGGGACAAGGTGCCCTCGAAGTTCGACGGCTGGGGCGACAATCAGTGGCGCGCAGCGGGCTTCCGCGCCGTGCCGGGCTCCTTCGTGCGCCGCTCCGCCTTCATCGCGCCGGGCGTGGTGCTGATGCCGAGCTTCGTGAACCTCGGCGCCTATGTGGACAGCGGCACGATGGTGGACACCTGGGCGACCGTCGGCTCCTGCGCGCAGATCGGCAAGAAAGTGCATATCTCGGGCGGCGCGGGCATCGGCGGGGTGCTGGAGCCGTTGCAGGCCGGGCCGGTGATCATCGAGGACAACTGCTTCATCGGCGCGCGCTCGGAGGTGGCCGAGGGCGTGATCGTGCGCGAGGGCTCGGTCCTCTCCATGGGCGTCTATCTCGGGGCGTCGACCAAGATCATCGACCGGACGACGGGCGAGACCTTCATGGGCGAGGTGCCGCCCTACTCGGTCGTGGTTCCGGGCTCGACCGGGGCGAAGCCGCTCGATGACGGCCGGCCGGGGCCCTCGCTCTACTGCGCGGTGATCGTGAAGCGCGTGGATGAGCGCACGCGCTCCAAGACCTCGATCAACGAGCTCTTGCGTGACTAAAGACGCCCTGAATGAGGCGAACGGGGCAGGCCAGGAGGTTTTTATCCTGATGGTCGAGATCGGCCGGAAGGAGGAGGACGGGTTGCCCGAGGGCGCCACCGGGGCGGCGCTGGTGTGCTACTGCGCGGCGAGGGACGAGAAGGCAGCAGTGGACGCCACCGTGCAGGTGCTGCGCGAGGCGGGGCTCGCGCCGCTCGAGGTCGAAAGCTGGGGCACGCGGCAGGACCCGCTCGGCCCCGTCGATGTGGAGGCGGAGGCCGCGCTCATGGACCGCGCCCTGGCGGAGAACGCCGTGATCGTGGCGACCATGACCACCTTCACCGCAGAGGACGACGCCGCCGACTGACCGAGCCAAGCGGAATCGCGCCTGGTCGGCGCGATGCTTGTTTGTGGTCGCTGCTGCATCGGGGGGCGGGGCGGAACCGGGGCGTCGGTATGGCGGCCGGGTTCTGTGGTTTTGGCTTGGGAGGCGCCGCAGGGGTACCTCGCGCAGCGTGATTGAAGGCCGGACGGCGTCAAGGATGGGCCGGCTCAGCCGGTCGCTGGCGCGATCCTTGACCCGGCCCGGCCTTCGGGGTTGCGCTGCCGCGCGCGGCCTGTGATGGAGGCGGGGCGTCGAAGCCGCCCTGCTGCCCTCTACTGACGGATGCTGTCATGACCGATCCCGTCGCGCTCACCGCCGAGCTTGTCCGCTGCCCGTCCGTGACGCCGGAGGAGGGCGGGGCCATCGCGCTTCTCGAGCGCCATCTCGAGCCGTTGGGCTTTCACTGCACGCGGATCGCCCGGGGCGGGGTGGAGAACCTCTACGCCCGCTGGGGCACGGCCGCGCCTGTCTTCGCCTTTGCGGGGCACACGGATGTGGTGCCGCCCGGCGACGAGGACGCCTGGAGCGTGCCGCCCTTTGCCGCCGAGGAGGTGGAAGGGAGGATCTTTGGGCGCGGCAGCGTCGACATGAAGTCTGGCGTCGCGGCCTTCGTGGCCGCCGCCGCTGCCGTGATCCGCACCACGCCCCCAGAAGGCTCCATCGTGCTGATGATAACCGGGGACGAGGAGGGGCCGGCGGTGGACGGGACGGCGGCGATCCTCGACTGGATGGCGGCGCATGACGAGCGGGCGGATTTCTGCCTCGTCGGCGAGCCGACCTCGCTGGCGCGCCTTGGCGACCAGGTGAAAATCGGCCGGCGCGGCTCGATCACCGGGCGGCTGACGGTGGAGGGCGTGCAGGGGCATGCGGCCTATCCCGAGAACGCCAAAAACCCGCTGCCGGCGCTGGCGCGGATCTGTGCCCGGCTCGACGCAACGCCGCTCGATTTCGGGTCGACCCATTTCCCGGCCTCGACGCTGGCGCTCACCTCCATCGATGTGGGCAACCCGGCCAGCAACGTGATCCCGGCCGCGGGGCGCGCGGTCTTCAACATCCGCTTCAACGACACGAAGAGTTCGGACGAGATCCGCGTCTGGGCCGAGGGGATCGCGGCGGCGGAGATCGAGGGCACGGGCCTTCATGCGGAGATCGACTGGGAGGTATCGGGCGAGGCCTTCTACACGCCCCCCACGGGCCCCGCGGAGGTGGTAATCGCGGCGATTACCGAGCGCTGTCTCGAGACGCCCCTGCTCACGACCGGCGGCGGCACTTCCGATGCGCGCTTCATCAAGGACATGTGCCCCGTGGTCGAATTCGGCCTCGTGGGACAGGGCATGCATGCCGTGGACGAGAGCGTGGCGATCGAGGATATCCGCGGGCTCTCGACGATCTATGCGGACATTCTTCGGAATTTCTTTGGTGTCTGACCGCCCGGGCCTGGGGCGGACGGCGTTAGCGGCGCTTTGCCTCCTCGGTCTCGCAGCGCTGCAGATCCCTGTGCTCACCACGGGCTTCACGGTTTCGGGTGACGATTTCGAGGGGCTCGGCAAGGCGCTCGAAGGGTTCTGGCCCGCGGCCCTCTGGGGCTTCGAGATCGCGGAGCGGGACGGCCGGCTCGGCGCCGTGACGATCTTCCCCCTGAACGCTTTGGGATCGTGGCTCGCCGGGAACGCGGTGGCGCGGTTCTTCTTGGCGCTGGCGCATATCGGGGTGGCGGCGGTGTTTGCCGTGTGGCTTGCACGGGCCTGGGCGCCGCGCGGTGCAGCCTTGGCCGCGGGCGCGCTCGCCTTCGTTGCCTGGTGTGCGCTTCACCCGGTGGGGGTGCCGCACCTGCCGCCCCATGCCTTCCCGCTGCAGCTCGCGCCGGTCTTTCTGCTGATCATGGCAGCGCATCTCAGCATGAGCCGGGTGAAGGGGGCAGGTCGCGGTGGGGTGCTGGCGGCCGGGGTCCTGTTCCTCGGCCTCGCCGTCCACGAATACGCCCTGCTCTTCGGCGCGGCGATCATCGGTGCCGGGTGGCTGCGGCGTTTCCTCGATGCTGGCGGCACCATCGGCGCGCGGCTCGGCGCGGTGGTGCTGGGCCGGGATACCCGGCTGGAGGCCGTGGCGTTGGCCCTGGCGCTGCTCCCGCTCGCGGCCTACAGGCTTTGGAGCGGTGGGGCCTATGA